>DASVPW010000001.1:0-36566 GCA_036389455.1 Beijerinckiaceae bacterium
GCGACCTTGCCCCACCAGTCGGCGAGCGCGACCTTGTCGACCTGAGGCTTCGTCTCGCGCCAGACCTTCAGCATGTCCTCGAGGACGGCGCCGCAGTCGCCGACGATGCCGAGCTCGGCCTTGACGTTCTTGTTGATCGAGGAGGCGTCGATGTCGACGTGGATCTTCTTCGAGAACGGCGAGAAGGCGTCGAGGCGGCCGGTGATGCGGTCGTCGAATCTGGCCCCGAGGTTCACCATCACGTCGCAGTCGTGCATCGCGAGGTTCGCCTCGTAGGTGCCGTGCATGCCGAGCATGCCGAGGAACTGCGGGTCGGAGCCCGGATAGGCGCCGAGGCCCATCAAGGTCGAGGTGATCGGGAAGCCCGTCAGATGCACGAGCTCGCGCAAGGCCGCGACGGCGCGCGGGCCGGAGTTGATGACCCCGCCGCCGGTGTAGAACACCGGGCGCTTGGCGGAGGCCATGAGCGCCACCGCGGCGCGGATCTTGTCCATGTCGCCCTTAACCTTGGGCCGGTAGGTCTTGTGCCGGTTCTCCGTCGGGCGGGCGTAGGGGCCGACCTTGAACTGGATGTCCTTCGGCAGGTCGATGACGACCGGCCCGGGGCGGCCGTTCGCGGCGACGTAGAAGGCCTCGTGCAGGATGCGCGGCAGCTCGTCCACCGATTTCACGAGGTAGTTGTGCTTGGTGCAGTGGCGGGTGATGCCGACCGTGTCGCACTCCTGGAAGGCGTCGGAGCCGATGAGGTGGGTCGGCACCTGCCCCGTGATGCAGACGATCGGCACCGAGTCCATCATGGCGTCGGTGAGGCCGGTGACGGCGTTCGTGGCGCCGGGGCCGGAGGTCACGAGGACGCAGCCGACCTTGCCCGAGGAGCGCGCGTAGCCCTCCGCCGCGTGCACGGCGCCCTGCTCGTGGCGCACGAGGACGTGCTTGACCTTGTCCTGGTGGAAGAGCGCGTCGTAGATCGGGAGCACGGCGCCGCCGGGATAGCCGAACACGTGCTCGACCCCCTGGTCCTGCAGGGCGCGGATCACCATCTCGGCGCCGGTCATCGTCTCGCTCATCTCAAGCTCCTTGCCCTCACCCGCTCGGCTTCGCCGAGTCGGCCTCTCCCGCGCGCGGGAGAGGCAACAAAAAAGGGCCCCGAGGGACCCTGCATGCGCCACCAACCGGACCTGCGGGTCAATCCCGCTCCGTCGATGGCGCCCCCGTTACGATAAGAACCGCGCGCATGCGCCCGCCCTTTGCGAAAGGTGGCGCGGACGCTAGTCGAGACGAGGCGGCCGGTCAAGGAGGCGTTCCGCCGGCCGCGTCCGGCAGCGCCCCGGGCAGGGCGGCGTGGACGTCGAACCATTCGCCTTCGGGGCCGGTCCAGGTGCCGTCCTCCCGCCGGACCGTGGCGACGAACGCCTCCCGGGCCTGCCCGTAGTCCATCCAGGGCTCGGGCAACTCGCGCCCGAACAGCCCCGTGTCGAGCATCGTGAAGGCGCGCTCGGCGTAGCGCCCCTCGCGGGCGGGCTTCGGCGGGCGGTGCAGGCGCTTGGCGTGCTGCGGCACGAAGGCGAAGCGGGAGTAGCCGAGGGCGGCGAGGTCGTCGACCGCCGCGACGCCGTACTCCTCGACCGAGACGAACGGCGGCCGCGGCGAGAAGGCCTCGAGGCCCTTGAGGACGATCCGGTCGGCGCCCTCGACGTCGACCTTCATGTAGCGCGGCATGCCGTGCGCCGCGATCACGTCCGCGATCGTGAGGCATTGCACCGGAACCACCTCGAACCGCGTGCCCTCGCGGCAGCCGTAGGCCCGGTCGAAGGAGCTCCAGTGGTGGTTGTCGAGGTTCACGTAGAACGGAAGGCTTCCGGGCGCGCTCCACAGGCCGGCGGCGAGGAGCGTGTAGCGCCCGGCTGCGATCTCGTCCCGGAACGTCGCCGCGACCGCGCGGGCGAGCGCCAGGTTGGCCTCGACGCCGACCACCCGGAAGCCCTTGGCGAGGTAGAAGGCGCTGTCCTCGCCTTGGTTCACGCCGAGATCGAAGATGAGGTCCTGATGGACTTGCATGGCCTCCTCGGGCCTTCGAGGCCAGCGGGAGCGCTCGCCCGTCCTTCCGTTGCGGGAGGCCGAGGTTAGTCGAATCGCGGTGGCAGGGAAGCACGTCATCGGGCAGGTTCGGACGGCACGCCGCGCCGAAACCTCGGGGTCCGCGGGGCGTTGGTCCGGCAAGGAGCGGATTCCCGATGAGCCATCGCCCAGACCAAGGACCCTCCCTGCCCCGGATTGGGGCCGAGACGCCCGGGCTCGAGCCGGAGCGGGACCCGGCCCTGCCGCCGCCCGTGCAGGAGCACCTCGCGCAGCAGCTGCGGGCCGCCTACCAGGAGACGGCGGAGAAGCCGGCCTTCCTCGGCGACCCGGCGCTGCCGCCCGAGCTCGAGGACAAGGTCGAGAAGCTCGCCGAGCGCGAGCGCGCGATCGTGCGCGAGAAGGCGCACCACCTTGCGACCGAGGCCGTCGAGGCGGCGCTCGAGGAGGTCGTCTCCGGCACCCTGACGCCCGAGGAGCTGGCCGCGGCGAGCTCCGGCCGGGGCGGCCAAAGAGATGGAGCGGGGTGACGATTCGATTGAAAAGGCATCCCGCTTGAGGGTAGTGCCTCAGTTTGAAATCTGAGATGGGAGCTCACTTCGATGGAAGCTTTTGGGCTAGTTCCTTCACCGTCTCCATCGCTGTTTCGACAACCCGCTGGACCGGCGAGGACGGAAGTTTCCCGAATTCAATCGTGGGTAAAAAAACAGAAGACAAGCTCTTCATGCTCTCGACATTACCGGCGCTGACGCGAACCAACTCGCTTGTAAGAGAAATATGTTCTGCAATACGGAAGTAGTATCGTGCAAAGCTAACGAGAATCTGAATTAAAAAGATTGCGATTAGCACCATACCAATCCTCAACACAGCGGTTACTAAACTAAGGGTAAACATCTCCGACAACGTGTACCCCGGTCGGGCAATACCGCTTTCAGCACTGAATACGTAAAAGAGCACTAGAATGACAATTCCTAACCCGACGGCACATACAACATAGAACATCCCAAATTTCCGAGCTGTCTCTGCTTTCTCGTCCAGCCGTTCTGCTACGGCCGAACCAGCAGCGGGCGATATCGTTTCGGTAAACATTGACTGGTTCCGGTCGGCGGGGCGTATCGCTATGATGTTAGCCAAGTTCAGGAGTGCTGAGAATGCCCCGAGGCCCCAAAGGTGAGAAGCGCCCCGCCGACGTGATCGGCAACCCGTGCGCGTGATGCAGATTGCGACGGGGGAGGTCGAGGAAGAGATCGAGGGCCGGGACAAGGACGCCGCCGCCGTCGCGCTAGGGCGGCGGGGCGGGTTAAAGGGCGGCAAGGCGCGATCCGAGAAGATGCCTGCGGAATGCCGCGCGGAGATCGCCCACAACGCCGCGCGGGCGAGGTGGGGGAAGGGCTAAAGGCCCTTCCCGTCGTCATCGAACGGTAGCTTCATCTGCTCGCCGTATCGCGGGGCGATGCGATCCAGCTTGGCGATGAAGTCATGGTAGTCGTTGCTCAACTTCATGATCGCTACCACGGCACCGAGGTGCTCGCGGGGCCGCGCTTGACGGGCCGGCGGCCCTGGCCCACATCCCGAAGGGTCAGCCGGCCGGGCGGCCGCTCCGGGTCCGAAAGGATCCGGGGAGGAAAGTCCGGGCTCCATGGAGACGCGGTGCCGGATAACCTCCGGCGGAGCTTTTTTCGAAAAGCCCCAGGGACAGTGCCACAGAGAGGAGACCGCCCCGCGAGGCTTTAAGCCGGCGGGGTCAGGGTGAAAGGGTGCGGTAAGAGCGCACCGCGGACGCGGCAACGCGAACCGGCACGGCAAACCCCACCGGGAGCAAGACCGAATAGGAACGACAGGGCCTAAAAAACCCGGCCACGTCTCCAGGCTTCGTCGTTCGGGTTGGTTGCTCGAGGCGGCCGGCGACGGCCGCCCCAGAGGAATGGCCGCCACGCTCGAGCGCGCTTGCGCGCCAGGGCCCTACAGAACCCGGCTTACAGGCCGGCTGACGCTTTCTTTTTCTTCTCCCACAACCCTCGTCGCGGCCGGGGCCTGACCCAGCCGTCTCGCGGGAGGGGAGTCACGCCGCCGGGGCTAGCAGGAAGACGAATCCCACCGTCGCGACCGCTGCTCCTGCGGCCGTGAACGCTCCTCGGGCCAGCGTCGGGCGCTCGGCCATGACCCGGCGCGCCGCGAGCATCGCCCCGAGCGCGATCGCGTATTGCACCGTCACGAGCCCCATGAAGTAGGCGGCGAGCGGGGCCGGCTCGGCGCCGACGATGCTTTCGGCGAGCGCGTGGCCGTGGAACAGGCCGGCCGCCGCGAAGAGGGCGGCAAGCGCCGGGGCCGGGGCGCGGATCCTCGAGAGGAGGAGCGCGCCGAGCGCCAGGACCGAGAGGGCCACAAAGATCTCGGCGAAGGGGAGACCGTGGCCCGCGACGTGGAGGGCGGCGCCGGCGGCGCCCGAGGCCAGGAACGCGAGGGGCATCAGGGCGGCCACGACGAGCTTTCCGGGCGGTGCCGCGAGGGGCGCCGCGAGGAGGCCCGCCGCCACCGTGAAGGCGAGGTGGTCGAGGCCGATCACCGGGTGGGCGAGCCCGGAGACGAGGCCCTGCCACAGCGTCCGCGGGGTCTCGCCGCCCATGGCGTGATGGGCCTGCGCCCCGCTCGCGGCGAGGACGGCCGCAAGCGCGAGGGCGAGCGCCGCGCAGGGGAGGGCGGGGACATTGCGGACGGGCACTCTCATCGGCGCGCTCCTTGGCCGCCGGGCATCATGGCAAGCCGCCCGGGCGCCGTCCATCCGGCCGCCGGGCTCGGCGATCTCAGGCCGGGCGCCGGCCCCTCGCTTGACCGTTCCTTAACCCTGATCCGGCCTTAATCGGGGGAACGCTCCAGGTCCCGGCGCCAAGTCTCTTTCGTCCACAGCCGCGGGCCTGAGAAGCGTCACCGTTCGTTGACGCCCATTTAGGCCCATGCTATCCCAAGTCATCCCGTCAACGGTGGGTCGCGCGGACCCGGAGCCGGTCGGCGGCGGCCGTCCTGGCCGCGCGCCGGCGCGCGCGCGCCGTCGGCGCGAGCCCGGCACGGCTTCATGGCCGTCCGGCGCCTCGTCCAGGATGGAGAGCGGCGGAGGCGAAACCTCCGCCGGGGGGCCGAGTCTCGGCGGACTAAGCGTGGGCAGGGGCGAGCCGGCGGGGCATGGACCGCTTCGTATCGAACTTCTTCAGCCGGATCGACGCCAAGGGGCGGGTCTCGATCCCGGCGCCGTTCCGGGCGGTGCTTGCCCGGGACGGGTTCGAGGGCCTCTACGTCCATCCGGCGCTGGACGCCCCGGCCCTCGATGCCGGCGGCAACGCGCTGCTCTGCGGGATCGAGACCTTCCTGGCGACGCTGCCGCCCTATTCGGAGGAGCGCGACCGGCTCGCGACGGCGCTCTACGGCACGAGCGAGATCCTGAAGGTCGACCCGGAGGGGCGGGTGCTCCTCACCGAGGGCGTGAAGGCGCACGCCGGGATCGCCGACGCGGTCGCCTTCGTGGGCCTCGGCCAGAAGTTCCAGATCTGGGAGCCGGAGGCCTTCCGGGCGCATCTCGCGGAGGCGCGCGCGCAGGTGCGGGAGCTGAGGCGGTCCTTCGCGGCGCCGGCCGGAGCCGCGGGCGCATGATGGCCCGCCGCGCCATCCCGGCCGAGGCCGCGGGCGAAGCCGCCCGGCCGGGGACGGGCGGGCACCTGCCCGTGCTCCTGGACGAGATGCTCGACGCGCTCGCGGCCAGCCGCGGCGGCACCTTCGTCGACGGCACCTTCGGGGCCGGCGGCTACACGCAAGCCATCCTGGCGGCGAACCGGGAGAACCGGGTCGTCGCCATCGACCGCGACCCGGACGCGGTCGCGGCCGGCGCCGGGCTCGCCCTGAGGGCCAAGGGACGGCTCGCGCTCGTGCCGGCGAGGTTCGGCGACCTCGACCGGGTCGCCGCGGAGGCGGGCCTCCCGGACGGCGTCGACGGGGTCGTGCTCGACGTCGGCGTGTCGTCGATGCAGCTCGACGAGGGCGCGCGCGGCTTCTCCTTCCGCCACGACGGCCCCCTCGACATGCGCATGGAGCGCGAGGGCCCGAGCGCCGCGGACGTCGTCAACGGCGCTCCCGAGGCCGAGCTCGCCGACATCTTCTTCCACTTCGGCGAGGAGCGCCGCGCGCGCGCCGTCGCCCGGGCGATCATCGAGCGCCGGCGCAAGCAGCCGATCGAGACCACGGGCGAGCTCGCCGGGCTCGTCGCGGGGCTCGTGCGGGCCGAGCCCGGCGGCATCCATCCGGCGACGCGGGTGTTCCAGGCCCTGCGCATCGCCGTCAACGACGAGCTCGGCGAGCTCGTGCGGGCCCTGCACGCGGCCGAGCGCGTGCTGCGCCCCGGCGGGCGGCTCGCCGTGGTGACGTTCCATTCCCTCGAGGACCGGATCGTGAAGCAGTTCCTGGCGGCGCGCAGCGGGCGCGTTCCCGCCGGCTCGCGCCACCTGCCGAGGGCCGAGGCGGCGGCGCCGAGCTTCGATCTCGTCACCAAGGGGCCGGTCGTCCCGAGCGAGGCGGAAGCCCGCAGGAACCCGCGCGCCCGCTCGGCGAAGCTGCGCGCGGCCGAGCGCACCGACGCGCCGCCGCCGGCGCCGCTCGCCGCGCTCGCGGCGCTCTCGTCCCTGCCGTCGAGCCAGAAGGGAGGGCGGCGATGATCCGCTTCCTCAACATCGTCGCCGTCGCCGGCCTGATCGGGTCGGCGGCCTATGCCTACTCGATCAAGTACGAGACGCTGTACTGGGCCGAGCAGTCTGCGAAGCTGAGGTCGCGCATCCAGCGCGAGCGCGACTCGATCGCGGTGCTCAAGGCCGACTGGCAGCACCTCAACCGCCCGGACCGCCTCCAGGCCGTGGTCGAGCGTCACCTCGACCTCCAGCCGGCCACGCCGCAGCAGCTCGCGCGGCTCTCGGACCTGCCGAACCGGGCCCCGAAGGTCGACGAGATCGCGCGCCTGCTCCAGGGCGGCGCCACGCCGAAGGAGAAGCGGCCCGCCGACCCGCGCACCACCGGCTCGACCACGCCGCGCTCGACCACGCCGCGGAGGTGACGATGCCGACCGAGCCCGCCGCAGAAGCCGCGCCTTCCGCGCCCGCCCGCCCCGGGCGCATCCGCCGGACCCTGACGTTCGTGCGCGAGCTGTTCCGCCTGCGCGTCGACAAGAGCACGGGCCGGGTCGGGCTCGTCGCGCTCGCGTTCGTCGGCCTGTTCGGGGTCATCGGCGGCCGCCTCGCCCTGATCGGGCTGAAGCCCGACGAATCGGCGCTGCGCAGGGCGGCGGGCCGGGAGATCGCGGCGGCGCGGCCCGACATCCTCGACCGCAACGGCGAGGTCATGGCGACCGACGTCAAGGTCGTGTCGGTGTTCGCCGACCCGCGCAAGGTCGTCGACAAGGACGAGGCGGTCGAGCTCCTGACCGCGGTCCTGCCCGACCTCAACGCCCGGGAGCTGCGCCAGAAGCTCGGCCGGGTCGACCGGCGGCGCGGCTTCGTGTGGATCAAGCGCGAGGTCACGCCGCGCCAGCAGGCCGAGGTGCACCGCCTCGGCATCCCGGGCGTCGGCTTCATGCCCGAGAACAAGCGGGTCTATCCGAACGGGGTCGCCGGCGCCCACGTCCTCGGCTTCGCCAACATCGACAACGCCGGCATCGCCGGGATCGAGAAGTACATCGACGGCCAGGGCCTCAAGGACCTCAACGGCGCCGGCTTCGCGCTCTCCTCCGCCGACCTCGCGCCGGTCAGGCTCTCCCTCGACCTGCGCGTCCAGCACGCCCTGCGCGACGAGCTCGCCAAGGGCATGGCGAAGTTCAAGGCCAAGGCCGCGGCCGGCGCCGTCATGGACGTCAACACCGGCGAGGTGATCGGGCTCGTGTCGCTGCCGGACTTCGATCCGAACAACCCGGTTGACGCGCTCGAGAAGGACCGCATCAACCGCATCAACGTCGGCGTCTTCGAGATGGGCTCGACCTTCAAGGCGCTGACGACGGCGATGGCGCTCGACTCGGGCCGCTTCACCATCAACTCGAGCCTCGACGCCCGCGGGGCGCTGCACTGGGGCAAGTTCAAGATCGGCGACTACCACGCCCAGCACCGGGTCATGACGGTGCCCGAGGTGTTCATCTACTCGTCGAACATCGGCACCGCCAAGATGGCGCTCGGCGTCGGCGTCGAGGGCCACAAGGCCTTCCTGCGCAAGGCCGGCCAGCTCGAGCGGCTCGTGACGGAGCTGCCCGAGAACGCCCTGCCGATCGTGCCGTCGCGCTGGGGCGAGCTCAACACCATCACCATCGCTTTCGGCCACGGCATCGCGGTCGCGCCGCTGCAGGCCCTGATGGCGGTCGGCGCCCTCGTCAACGGCGGCATCATGATCAAGCCGACGTTCCTCAAGCGCTCCGAGGAGGAGGCGCGCCAGCTCGGCGTCAGGATCATCAAGCCCGAGACGAGCGAGGCGATGCGCTACGTCATGCGCCTCAACGCCACCAAGGGCTCGGCCTCGGCGGCGGCGATTGCGGGTTTCTTCGTCGGTGGTAAGACCGGCACCGCCGAGAAGGTCGTCAACGGCCGCTACTCGAAGACCAAGAACCTCACCACCTTCACCGCCGTGTACCCGATGGACAAGCCGAAGTACGTCTTCCTCACGATCCTCGACGAGCCCGCCGCCGTCGAGGGCACGCACGGCTTTACCACCTCGGGCTGGAACGCCGCCCCCGTCACCGGCAACATCATCGAGCGGGTCGCGCCCATGCTGAGCGTGCCCCCGCGCTTCGAGCCGCCGGAGAAGGCCTTCCCGCTGATGGTCAAGCTCGGAGCCTGGGGCACGCGGTGAACCGCGCGGCCGGCCGAGCATCCTCCCAACCTCCTCATCCTGAGGAGCGCCCGAAGGGCGCGTCTCGAAGGACGCACACCGTCGACACAGCGTCCAACCGCCGGTGCGTGCTTCGAGACGGCGCTTCGCGCCTCCTCAGCATGAGGAGGGTTGTTATTGCCCGGCAGCTTGGTCCGACATCGTGACCATCCTCGGCAATCTCTTCCCCGAAGCGCAGGCCGGCGGCCATGCCGGCCTCGCCGTTTCGGGGCTCGCGTCGGACAGCCGCAAGGTGACGCCCGGCGCGGTGTTCGTGGCCGTGCCCGGCACGAAGGCCGACGGCTTGGCCTATGTGCCGCAGGCGCTCGCGGCCGGCGCCGCCGCAGTCGTCGGCCAGGGCGAGCGGCCGGCCGCCCTCGACCCCGCTATCCCTTACATCCGCGTGCCCGACGTGCGCCGCGCGCTCGCGCTCGCCGCGGCCCGGCTCCACCCGCGCCAGCCGGAGACCGTCGTGGCTGTCACGGGGACGAGCGGCAAAAGCTCGGTCGCGGACTTTTCGCGCCAGCTCTTCGCCGCCCTCGGCCACAAGTCCGCGAGCCTCGGCACCCTCGGCGTGACCACCTCCGAGGGTGCGGCCTACGGCTCGCTGACGACGCCGGACCCGATCGCCCTGCACGAGACCCTCCACCGGCTCGCCGGGGAGGGAATCACGCACCTCGCCATGGAGGCGTCCTCGCACGGCATCGAGCAGCGCCGGCTCGACGGCGTGCGCCTTGCGGCGGCGGGGTTCACCAACCTCGGGCGCGACCACCTCGACTACCACGGCACGGTCGAGGCCTACCGGCAGGCGAAGCTGCGCCTGTTCGAGGACCTCCTGCAGCCCGGCGCGACCGCCGTCGTCAACGCCGACGGCGACATGGCCGAGCTTTTTCTCGAAGCGGCCGCCGAACGGGGCCTGAAAGTCATGACCACGGGCCGGGCCGGCGACAGCCTGACCCTCGTCGAAGCCGGCGCCGACGGCGCGTCCCAGAGGCTCAAGATCCGCGTGAACCTGCCCGAGAAGGGCGTCCGCGAGGAGATCGAGGCCGGTTTCCCGCTGATCGGCGCCTTCCAGGTCGAGAACGCGCTCCTCGCCGCCGGCCTCGTCATCGCGGCCGAGCCGCCGGCCGCGCCCGCCCGGGTGCTCGCGGCCTTCTCCGGGCTCAAGGGCGTGCCGGGCCGCCTCGAGAAGGTCGGCGAGGTCAACGGCGCCATCGCGGTCGTCGACTACGCCCACAAGCCCGAGGCCCTGGAGCACGTGCTCGACGCGCTCCGCCCCTTCGCGGCGGGCCGCCTCGTCTGCGTCTTCGGCTGCGGCGGCGACCGCGACAAGGGCAAGCGCCCGATCATGGGCCGCATCGCTACGAGCAAGGCCGACGTCGTCATCGTCACCGACGACAATCCCCGCACCGAGCCGCCGGCCGCGATCCGGGCCGAGATCCTCGCCGCGGCCCCCGGCGCCCGGGAGATCGGCGACCGCGCCGAGGCCATTCATGCGGCAGTCAGGGAGCTTGCCCCAGGCGACGTGCTCGTGGTGGCCGGGAAAGGCCATGAAACCGGCCAGGATTTCGGCGACAGGAAGGTGCCGTTCTCCGACCACGAGGTGGTGCGGGCGGCCATCGCGGAGGTTTCTTAGGCACATGAGCGCGCCCCTGTGGACGTCCGAAGAGGTCCTTGCGGCGACGGGCGCCCGCCCGGTCGGGAGCCTGCCCGCCGCGACCGGCGTCTCGATCGATACCCGCACGCTTGAGCCCGGCGACCTCTTCTTCGCGATCCGCGGCGACGTGCACGACGGCCACGCCTTCGTCCGCGACGCCCTCGCCAGGGGCGCGGCGGCGGCCGTCGTCGCCGAGGGACGCGCCGCCGAGTTCGCGGACGCCGGACCGCTCCTCGTCGTCCCCGACGTGCTCGACGCCATGCGCCGCCTCGGCGTCGCGGCGCGGGCGCGGTCGAAAGCCCAGATCGTCGCCGTGACGGGCTCGGTCGGCAAGACCGGCACCAAGGAGGCCCTGCGCCTCGCCTTCGAGCGCTTGGGCAAGACCCACGCCTCCGTCGCCTCCTACAACAACCACTGGGGCGTGCCGCTCACCCTCGCGCGCCTCCCCCGCGACGCGCAATACGGCGTGTTCGAGATCGGCATGAACCATGCCGGCGAGATCGCGCCGCTGACCCGCATGGTGCGCCCGCACGTCGCCGTCGTCACGACGGTCGAGCCGGTCCACATCGAGTTCTTCCCCTCGGTCTCGGCCATCGCCGACGCCAAGGGCGAGATCTTCTTGGGGGTCGAGCCCGGCGGGACGGCGGTGATCAACCGCGACAACCCTCATTTCGAGCGCGTCCGCGCCCACGCGCAGGCGTCCAGCGCCGGGCGCATCCTGACCTTCGGCGAGCACGAGGGCGCCGACGTTCGCGCCGAGCGCATCGTCCTTAAGGCCGACACCTCGGTCGTCGAGGCGCGGGTGCTCGGGCGGCCGCTCGCCTACCGCCTCGGCGCACCCGGAAAGCACGTCGCCATGAACTCGCTGTCCGTGCTCGCCGCCGTGGCGGCCGCCGGCGGCGACGTGGCCCGCGCCGCGCAGGGGCTCGCCGATCTTGCGCCCCCGGCGGGCCGCGGCGAGCGCATCCGGCTCCGCGCGCCGGGCGGCGAGTTCCTCCTCGTCGACGAGGCCTTCAACGCCAACCCGGCCTCCATGCGGGCGGCGCTCCTGAACCTCGCCGCGACCGATCCGGCCCCGGGCGGGCGCCGCGTCGCGGTCCTCGGCGACATGCTGGAGCTGGGCGAGAACGGCCCGGCGCTGCACCGCGACCTCTTGGGGCCGGTCGCCGACAGCCGCGCCGACCTCGTCTTCGCGGCCGGGCCGCTGATGGACAACCTCTACGCGGCCCTTCCCAGAGGGCGGCGGGGCGGCTATGCCCCGACCGCCGCCGCGCTCGAGGCGAGCGTCCTCGGCGCCGTCCGGGCCGGCGATGTCGTCATGGTCAAGGGCTCGAAGGGCATCCTGGTGTCGCGCATCGTCAAGGCGCTGAAGGAGCGCTTCGCGCCCGACCACGACAGCCGCGCCGCGGCGAAAGGCTAAGCGTGCTCTACTTCCTCGCCGACTACTCGAGCGTCTTCACACCCCTCAACGTCTTCCGGTACATCACCTTCCGGACCGGCGGCGCGACCGCGACGGCGCTGCTCTTCGTGTTCTGGTTCGGGCCGGCGATCATCTCGGCGCTGCGCCTCAAGCAGGGCAAGGGCCAGCCGATCCGCGAGGACGGGCCGCAGTCGCATCTCCTGACGAAGCGCGGCACCCCGACCATGGGCGGGCTGATGATCCTCGCCGGCACCCTCGTGGCGACGATCCTGTGGGCGAACCCGAGGAACCTCTACGTCTGGGTCGTGGTGTTCGTGACGCTCGGCTTCGGCGCGATCGGCTTCTACGACGATTACCTCAAGGTCACGAAGCAGTCGCACAAGGGCTTCTCGGGCAAGTCGCGGCTCCTGCTCGAGGCGCTCATCGCCGCGATCGCCTGCGTCATGATCGCCGAGATCGCGACGCCCGGTCTCGCGAACCGGCTGGCGCTGCCCTTCGCCAAGGAGATCCTGTTCGACCTCGGCTGGTTCTACCTGATTTTCGCCGGCTTCGTGATCGTCGGGGCCGGCAACGCGGTCAACATCACCGACGGCCTCGACGGCCTCGCCATCGGCCCGGTGATGATCGTGTCGGCGACCTTCGGCTTCGTCTCCTACCTCGTCGGCAACGCGATCTACGCCAACTACCTCCAGGTCCATTTCGTCCCCGGCGCGGGCGAGCTCGCCGTCGTGTGCGGCGCGCTCATCGGCGCGGGCC
This sequence comes from Beijerinckiaceae bacterium, assembly GCA_036389455.1. Taxonomy (GTDB): domain Bacteria; phylum Pseudomonadota; class Alphaproteobacteria; order Rhizobiales; family Beijerinckiaceae; genus JAJKJG01. The sequence goes on from DASVPW010000001.1 coordinate 12,795, forward strand.
TCGGCTTCTTGTGGTTCAACGCGCCGCCGGCCCAGATCTTCATGGGCGACACCGGCTCGCTCGCGCTCGGCGGGCTGCTTGCCACGATCGCGGTCGCGACCAAGATGGAGTTCGTGCTCGCGATCGCCGGCGGGCTGTTCGTGCTCGAGATCATGTCGGTGATCATCCAGGTGGCGTCGTTCCGGCTCACCGGCAAGCGCGTGTTCCGCATGGCCCCCCTCCACCACCACTTCGAGCAGAAGGGCTGGAAGGAGCCGCAGATCGTGATGCGCTTCTGGATCATCTCCGTGGTGCTCGCGCTCGTGGCGCTGGCGACGCTCAAGCTGCGGTGAGGCGGTGACGCCGGCCACCACCTTCGCAGGGAAAACGGTCGCGCTGTTCGGCCTCGGCGGTTCGGGGCTCGCGACGGCGCTCGCCCTCAAGGCCGGCGGCGCGCGGGTCGTCGCCTGCGACGACAGCGCGGAGGCGATGGCGAAGGCGCAAGCCCAGGGGATCGGGACCGGCGACCTGAAGCGCGCCGACTGGTCCGGGTTCGCGGCGCTCGTGCTCTCCCCCGGCGTGCCGCTGACCCACCCCGAGCCGCATTGGTCGGTGCGGCTCGCGAAAGCCGCGGGCGTCGAGATCATCGGCGACATCGAGCTGTTCTGCCGCGAGCGTCAAAGGATCGCGCCCGACGCGCCGTTCGTCGCGATCACCGGCACCAACGGCAAGTCGACGACGACCGCGCTCGTCGCCCACATCCTGCGCGAGGCCGGGCGCGACGTGCAGATGGGCGGCAACATCGGCACGGCCATCCTCTCGCTCGAACCGCCCGCGAACGACCGCGTCCATGTCGTCGAGATGTCGTCGTTTCAGATCGACCTCACACCGAGCTTGAAGCCGTCGGTCGGCGTGCTCCTCAACGTCTCGCCCGACCATCTCGACCGGCACGGGACGATGGACAACTACGCCGCCATCAAGGAGCGGCTCGTCGCCGTCGCGGAGCTTGCCGTCGTCGGCATGGACGACGAGCCGAGCCGCGCCGTCGCGCAGCGCCGCGCCGATGCAGGCCGGCCGCTACGGCGTATCTCCATCGAGCCGCTCGCCGACGAAGGCGTGTTCGCCCGGGGCGCGACCCTGTTCCGCGTCGACGCGACCGGCTCCGGGATCGTCGCGGACCTCTCGGGCATCCGCTCGCTCCGCGGCGCGCACAACGCCCAGAACGCCGCCGCGGCGGCCGCCGTCGCCGATGCCCTCGGACTTGGCCCCGAGCGGATCCGGGCCGGGCTCTCGACCTTCCCGGGCCTCGCGCACCGGATGGAGGAGGTCGCCCGCCGCGGCCACGCGATCTTCGTCAACGACTCGAAAGCCACGAACGCCGATTCGGCCGAGAAGGCGCTTTCCTCCTTCGACCGGGTATTCTGGATTCTCGGCGGCAAGGCCAAGGAGGGCGGGATCGGGACGCTGCGCCCGCATTTCCCGAAGGTCGAGCGCGCCTACCTCATCGGCGAGGCGGCGGACGCCTTCGCGGCAACACTTCAAGACGAGGTTCCTTACGTCCGCTGCTACACCCTCGATAAGGCGGTGGCGCAAGCCGCCGAGGACGCGGCGCGCTCGGACGCGCCCGAGCCCGTGGTGCTGCTCTCGCCCGCCTGCGCGTCCTACGACCAGTTCCGGAACTTCGAGGAGCGCGGCAACCGCTTCCGCGACCTCGTCCGGGCGCTGCCGGGCGTCGAGGTAAAGGACCTGTAAACGCAAATCGCCGAATCATGTCGGCGAGTCTCCTCTCCCCGCTCGCGGGGAGAGGCCGAGCCGCGAAGCGACCGGGTGAGGGGCCGGGTGCGCGCTCCCCCGGCCCCTCACCCCAACCCTCTCTCCGCAAGCGGGGAGAGGGGGAGGATGCCGAACCATGATGTCCCGCGCGGAGCCGACCCTCGTCGGCGATTGGTGGTGGACCGTCGACCGCGCCATGCTGGCCGGCCTCGTCGTCCTCATGGTGGCGGGCCTCGTGCTGCTCATGGCCGGCGGCCCGCCGGTCGCGGAGCGGCTCGGGCTGTCGACCTTCCACTTCGTGAGCCGGCAGGTGCTCTACCTCGCGCCCGCGGTCGCCCTGATGGTCGCGGTCTCGTTCCTGTCGCTGCGCCACGTCCGGCGGCTCGCGCTCCTGACCTACGTGGTCGGGATGGCGCTCGTCGGCGCCGCGCTCCAGTGGGGGCCAGAGATCAAGGGCGCGCACCGCTGGATCTCGGTCGCCGGCATCGGCCTGCAGCCGTCCGAGTTCGTGAAGCCGGCCTTCGTGGTGGTCGCCGCCTGGGCCTTCGCCGAGGGCGCCCGGCGCAAGGACATGCCCGGCGCGTTCCTGGCGTTCCTTCTGCTCCCGGCGACGATCGTGCCCCTGATCCTGCAGCCCGACTTCGGCCAGACGATGCTGATCACGGTGGTCTGGTGCGGGCTGTTCTTCGTCGCCGGCCTGCACTGGTTCTGGGTGATGGGGCTCGGCGGCGCGGGCGCCCTCGGCATCGTCGCGGCCTACAGGTTCCTGCCGCACGTGCGCGACCGCATCGAGCGCTTCCTGCACAAGGCCATGGGCGACGGCGGGGCCGGGAAGCCCGACGGCGCCAAGATCATGGACAACTTCCAGCCCGAGACCGCCATGGAGGGCTTCGCCCGCGGCGGCTGGTTCGGCACCGGCCCGGGCGAGGGCATCGCCAAGCGGCGCCTGCCGGACGCCCACACCGACTTCATCTTCGCGGTCACCGGCGAGGAGTTCGGCATCATCGTGTGCCTCGCGCTGCTCGCGCTGTTCGCCTTCATCGTGCTGCGCGGCCTTCTTCTGGCGCAGCGCAACGAGGACACCTTCTGCCGCCTCGCCGCGACCGGGCTCGTGACGATGTTCGGCCTGCAGGCGGCGATCAACATGGCGGTGAACGTGCAGCTCATGCCGGCGAAGGGCATGACCCTGCCGTTCATCTCCTACGGCGGCTCCTCGCTGATCTCGCTCGCGCTCGGCATGGGCTTCCTCGTCGCGCTGACGCGGCGGCGGCCGCGGGCCGAGATGGACCTGATCGGACGACCGCGGCCATGAGATCGCGCCCATGAACGCCAAGGCCGACGGCAAGGCCCCCGGAGGCCCCCGCGTCCTCCTGTCGGCGGGCGGGACCGGCGGCCACCTGTTCCCGGCCGAGGCCCTCGCCAACGCCCTGAAGCGCCTCGGCATCGGCGTGATCCTGGCGACCGACCGCCGGGCCGGGTCCTATGCGGCAAGCTTTCCGGCCGACGAGATCGTGCAGATCGCCTCCGCGACCCCGTCCGGCGGCTCCCCCGTCCAGATGGCGAAGGCGGCCGTCATGCTCGGGGCAGGCTTCGTCCAGGCGAGCCGGGCGCTGCGCCGCCTCAGGCCCGCCGCCGTCGTCGGCTTCGGCGGCTACCCGACGGTGCCGCCGGTCGCGGCGGCGTCGATGCTGCGCATCCCGACGATCGTCCACGAGCAGAACGGCGTCATGGGGCGGGCGAACCGCTTCCTCGCGCGGCGCGTCTCGGCGATCGCGACCGGCTTCCCGGAGGCGCGCGGCATCCCGCAAGGCATCGCGGCCCGGATCGTCCACACCGGCAACCCGGTGCGTCCCGCCGTGCTCGAGGCGGCGCGGATGCCCTTCCCGCCGGCGCTGAAAGGCGGAAAGCTCCGCCTCCTCGTCTTCGGCGGCAGCCAAGGGGCGCGCGTCATGGGCGACGTCGTCCCGGCTGCGGTCGAGCGCCTGCCGAAGGACCTCCTGCCGCAGCTCGTCCTGACGCAGCAGGCCCGCGAGGAGGACGCGCTCCGGGTGATGAAGACCTACGCGCGGATCATCGGCCACGCCGAGGTGCAGCCGTTCTTCAAGGACCTGCCGAAGCGCATGGCCGAATCGCACCTCGTGATCTCGCGCTCCGGCGCCTCGACGGTCGCCGAGCTCGCCGTCATCGGGCGGCCCTCGATCCTCGTGCCCCTGCCGGGCGCGCTCGACCAGGACCAGGCCGCGAACGCCGAGGTCCTCGCCGCGACCGGCGCCGCGACCGTGATCCCGCAGGCCGAGTTCACCCCCGAGCGCCTCGCGCAAGAGATCGTCGCCCGCTTCGGCGACCCGGCCCGCCTCCAGGAGGCCGCCGAGGCCGCGAAGAGCGTCGGCGTCCCCGACGCCGCCGAGCGCCTCGCGGCGCTCGTCCTCCATCTTGCCAAGATCCCTCTTCCCGAGCCGCCGCGGCCCGCCGAGGAGGCCGGGCCGGGCGAATAGGAGCGGCACGCCGGGAATGGAGCCGCCGCACTGGCCGGGGCCCTTCGTTTCGGCTAAGCTTCGGGCGGGGCGACTTCCAACCGGAGGTGGCCAAGATGAGACCGCTCGTTATCGCGCTGCTGGCCGGGTTCGTCCTGACCGGCATCGGCCCCGCGTTCGCCCGAACGGGCGGCGGCGCTCCGAGGGCGGGCCGCGACGCCTGCCAGACCGAGGCCGACCAGATGTTCCGGGGCGTCAAGAATCTCGACCAGCGCCACGCGCAGAAGCAGGCGCACATCAAGAAGTGCCGGGCCGCGTCCCGGTGACGGCGAGGGCGGCTTCGGCCGCCCTTTTTCTTTGTGGGCTTGGATGTTACGGCTCGGGTCTTCCACCTGCCCGAATCCCGGCGATTCCCACGAGACCCTAGATGAAACTGCCGCCGAAACTCGGCCCCATCCATTTCATCGGCATCGGCGGCATCGGCATGTCCGGCATCGCCGAGGTGATGCAGACCCTCGGCTACACGGTGCAGGGCTCGGACGCGGCGGACAACTACAACGTCAAGCGCCTGTCCGAGAAGGGCATCCGCACCTTCGTCGGCCACAGGGCGGAGAACATCGACGGCGCCGAGATCGTCGTGGTCTCGACCGCGATCCGCCGCGACAACCCGGAGCTTGCCGCCGCCCGCGAGCGGCGCCTCCCCGTCGTGCGCCGGGCCGAGATGCTGGCCGAGCTGATGCGCTTCAAGAGTTGCGTCGCCGTCGCCGGCACCCACGGCAAGACCACGACGACCTCCCTCGTCGCGACCCTCCTCGACGCCGGCGGGCTCGATCCGACCGTCATCAACGGCGGCATCATCAACGCCTACGGGACGAACGCCCGCATGGGAGCGGGCGACTGGATGGTGGTCGAGGCGGACGAATCGGACGGCACCTTCCTCAAGCTCCCGGCCGACGTCGCGATCGTGACCAACATCGACCCCGAGCACCTCGACCATTTCGGCACCTTCGACGCCATCAAGGACGCCTTCCGGCGCTTCATCGACAACATCCCGTTCTACGGCTTCGCGGTGATGTGCACGGACCACCCGACCGTGCAGGACCTCGTCGGGCAGATCGAGGACCGGCGCATCCTGACCTACGGCGAGAACCCGCAGGCGGACGTGCGCCTCATGGACGTGGCCGAGGGCGGCGGGCGCACGCGCTTCTCGGTGCTGATCCGCGACCGCCGCCCGGGGATGCGCATCGAGATCGAGGACCTCGTCCTGCCGATGCCCGGCCGCCACAACGCCCTCAACGCCACCGCCGCGATCGCCGTCGCGCACGAGCTCGGCGTCGAGGCGGCGGCGATCAGGAAGGCGCTCGCCGGCTTCGGCGGAGTCAAGCGCCGCTTCACCCGCACCGGCGAATGGAACGGAGTCGAGATCTTCGACGACTACGGGCACCACCCGGTCGAGATCGCCGCGGTCCTGCGCGCCGCGCGCGCCGCGACCGACGGCCAGGTCATCGCCGTCGTGCAGCCGCACCGCTACACGCGGCTCTCCTCGCTGTTCAACGAGTTCTGCACCTGCTTCAACGACGCCGACGCCGTGATCGTGGCGCCGGTCTACGCCGCCGGCGAGCAGCCGATCCCGGGCGCCGACCGCGACAGCCTCGTCCAGGGCCTGAAAGCCCGCGGCCACCGCAACGCCGTCGCGCTTGAGCGCTCCGAGGACCTCGCCGGCCTCGTGCGCGGCTTGGCGCGGCCCGGCGACTACGTCGTCTGCCTCGGCGCCGGCAACATCACCCAATGGGCCTACGCGCTCCCCGGCGAGCTCGCCGGAATGGCCGAGAAGGCGGCCTAGTGTCCGATCTCGCCTCGGACATCCGCGCCGCCGCGCCCGACCTGCGCGGCCGCATGGTCGCGAACGCCCCGCTCGCGGACGTGACCTGGTTCAGGGTCGGCGGGGCGGCTGAGGCGCTGGTCTCGCCGGCCGACGAGGACGATCTCGCCTATCTCCTGTCGCGGCTGCCGGCCGAAGTGCCGGTGACGGTCGTCGGCCTCGGCTCGAACCTGATCGTGCGCGACGGCGGCGTGCCCGGCGTCGTGGTCCGGCTCGGCGGGAAAGGCTTCGGCACGGTCGCCGTGGAGGAGGGATATCGCGTGCGCGCCGGGACGGCGGTGCCGGACGTGAAGGTGTCCCGGGCGGCCTCGGACGCCGCGATCGACGGGCTCGCCTTCTTCCGCGGCATCCCGGGCTCGGTCGGCGGGGCGCTGCGCATGAACGCCGGCGCCCACGGCGGCGAGACGACCGACGTGCTCGTCGAGGCGCGCGGCGTCGACCGGCAGGGCAACGTGCGCGTCTTCTCCCACGCCGACATGGGCTTCGCCTATCGGCACTCGGGCGCGCCGGCGGACGTGATCTTCACGCAGGCCCTGTTCCAGGGCCGCCCGGGCGACCGGGCCTTGATCCAGGCCGAGATGGAGCGGGTCACGGAGGCGCGCGAGGCGGCGCAGCCGATCCGCGAGAAGACCGGCGGCTCGACCTTCAAGAACCCGCCCGGGCAGAAGGCCTGGAAGCTCATCGACGCCGCCGGCTGCCGCGGCCTCGTCGTCGGCGACGCGCAGGTCTCGCAGATGCACTGCAACTTCCTGATCAACCGGGGCAATGCGACCGCCGCCGACATCGAGACTCTCGGCGAGGAAGTGCGCCGCCGCGTGCGCGAGAATTCGGGGGTCGGGCTCGAGTGGGAGATCAAGCGGATCGGGATACCCGCTTGAAAGTGCGGGAGGCGATCCGGATGCTGGAGGCGGATGGCTGGTTCCTGGTTGCCATGCGGGGCAGTCATCGGCAGTACAAGCATCTGACCAAGTCCGGTCGCGTTACTGTCGCCGGACATCCCGCTGACGACCTTGCGCCGGGAACGCTCAACAGCATCCTGAAGCAGGCAGCGCTGAAAGCGGGCAAGGAGACCGGGTGATGCGCTACGCCGTCGTCATCGAGAAAGCCGCCGAGAACTATTCGGCTTACGTGCCCGACCTGCCCGGCTGCGTCGCGACCGGCGCGACTGTCGAAGCCGTCGAGGCGCAGATTCGAGAAGCCATCCGGTTCCATATTGAAGGTCTGGAGGAGGACGGGCTTCCGGTGCCAGCCCCGACGAGTCTCGCGGAGTACGTGGATGCCTAGCGATCGGGATAACAGTTGTGCTCAGCCATCGATCGGGATGTCGTATGAAGGTTGAACGCTGGGGGAAGTGGCTCGCGGTTCGTCTCCCACAGGAGCTTGTCGATGCACTCGGCCTCAAGGAAGGCGATGATGTAAAGCTCACGGCAAAAGGGCAGTCCGTCACGAGTAAGACAAGACGGCAGGATGCGCCCGCGAACGTAACGCGCCAGGGAAAGCCGCCGGCGCTCGATGTTAAAGAGTGAATACAGATCCGGGGGTTTCATGACAGCGCAAAAACACGTCGCGGTGCTGATGGGGGGGTGGTCTGCGGAGCGGGAGGTCTCGCTCGTCACCGGCAAGGCCTGCTGCCAGGCCCTCGAAGGGGAGGGCTTCAAGGTCACGCCGATCGACGCGGGGCCCGACATCGCGACGGTGCTGGAAGCCATGCGGCCGAAGCCCGAGGTGGTGTTCAACGCGCTCCACGGCCGCTTCGGCGAGGACGGCACGATCCAGGGCCTCCTCGAGATCCTGCGCCTGCCCTACACCCATTCGGGGGTGCTGGCCTCGGCGCTCGCCATGCAGAAGGACAAGGCCAAGGTCGTCTTCAAGGCGGCCGGCATCCCGGTGCCCGAGGGCGTCGTCGTCCACCGGCGAGAGGCCGCCGAGCGCCACGTCCTGCCCCCTCCTTACGTGGTCAAGCCCGTCAACGAGGGCTCCTCCGTCGGCGTCATCATCGTGCGCGAGGACCGCACCCATCCGCCGCAGGAGCTCATGCGCGAGGACTGGCCCTACGGCGACGTCATGCTGGTGGAGAAATATGTCGCCGGGCGCGAGCTGACCTGCGCCGTCATGGGCGACCGGGCGCTCGGGGTGATCGACATCCAGCCCGCCACCGGCCTGTTCTACGACTACGACGCGAAGTACGCCAAGGGCGGCTCGATTCACGTCCTGCCGGCCGAACTTAAACCGAATATTTACCAACGGGTCCAAGAGTTGGCGTTAACGGCGCATCAAGCACTTGGCTGCCGGGGCGTCAGCCGCGCGGACTTCCGATACGACGACACGCCGGGGGGAACCGGCGACCTCGTCGTGCTCGAAGTCAACACGCAGCCCGGCATGACCGAGACGAGCTTGGTGCCCGAGCTTGCGGCCCATGCGGGCTATTCGTTCGGCGAGTTGGTGAAATGGATGGTGGAGGACGCCTCTTACGACCGCTGACCGCCGGCGCGCCCGGCGGCGCGGGCGCTCGGGCGAACCCCTCTCCCAAGCTTTCCCCCCTTCCTTCGACCCGTCTCCTGCGTTTCGCCGCCCGCTCGCGCCTCGGGCGCGGACGCTCCGTCGCGGTGCCGCTCGAGCGGCGCCTGCCGCGGTTCCTCGGCACGGGGCTCGCCCTCGGGTTCCTCGGCGCCGTCGTCGGGACGGGGCTCGTCCTCGGCGGCCACTGGCAGGCGTTCCGGGCCGAGCACGGCGAGCTCCATCATCTCCTGGCCCGCGCCGTCGGCCTCGGCATCGAGCGGGTGACGATCTCGGGCATCGCGCAGCTCACCGAGGCCGAGATCCTGGACGCCGCCGGGATCTCGCCGCGCGTCTCCCTGCCCTTCCTCGGCGTCCGCGAGACCCGCGAGCGGCTCGAGAAGCTGCCCCTCGTCAAGAGCGCCTCCGTCCGCAAGCTCTATCCGGACGAGCTCTTCGTCACCCTCGTCGAGCGCGACGCCCACGCGCTGTGGCAGAAGAACGGCGAGCTGTCCGTCATCGCGGCCGACGGCACGGTCGTCGATACGTTCGACGGACGCTTCGCCTACCTTCCGCTCGTCGTCGGCGAGGACGCGAACCTCCACACCCGGGCGTACCTCGCCCTGATCGAGGCGGCGGGGCCGCTCAAGTCCCGCATCCGCGCCGGCACCCTGGTCTCCGGGCGCCGGTGGACGCTCAAGATGGACAACGGCATGGACGTGCGCCTGCCGGAGCACGGCGCCGCCGAAGCGCTCGCCCGCCTCGAGAAGCTCGAGCGGGAGCAGGGCATCCTGCAGAAGGACGTGATCGCCATCGACCTGCGCATGCCGGACCGCGTCGTCGTCCGGCTCACGGAGGAGGCCGCCGCCGCCCGCCTCGAAGTCCTCAAGAAGAAGCCGATGCGGGGCAAGGGGGTCGAGACGTGAGCCTCCTGCACCACGGCCTCACTCCGCGCCTGAAGCCCCTGTCGTCGCGCAAGAGCGCGACGCTCTCGGTGCTCGACATCGGCACGAGCAAGGTCGTCTGCCTCGTCGCCCAGCTCCTGCCGATGGAGAACCTCGACTCCTTGCGCGGGCGCACGCACCTCGCGCGCATCGTCGGCATCGGCCACCAGCGCTCGCTCGGGCTGAAAGGCGGCGCCGTCGTCGATCTCGAGGCGGCCGAGGGCGCGATCCGCCAGGCGGTCCACGCGGCCGAGCGGATGGCCAAGGTCGAGATCCAATCGGTCATCGTGAACCTCACCGGCGGACGGCTCGGATCGCAGCATTTCGAGGGCTCGGGCGGGGTCCGCGGCGGCTCGGTCGCCCCCGCGGACGTGCAGCGCGTGCTCGCGGCCGCGAGCGCCCACACCCTGCGCCCCGGGCGCGCCGTCCTCCACGCCCTGCCGACCGGCTACTCGCTCGACGCCCAGGCCAACATCGTCGACCCCTGCGGGATGATCGGCGAGCGGCTCGGCGTCGACCTCCACGTGGTGAGCGGGGAGGCGGCCGCGGCGCGCAACCTCATGCTCGCCGTCGAGCGCTGCCACCTCGGCGTCGAGGCCGTGATCGCGACGCCCTATGCGGCGGGGCTTTCCGCCCTCGTCGACGACGAGGCCGAGATGGGCGTCGTGGTCGTCGACATGGGCGGCGGGACCACGAGCGTCGGCGTGTTCGCCGGCGGCCACCTCGTCCACGTCGACGCGGTCGCGGTCGGCGGCCACCACGTCACGATGGACATCGCGCGCGGCCTGACCACCCGGGTCGCCGCCGCCGAGCGGCTCAAGACCCTCTACGGCGCGGCGATCGCGACGGGCTCGGACGACCGCGACATGATCGCCGTCCACCAGGTCGACGAGGACGAGCGCGACGTTCCCCACCACCTGCCGAAGTCGCAGCTCGTGCGCATCATCCGCCCGCGCGTCGAGGAGATCCTCGAGCTCGTGCGCGAGCGGCTGAAGAGCGCCGGCTTCGCGGCGCAGGCCGGGCGCCGGGTCGTGCTGACCGGCGGCGCGAGCCAGCTCGTCGGGCTTCCCGACCTCGCCAAGAAGGTGCTGCAGGGGCAGATCCGGATCGGCCGCCCGCTCGGGATCAAGGGCCTGCCGGAGGCCGCCAAGGGGCCGGCCTTCTCGGCCGCGGTCGGGCTCCTCGTCTATCCGCAGGTCGCGCACGCCGAGCATTTCGAGCCGCGCGCGAGCGGCTTCTTCGCCTCGACCGGAACCGACGGCTACCTCTCCCGGGTCGGCCGCTGGATCAGGGAGAGCTTTTGAGACGCGTGGAGTTCCAGGCGCGGTGGGGCAGCCGTCGCTTTAGGTCGCAAGCCGCGCCGGCCGGGCGCTAGTCGGAGAGACACCGAGAAGAGGGCGAGAAGGTCATGACCATCAGTCTGCAAGCCCCGGACATCCGGGAACTCAAGCCGCGGATCACCGTCTTCGGGGTCGGCGGCGCCGGCGGCAACGCCGTCAACAACATGATCGAGGCCGGTCTCCTCGGCTGCGAGTTCGTGGTCGCGAACACCGATGCCCAGGCGCTCACCTCGTCGAAGGCGGGCCGGATCATCCAGATGGGCCTCGGCGTCACGCAAGGCCTCGGCGCGGGCTCCCAGCCCGAGGTCGGCCGGGCGGCCGCCGAGGAGGTGATCGACGAGATCCGCGACCAGCTCTCCGGCGCCCACATGGCCTTCATCACGGCCGGCATGGGCGGCGGCACCGGCACCGGCGCGGCGCCCGTGATCGCGCGCGCCGCCCGCGACATGGGCATCCTGACCGTCGGCGTCGTGACGAAGCCGTTCCAGTTCGAGGGCCTGCGCCGCGCCCGGGTCGCGGAAGCGGGCGTCGCCGAGCTGCAGCAGGCGGTCGACACGCTGATCGTCATCCCGAACCAGAACCTGTTCCGGGTCGCGAACGAGAAGACCACCTTCGCCGACGCCTTCGCGATGGCCGACCAGGTGCTCTACTCGGGCGTCGCCTGCATCACCGATCTCATGGTGAAGGAAGGCCTGATCAACCTCGACTTCGCCGACGTGCGCGCGATCATGCGCGGCATGGGCAAGGCCATGATGGGCACCGGCGAGGCGTCGGGCGAGAAGCGCGCGAACCGCGCCGCCGAGGCGGCGATCGCGAACCCGCTCCTCGACGACGTCTCGATGAAGGGCGCGCGCGGGCTCCTGATCTCGATCACCGGCGGGCGCGACCTCACCCTCTACGAGCTCGACGAGGCCGCGACCCGGATCCGGGAGGAGGTCGACCAGGACGCCAACATCATCCTGGGCGCGACCTTCGACGAGAACCTCGAGGGCATCATCCGGGTCTCGGTCGTCGCGACCGGCATCGACCAGGCGCTGATCTCGGCGGCGCCGGAGCTCTCCGCGACCGAGCAGAAGATCGCCGAGGTCGCCGAACGCCTGCGCGCCGAGGCGCGGGCCCGCGTCGCCCAGACCGCGTCCGCGGCGCGTCCGGCCGAGCCGGCGCCCGCCAGGGCCGAGGCCGCTCCGCCGCGCCCGGCGCGGCCCGAGGCGCCGCGACCGGAGGCCGTCCAGCCGGTGGTCCGCGACGACGTCGTGCTGACCCCGAGCCAGCCGAAGCAGGCGATGGCGTTCGAGCCCGAGCCGATGCCGCAGCCGGCCCCGGAACCCGTGCTGCCGCACGCCGCGCCGTTCATCCCGCCGCAGCCGGAGCGCGCGGTGCGGGCGGCGCGCATGCCGGAGATCCACGACCTGCCGCCGCACGTGCACACGCAGGTCCGGGCGAGCCGCGGTGAGGCCGACCCGGCGGCCGCCCCGGAGCACAAGCGCATGACGCTGCTCCAGCGTCTCGCGACGGTGGGCTTCGGCGGGCGCAGGGAGGAGGGCGCCGCCCAACCCGCGATGCCGGCCGAGGTTCCTCCCCTGCCGGTCGCGCCCGCGGCTCCCGAGGCTTCGCCGCGTCCGGCGATGTCGCCGGCGCACGCCGAATACGCGAAGCGCCCGGCCGCCGCCCAGGGCTACCGCCCGGCGCAAGGAGGGCTCGACGCGCAAGGCCGCATCGTGCCGCCGCAGCGCTCGATCGAGGACGAGCAGCTCGAGATCCCGGCCTTCCTGCGGCGCCAGGCCAACTGATTCCTCAGGAAACTATCCACAGGCCAAAGTCCCCGGGCGCGATCGCGCCCGGGGACTTTCGTTTTAAGAAAGCCTAAATCCATCAGAGGCTTAAGTAGCGGCCGCGATCCGTCTAAAATTGTAACAGAGCGTAAGAAAGCGTGATTTGGCGGGGCCCGTGGTCACGACTATGGTGCTGCCAAGTCAAAAAGAGGGCGGACGCTTCGGGGGACGGAGCGCCACCGTTCAAGGGGCTCAAACAGCGGGACCGGACTTACTCGACACGGACGGACAGGTCACGTGCGCGCAAGCTCGCCCGAGGTTCAAAGAATGAGACAAAACCAGCAGACGACGCTCCGCGCTCCGGTCACCTTGTCGGGTTGCGGCGTACATTCGGGCGACGAGGTCCGCCTCGTTCTCCACCCTGCTGAAGCCCACCACGGCATCGTCTTCCTCCGAACCGGGCTCCCCGGCGGCCGCGACCGCCTGATCGACGCCCGCCACGTCGCCGTCTCGGCGACCGAGCTCTGCACCGTCATCGGCGAGCGCGAGACCGGAGCGGTCGCCACCATCGAGCACCTGATGTCGGCCCTCTACGGCCTCGGGATCGACAACGTCCTCGTCGAGATCGACGGGGTCGAGGTCCCGATCCTCGACGGCAGCGCGGCGCCCTTCATCGACGCCATCGACCAGGTCGGGCTTGCGCTCTCCTCGGCTCCGCGGCGCTACCTCAAGGTCGTGAAGCCGGTCCGCGCCACGCAAGGGAAAGCCTTCGCGGAGCTGCGTCCCGACGACGCCTTCCGGCTCGACGTCGAGATCGACTTCGGCGACCGCATCATCGGCCGCCAGCGCCGCGCCCTGACCCTGTCGAGCCAGGCCTACCGCCGGGAAGTCTCGCGGGCCCGCACCTTCGGCTTCATGCGCGACGTGGAGCGCCTCTGGAAGGCCGGCTTCGCCCTCGGCGCCTCCCTCGAGAACACGGTCGCGGTCGGCGACGACGGGGTCGTGAACCCGGAAGGCCTACGCTACCCGGACGAGTTCGTCCGCCACAAGATGCTCGACGCCATCGGCGACCTCGCGCTCGCCGGCTCGCCGCTGCTCGGCGCCTACCGCTCCTACTGCGGCGGCCACCGGCTCAACTTCGCGGTCCTCGAAGCCCTGTTCTCGGACCGCTCGAACTACACCGTGGTCGAGGGCGGGACCCGGCGCGAGACCGGCTACGCCGAGATCGGCAACGGCATCGCCGTGCCGGCCTACGCTCCCGACACGCACTGACTTCTCGGGCTCGACGGACCCGGCCGGTACCGGGCCGCCGCACTGCCCGATTTTCGCCTTGCGGCTGTCGCACCATCGCTGGCGATGGGGTTGGCGCGAAGCGCGCCCTTCGATAAAGAGCCCCCAAGGGGAGTCCGCCATCGCGCGGACCGGTGGAGAGGGACCTTAAGGCATGTCCGTCGCGAAGGCGTTTGAAGGCGCGCGAGCCGCCACCCGGGGGATGGCGCTGATCGCTTGCGGCATCGCCCTCGCGGGCTGCGACACAATCGACAAGATCAACCCGTTCGGCTCGGGCGAGAAGTACAAGATGGAGATCGTGCCGGAGGTCCCGGCCGAGCAGCTCTACAACCAGGGCCTCGCCCGCCTCGAGGGGCGCGACTTCGAGGGCGCGGCCAAGAAGTTCGCCGACCTCGACAAGCAGTACCCGTACTCGGAATGGTCGCGCAAGGCGCTGATCATGACCGCCTACTCGCACTTCGAGGGGCAGCAGTGGTCGGATGCGATCTCGACCTCGAAGCGCTACCTCCAGCTCCATCCGGCGAGCAAGGACGCGGCCTACGCCCAGTACCTGATGGCGATGTCCTACTACAACCAGATCCCGGACATCACCCGCGACCAGGAGCAGACCGAGAAGGCCGTGGTGGCGCTGCAGGAGCTGATCGACCGCTATCCGAAATCTGAGTACGTGCCGGACGCGCGCTACAAGATCCAGGTCACCCGCGACCAGCTCGCCGGCAAGGAGATGCAGGTCGGGCGCTACTATCTCGAGCGCCGCAACTACACCGCCGCGATCAACCGCTTCCGCGACGTCGTCGGCAAGTACCAGACGACGCGCCACGTCGAGGAGGCGCTGATGCGCCTGTCGGAGGCCTACATGGCCCTCGGCATCGTCAACGAGGCGCAGACCGCCGCCGCCGTCCTCGGGCACAACTTCCCGGACAGCCAGTGGTACAAGGATTCGTACACGCTCCTGCGCTCCGGCGGCCTGGAGCCGCGGGAGGACACGGGGAGCTGGATCAGCCGGGCCTTCAAGGGCGCGGCGCGCAGCGTGGGGCTCGGCGGCTAGGCCGAGCCTGACGACCGGATGCTGAGCCAGCTCGCGATCCGCGACATCGTCCTGATCGACCGGATCGAGCTCGACTTCGACAAGGGCCTCTCCGTCCTCACCGGCGAGACCGGCGCCGGCAAGTCCATCCTCCTCGACGCCTTCGCGCTCGCCCTCGGGGCCCGCGGCGACGGCGCCCTCGTGCGCCACGGCGAGGCGCAGGGGCAGGTGACCGCGGTGTTCGATCTCGCCAAGGGCCACCCCGCCCGGCGCATCGCCGAGGACGCCGAGATCGACACCGCGGGCGACCTGATCCTGAGACGGGTGCAGTTCGCCGACGGGCGCACCCGCGCCTTCGTCAACGACCAGCCGGTGAGCGTGCAGGTGCTGAAAAGCATCGGCGCGGCCCTCGTCGAGATCCACGGCCAGCACGACGAGCGCGCCCTCGTCGATCCCGTGACCCACCGCGCCATCCTCGACGCCTTCGGCGGCCTCCAGGCCGAGGCGCGCGCCGTCGCGGAGGCGGCGCGCCGGGTGCGCGAGGCGAAGGCCACGCTCAACGAGCACCGCGCCCGGGTCGAGCGCGCCCGCAGGGAGGCGGACTTCCTCCGCCACGCCGTCGAGGAGCTGGGAACGCTCGCGCCGCTGCCCGGGGAGGAGGCGGCGCTCGCCGATCGCCGCCTCGTCATGATGCAGGCCGAGAAGGTCGCGCAGGACCTCGCCGACGCCTTCGAGACGCTGGCCGGCCAGGGCTCGCCGGTGCCGACGCTGTCGGCCGCCGTGCGCAAGCTCGAGCGCCGCGGCGCCCAGGCGCCCACCCTCGTCGAGCCCTGCGTCAAGGCCCTCGACGGGGCGCTGATCGCCCTCGACGAGGCCCGCGGCGCCTTGGAGCACGCCATCCGCCAGACCGAGTTCGACCCGCGCGAGCTGGAAGAGGCCGAGGAGCGCCTGTTCGCGCTCCGCGCCGCCGCCCGGAAATACGACGTGCCGGCGGACGGCCTTTCGGAGCTGCGCGAGCGGTTCGCCGCCGACGTTCAGGCGATCGACGCCGGCGAGGAGCAGCTCGGCGCCTTGGAGCGCGCCCTGAAGGAAGCCGACGCCGCCTATGCCGCCGCGGCCCGGGCGCTTTCGGCCGGGCGCCGGCGCGCCGCGAAGGCCCTCGACGCCGCGGTCCAGAAGGAGCTGCCGCCCCTGAAGCTCGAGCGCGCCCGCTTCGTCACCGAGATCGCGACCGACGAGGACACCCGCGATCCCGCAGGGTTCGACCGGGTCGAGTTCTGGGCCCAGACCAACCCCGGCACGAAGCCGGGGCCGCTCGTGCGCGTGGCGTCGGGCGGCGAGCTCTCGCGCTTCATGTTGGCCCTCAAGGTGGTGCTCGCCGACAAGGGCTCGGCCCCGACCCTCGTCTTCGACGAGATCGACACCGGCGTCGGCGGCGCCGTCGCCGACGCCATCGGCCAGCGCCTCGCGCGGCTTGCCGGCCGGGTCCAGGTGATGGCCGTGACACACGCTCCGCAGGTCGCGGCCAGGGCCGCGAGCCACTTCCTGATCACCAAGGAGGCGGTAGCGAGGTCGAAACGGGTTGCGACCCGGGTCATGCCTCTCGACGCCACGCCGCGCCGGGAAGAGATCGCCCGCATGCTCGCCGGCGCCACCATCACCGACGAGGCGCGGGCGGCGGCGGCGCGGCTCCTGGAAGCGGCGGGGTAGGGCACCTCTTCCGCGAGGAGATCGAGGGCTCGGCCGTTCCCCCTTCCTTCTGCGCGGGAGGGATTTGCGCATTCGCCCCTCGCCATGCGCCGTTCGCCTTGGCTATGGTGCGCCTCCTCCGCGCAGCCGTAGCCATGCCTTCCAAGCCCCTCCCCAAGACCGACGCCGACGCCCTCGCCTTCGACGATGCCCGCGCCGAGCACGAGACGCTCGGCCGGGAGATCGCCGAGCATGACCGGCGCTACTACGAGGAGGACGCGCCGACGGTCTCGGACGCCGAGTACGACGCCCTGCGCCGGCGCTACGAGGCGCTGGAAGCGCGCTTCCCCGAGCTTGCGACCGCCGAGAGCCTCACCCAAAAGGTCGGCGCGAAGGCGTCTGAAAAATTCGCCAAGGTGCGTCACCGGGTGCCGATGCTGTCCCTCGGCAACGGCTTCGACGAGGACGACGTGCGCGAGTTCGTCGAGCGCATCCGCCGTTTCCTGGCGCTGCCGCCCGAGGCGCCCCTCGTCTTCACGGCCGAGCCGAAGATCGACGGCCTCTCGCTCAGCCTGCGCTACGAGCGCGGCCGCCTCGTCACCGCCGCGACCCGCGGCGACGGCGCCGAGGGCGAGGACGTGACCGCGAACGCCCGCACGGTCGAGGACATCCCCAAAGCGCTCGCCGACAAGGACGTGCCGGAGGTCGCCGAGATCCGCGGCGAGGTCTACCTCTCCCACGCCGACTTCGCGGCGATCAACGAGCGCCAGGCCGCGGCCGGGGACAAGGTCTTCGCCAACCCGCGCAACGCCGCCGCGGGGTCTCTGCGCCAGCTCGACCCGGGCATCACCGCGTCGCGGCCCCTCAAGTTCTTCGCCTATGCCTGGGGCGAGATGAGCGCGCTGCCGGGCACGACGCAGTTCGACGTCGTGACGGCCTTCAAGCGCTGGGGCTTCAAGACGAGCCCGCTCATGCGCCGCGTCGAAAGCCTCGACGGGATGCTCGCCTTCCACCGCGAGATCGAGGGCGAACGGGCGGGCCTCGGCTACGACATCGACGGCGTCGTCTACAAGGTCGACGACCTTAACCTGCAGCAGCGCCTCGGCTTCGTCTCGCGCTCGCCGCGCTGGGCGCTTGCCCACAAGTTCGAGGCCCAGAAGGCCACGACGGTGCTGGAGGACATCCTCATCTACGTCGGCCGCACGGGGTCGCTCAATCCGGCCGCGAAGCTCAAGCCCGTCACCGTCGGCGGGGTCGTGGTCTCGAGCGCGACGCTGCACAACGAGGATTACATCAAGGGCATCGGCGGCAACGGCGAGCCGATCCGCGGCGGCGTCGACATCCGCATCGGCGACACGGTGATCGTCGAGCGCGCCGGCGACGTGATCCCGAAGGTGCTCGACGTGGTGCTGGAGAAGCGCCCGCCGGACGCGCAGCCCTATGAGTTCCCGACCGTCTGCCCGGCCTGCGGCAGCCACGCCGTGCGCGAGGTCAACCCGCGCTCGGGCAAGGAGGATTCGGTTCGCCGCTGCACCGGCGGCCTGATCTGCCCGGCGCAGGCCCGCGAGCGCCTGAAGCACTTCGTGTCGCGCCACGCCTTCGACATCGAGGGTCTCGGCGCGCAGCGCATCGACGAGTTCTACGACGAGGGGCTGGTCCAGCGTCCGCAGGACATCTTCACCCTCAAGGCGCGCGACGCGCGCTCGCTGAAAAAGCTCGCGAACCGCGAAGGCTGGGGCGAGACGAGCGCGAGGAACCTCTTCGCGGCGATCGACGCGCGCCGCTCGATCCCGCTCGCGCGCTTCATCTACGCGCTCGGCATCGCCCACATCGGCGAGACCAACGCGCGGCTCTTGGCGCGCCACTTCGGCACCTTCGAGGCGCTGCGCGCGACCGCCCGCGCGGCCGCCGACCGCGAGTCGGAGGCTTACGCCGACCTCACCTCCATCGGCGGGGTCGGCGAGGTCGTGGCCGACGCCTTGGTCGAGTTCTTCAAGGAGGCGCACAACGAGGAGATGCTCGATGCGCTCCTCAAGGAGGTGACGCCGGAGGCCGCCGAGCAGGCCGCGAGCGATTCCCCCGTCGCCGGCAAGACCGTGGTGTTCACGGGGTCGCTCGAGCAGATGACCCGCGACGAGGCCAAGGCCATGGCCGAGCGCCTCGGCGCCAAGGTGGCGGGCTCGGTGTCGAAGAAGACCGACCTCGTGGTCGCGGGGCCGGGCGCCGGCTCGAAGCTCGACAAGGCGCGCGAGGCCGGCGTCAAGGTGGTGGACGAGGATGGCTGGTTCGCGCTTGTCGGGCGCGGCGCCTGATGCTCCTCCGCTCTCCCGACGCCCGCGACGGCCTGCGCGACATCGCGCCGGTGATGGTCGCGGCGATCCCGATCGCGCTGCTGTTCGGGGCGGTCGCGGCCGCGAAGGGCCTCTCGGTCGCCGAGGTGGCGCTGATGTCGACCCTCGTCTTCGCCGGGGGTGCGCAGTTCGCCGCGATCGAGATGTGGAGCTACCCCGTCCCGGTCGCCGCGATTCTTTTTTCGACCCTCCTCGTCAACGCCCGCCACGTGCTCATGGGCGCCTCGCTCGCCCCGAAGACGCGCGGGTTCTCGGGTCCGCAGCGCTACCTCGGCTTCTTCTTCCTCACCGACGAGGCCTGGGCCTTGGCCGAGCGCCGCGCGCTTCAGCGCACCGTGACGCCGGCCTACTGGTTCGCCTGCGCGGCCGTGCTGCCGGCGGCCTGGATCGGCTCCTCCGTCCTCGGCACGGCGGTCGGCGCGCTCCTCGGCGACCCTAAGACGTTCGGGGCTGACTTCGCCTTCACGGCGCTGTTCATCGGCCTCGTCGCGGGCTTCAACAAGGGCCGCATCACGGTCGCGACCGTCGCGGCGAGCGGCGCGACCGCGGCGCTCGTCCACGTGACGGCCGGGCCGCCCTGGCACGTGCTGGCGGGCGCGCTCGCCGGCATCGCGGCGGCCTATCTCGCGGCGCCTTCGAGCCCCCTTGCGGAGGACGCATGAGGGTCGATCCGGCGACGCTCGCGACGATCCTCGGCATGGCGGCGGTGACCTACTTCACCCGCATCGCCGGCCTCATCTTCGCCGACCGGCTCGCGCTGACGGGCCGCGCCAAGGCGGCCTTCGAGGCGATCCCGCCGGCGGTGCTCGTCGCCGTCATCGCCCCGACGGCCCTCGCGACCGGCTGGCCCGAGACCGCCGCGGCCGCCATCACCATGGTCGCGGCGCTCCGCCTGCCGTTGCTCGCGACGATCGCGGTCGGGATCGCGTCGGTGGTGGCGCTGCGGGCGCTCGCCTGAGATCGAAGAGTGGTCTCATCCTCTCAACCCTCCTCATCCTGAGGTGCGAGCCGAAGGCGAGCCTCGAAGGACGCACCCCGCCGACGCAGCGTCGACAGAATGCGTGCTTCGAGGCTCGCGCTTTGCGCGAGCACCTCAGCATGAGGAGGTTTGTGCGCAGCCTCAGCCCGAAAGCGGCCGCGTCGCCTCGACCAGCCAGCCCCGCGTCTCCGCGTCCACCTCCGGCGCCAGCGTCTCGCGCACGCGGGCGTGGTAGGCGTCGAGCCAGGCGCGCTCGTCCAGGGTCAGCAGGGCAGGCTCGACGAGGGAGAGGTCGATCGGCGCAAAGGTGAGGGTCTCGAAGCCCATCATCTCGCGCTCGGCGCCGGGAATCTCGCGCTTCTCGACGAGGACGAGGTTCTCGATGCGGATGCCGTACGCGCCGGTCTTGTAGTAGCCGGGCTCGTTCGAGACGATCATGCCGGGCTCGAGGGGATGGGTGCCGATCTTCGAGAGCCGCTGCGGGCCCTCGTGCACCGAGAGGTAGCTTCCGACGCCGTGGCCGGTGCCGTGGTCAAAGTCGAGCCCGGCCTGCCAGAGCGCCACGCGGGCGAGCGCGTCGATCTGCGACCCCGCCGTGCCCTTCGGGAACACCGCCCGGGCGATGGCGATATGACCTTTCAGCACCCGCGTGAAGCGGTCGCGCATCTCCTGCGTCGGCTCGCCGACCGCGACCGTGCGGGTGACGTCGGTGGTGCCGTCCTCGTACTGCGCGCCCGAATCGAGGAGGAACAGCTCGCCGGGCTGCAAGGTGCGATTTGTCTTCTTTGTCACGCGGTAGTGCACGATCGCGCCGTTCGGGCCCGAGCCCGAGATGGTCGAGAACGCGAGCTCCTTGAGGAGCCCGGTCTCGTCGCGCAAAGCTTCGAGCCGCTCGACGGCCTCGATCTCGGTGAGCCTGCCGGACGGCGCCTCGCGGGCAAGCCAGGCGAGGAAGCGCGTCACCGCCGTGCCGTCACGCCGGTGCGCGGCGCGCGCGCCGTCCATCTCGGCGGCGTTCTTGACGGCCTTCAGCAAGGAGATCGGGTCGGCGCCAAGGTCCGCCGTCCCGCCCGCGCCCTCGATGCGGCGGATGAGCGCCACGGCGCCGGTCGCGGCGTCGATGCGCACCTTCGCCTGCGCGGCGCCGAGCGTTTCGAGGGCGGCCGGCAGCGTCTCGGGCGAGGCGATGTCGGCGACGGCACCGATGGCGGAGCCCGCCTCGTTCGTGACCTTCGCCGGGTCGAGGAATACCGTCGGGCGCCCTTCCGCCGGGATCACGGCGTAGCCGAGGGGGAGCGGCGTATGGGGCACGTCGCCGCCGCGGACGTTGAAGGTCCAGGCGAGGTTGTGCGGGTCCGAGACCACGAGGGCGTCGACCTTCGCCTGCACAAGCTTCTCCTGCACCCGCGCGAGCTTGTCCGCGCTCGCCTCGCCCGCGAACTCTTGCGGATGCGGCCGCACCGGCGCCTTCGGCGGCGGCGGGCGGTCGAGCCAGATCACGTCGACAAGGTTGATGTCGACGGGCGCGATCTCAGCCCCCGCCTGCGCCGCGGCCTTCTCGAGCTTCTTGAGACCGTCGGCGGTGTGCAGCCACGGGTCGTAGGCGAGCGTCGCGCCGGCCGGGAGGTTCTTTCCGATCCACGCCTCCGCCGTCGTCTCGGCCTGCGGCACCACCGCGACCACGGCGGTATCGACCTGCTCCGCGGCCTGCAGGGTGTAGCGCCCGTCGACCACGAGCGCGGCACGGTCGAGGAGCACGACCGCCGTGCCGGCCGAGCCCGTGAAGCCCGTGAGCCACGGAAGGCGCTCGGCGTTCGCCGGCACGTACTCCGACTGGTGCTCGTCCGCCCGCGGCACCACGAAGCCGTGAAAGCCCCGCCGCGCAAGCTCCTCGCGCAGCTTCGCGACGCGCGCCGCGCTGTGCGCGCCATCGGCAGGGTCGTCGAAGGTCTGGAAGCGGGCCATGGCGAAGGAGTTCAATCCGTCAGCGCGAGAACTTCTTGTACTTGATCCGGTGCGGGATCGTTGAATCCGTCCCGAGCCGCCGCTTCTTGTCTTCCTCGTAGTCGGCGAAGTTGCCCTCGAACCACTCGACGTGGCTGTCGCCCTCGAAGGCGAGGATGTGGGTGGCGATGCGGTCGAGGAACCAGCGGTCGTGCGAGATGATCACGGCGCAGCCGGCGTAGTCCTCGAGCGCCTCCTCGAGCGCCCTGAGGGTGTCGACGTCGAGGTCGTTCGTCGGCTCGTCGAGCAGCAGCACGTTGGCGCCGCTCTTGAGGATCTTGGCGAGGTGGACGCGGTTGCGCTCGCCGCCGGAGAGCACGCCGACCTTCTTCTGCTGGTCGGCGCCCTTGAAGTTGAAGGCCGAGCAGTAGGCGCGGGCGTTGATCTCGCGCTTGCCGAGGTAGAGCACCTCGTTGCCGCCGGAGATCTCCTCGTACAGGGTCTTTCCCGCGTCGAGGGTGTCGCGGGACTGGTCGACGTAGCCGAGCTGCACCGTCTCGCCGATGCGAATCTCGCCTGCGTCCGGCTCGTCCTGTCCGGTGATCATGCGGAACAGCGTGGTCTTGCCGGCGCCGTTCGGGCCGATGATCCCGACGATGCCGCCGGGCGGCAGCCGGAAGGTCAGGCCGTCGATGAGGAGCTTGTCGGCAAAGCCCTTCTTGAGGTTCTCGAACTCGATGACGTTCTGCCCGAGGCGCTCGGCCACCGGGATGACGATCTGCGCCGTCGTCGGGCCTTTCTCGGAGGCCTTGGCGACGAGCTCGTCATAGCGCTGGATGCGGGCCTTCGACTTCGCCTGCCGGGCCTTCGGGGAGGCCGAGACCCACTCGCGCTCGCGCTCGATGGTGCGCCGGCGCGCCTCGTCCTCGCGGCCTTCCTGGGCGAGGCGCTTCTGCTTCTGCGCGAGCCAGGACGAGTAGTTGCCCTCGTAGGGGATGCCGCGGCCGCGGTCGAGCTCGAGGATCCAGCCGGTGACGTTGTCCAAAAAGTAGCGGTCATGGGTGACGATCAGGATCGCGCCGGGATAGCCGCGCAGGTGCCCTTCGAGCCAGGCCACCGTCTCGGCGTCGAGGTGGTTCGTCGGCTCGTCGAGGAGCAGCAGCTCGGGCTGCGACAGGAGGAGCTGGCAGAGCGCGACGCGGCGCTTCTCGCCGCCGGAGAGGCGGTCGACCGGCCAGTCGTCCGGCGGGCAGCGCAGCGCGTCCATGGCCTGGTCGACCTTGGAATCGAGGTCCCACAGGCCCTTCGCCTCGATCTCGTCCTGGAGCGCGGTCATCTCGTCCGCGGTCTCGTCCGAGTAGTTCATGGCGAGCTCGTTGTAGCGGTCGAGCACGGCCTGTTGGGGGGCGACCCCCTCCATGACGTTCTCGCGCACGTTCTTTCCCGGATCGAGCTGCGGTTCCTGCGGCAGGTAGCCGACCCGCGCTCCCTCCGCGACCCAGCCCTCGCCGGTCCAGTCCTTGTCGATGCCGGCCATGATGCGCAGGAGCGTCGACTTGCCGGCGCCGTTGAGGCCGAGCACGCCGATCTTGGCGTCGGGGTAGAACGAGAGGTTGATGTTCTCCAAGACCTTCCGGTTGCCCGGATAGGTCTTCGAGAGACCGCGCATGTGATAGATGAACTCTCGGGCCATCGGGGTCCGGTCCTGCCGTTGTCCATTGTGTCGGATGAGTTGGCCCGTGAGTTAGCAGCGTGGGCCGCCTGCCGCAAGGAACTGCGGCGACGAGGCTGCCGGACGGATGCAGGCCCGCTATAAGAGACGGGGAGGATCG
>DASVPW010000002.1:0-10034 GCA_036389455.1 Beijerinckiaceae bacterium
GAAGTCCGAGGCCTCGTTGATGGTGTCGGACTGGCTGATCGAGTTGTAGATCACGCCGCGCTTCGTCGCGACCTGGTTGACCGAGAGCTGCACCGAGGCCGAGAGCGAGCCGCAGACGAAGTTGACCTTCTCGTTCTCGATGAGCTCGAGGGTGCGGGTCGAGGCCTCGCCGGGGTCGAGCTTGTCGTCGCGCACCACGAGCTCGGCCTTGCGGCCCTTCAAGCCCCCCGCCTCGTTGAAGAAGTCGACGGCGATCTGGGCGCAGCGCACCTGGTCGTTCGCCTCGGTGCTGTAGGGCCCGCTCAGGGGCACGGGGAAGCCGATTTTGATCGGCCCTTCCTGGGCCCGAAGGCGAAGGATCGAGAACGGCGAGGCCGCGAGCGCGAGGCCGCCCGTTCCGGCCTGCACGATGCGCCGACGCGTAATGCCGATTCCGTTGCCCTGACCCGCCATATTTTCCTCCCTCGAAGCCGTCTACGCGGCGCGTTCGCCGACGATAATGGAACCTCGCGGAGGTGCAACAGCGAGGTCGCTTCGAGCCCGCAACAAAATCAGGAGCGACGATCCATGCTGCGCGATGGCGAAATTATCATCGCACCACGTCATGACGCTGAGAAAGCGATTGATGACCGTCATCGCCTCATGGTCGTCCAGCCCATTGGACGTTAAGTCCATATGGACCGACTGGCGGTCTCAAAGAACCTCGAAGGCGTCGAGGCGCACGGCCCGGGGCTCGCGGGCGCCGCGGCCGACGGCGATGAGCTTGTTCAGGAAGGCGAGAGCCGGCGCCGAGGTCTCGAACCGCAGCGCCGTGCGGAAGTAGTAGAGCGCCGGATCGACCGCCTCACCCCGGGCCAGCGCCGCGATCGCCTCCGGCGGCCCGTGCCGCAGCCCCTCGCTGCGCACGAGCACGCGCTCGCCCGCTTCCGTTTCCAGCGTGTAGCGCGCCTCGAGGTCCGCGACCCCGTCCGGCCGCACGATCTGCCAGTCCGCCCCGCCCGGCACGATGCGGCCGGAAAGCCGGCCGCTGAAATGCCCGCCCGCGATGTGGATGACCCGCCGGTCGCCGTACGGCGTTTGCCCGAGGTGCAGGATGTCCTCGAGCTCGACATGAAGGTGGAGGAACGGCTCTGAGGCGAGGAGCACGGCTACATCCGTCCCGGCAGCCAGAGCGCGATGATCGGGAAAGCGATGAGGATCACGAGGCGGATGAGGTCGGTGACGATGAAGGGGAGGACGCCCTTGAAGATCGTCGAAAAGCTCACGTCGTGGACGACGCTCTTGATGACGAACACGTTCATGCCGACGGGCGGGTGGATGAGGCCGAGCTCGACCGTCATCACGATGATGACGCCGAACCAGATCGGATCGAAGCCCAGCGCCGTGACGACGGGGAAGATGATCGGCACCGTCAGGATGATCATCGCCATGGCGTCCATCAGGCAGCCGAGGACGAGGTACATCAGCATGATGAGGGCGAGCACGCCGTAGCGGCCGATGCCGAGGCCGGTCAGGAACTCGGTCACCTTCTGCGGCGTCTGGGTGATGGTGAGGAAGTAGCCGAAGAGGAGGGCGCCGATCAGCACGGTGAAGACGGCCGCCGCCGTGCGCGTCGCCTGGAGGAGCGAGGCCCGGATGCCGGCCCGCGAGAGGCGGCCGCGCAAGGTCCCGATCAGGAAGGCGCCGCCCGCCCCCATGCCGCCCGCCTCGGTCGGCGTGAACAGGCCGCCGTAGAGGCCGCCGATCACGAAGACGAAGAGGAGGAGCGGCGCCCATACCTCCTTCAGGGCCTGGAGCCGCTCGCCCCAGGAATGGCGCGGCGCTGACGGGAGAAAGCCGGGGCGCGCAAAGCCGATGATTGCGATCGTCGCGATGTACATGGCGGCGGCGAGGAGGCCGGGCAGGATTCCGGCGACGAACAGCTTGCCGATGTCCTGCTCGGTGATGATGCCGTAGACGGCAAGCACCGTGGAGGGCGGCAGCATGGCGCCGAGAGTCCCGCCCGCCGCGATGACGCCGGTCGCGAACGACTGCGGGTAGCCGTGCCGGCGCATCTCCGGGTAGGCGACGGTCGAGAAGGTCGCGGCGGTCGCGACCGACGATCCCGAGATCGCCGCGAAGCCGCCGCAGGCCGCAACCGTCGCGATGCCCAAGCCGCCGCGCAGGTGGCCGAGGAAGACGTGGGCGGCGCGGAACAGCTCGCGGCTCATGCCCGAGGTCGTGACGAAGGCCCCCATGAGCAGGAACATCGGGATGACGCCGAAGGTGTAGTCGGTGACGGTGCGCATGGAGGTCTGGCCGACGAGCTTCAGGGCCGGCCCGGCGCCGGTGAGGTAGCCGAAGCCCGCGACGCCCACGAGGCCCATCGCCATGCCGACCGGCACGCGCAGCAGCATCAGCCCGAACAGGACGAGGAAGCCGATGACCGCGACGGCGTCGGTGCTCAGCACGCCCGCCTCACTCGACCGCCTTGATGCGGGTTTCCTCCCGCGCCATCTTGTCCGGCGCGAACACCAGGCGCCAAGTCCGGATCGCGATCAGGATCACGGCCGAGACGTCCCCCGCCCAGGCGACCGCGAAGAACGGCCAGGTCGGGAGATGCAGGTCGAAGGTCAGGACGTTGTCGGCGCGGGTGGTCGCGACCTTGTCGAACAGCGTGATCGTCTGGACCGTCACGACGAAGAGGAGGACGAGGGTCGCGAACACGTCGATGACGCGCCTCTCGCGCGGCCCGACGGCGCCCCACACGAGGTCGACGGTGATGTGCGTGCCGCGGTAGCTCGTCGCCGCGATCCCCCAGAAGATCAGGATGCCGAGCAGCAGCCGGCCGAAGTCGTAGCTGTCGGGGATCGAGACGGAGAAGAAGTAGCGCAGCAGCACCGAGACGAAGATGTCGGCCGCGACGAGCCCGACGAAGACCGCGGCGAGAAGCTCGATGCCGTCGATGAAGCGGTCCATCGGGCTTCGCCGGCGGGGCGGCACGACGTCCGAAGCCACGGCGCCGGGCGCCGGGACTGCTCCGATCTCGGTCATGCGCTAGCCCAAAGTCCGCTCTGAGTGCATCGGGCTCCCCCCTCCCCCCGCGCGCGTAGCGCGTGGCGGGGAGGGGTAGGGGTGGGGGGTGGTTCCGCTTGGTGGGATCGTGACGGAGGGCGCGGCGGCGCGGGGCAAAGCACCCATTGGGACCGCGCCCGGCCGGCGGCATGAGCGCCTCGGGGAAGCACCCCCCACCCCGCTCGGGCTTCGCCCGAGTCGGCCCTCCCCGCCACTCGCTTCGCGAGCGGGGGGAGGGAGATCACTGGTGCTGCCAGCTTCGACCCGCGCACAAGTGCAACCGCGGTCAGCACGCCTCACATCGCGGCGTTGAACTTGGAAAGCTCGCCCTTCAGCTCTTTCATCACCGCGTCCGGGTCCGCGCCCGCCTTGCGCACGGCGTCGGCCCAGGCGTTCTGGAGCGGCTCGGCGGCCTTCTTCCAGGCCGCGAGCTGGTCCGCCGTCAGCGTGTAGACTTCGTGGCCGCTCTCGGCCCTGATCTTGGCGCGCCCGCCGGCCTCGAAGTCGGCCCAGGGCTCGGCGACCTTGCGGGCCCATTCGTTGGTGCAGTGGTCGTCGATGACCTTCTTCTGGGTGGCCGAGAGGCCGTCGTACTTTCCCTTGTTCAGCACCCAGGCGAAGGTCGTGACGTAGAGCGGCGCGTCCATGTGCTGCTTCGTGACCTTGTCGATCCCGAACAGCACCACCGACCCCCACGGGAAGGCGACGGAATCCGCGACGCCGCGCTCGAGGATCTCGCGCACCTCGGGCGCCGAGGACTGCACGTTCGTGCCGCCGAGCTGGGTCACGAGGGCCGCGAAGGTCGCCTGCGCCGGGCGCACCTTCATGCCGCGCACGTCCTCCGGCACGACGATCTTCTTCGCCCGCGAGTGGAACCCGCCCGGGTCGTGGACGAAGCCGAGGCAGAACTTCACGTCGCGCATCTCCTGGGCCGCGTACTTGCGGTACCAGGCGTCGAGGGCCTGCGAGCCGCCCTTGCCGTCGGCGATGAGGAACGGCAGCTCGCCCGCCCCGATGATCGGGAACCGGCCGGGCTGGTAGCCCGGGTTGATGTAGGTCATGTCGGCGATGCCGTCGCGGGCCATGTCGTAGTGGTCGAAGGCCTTGCCGAGCTGCTGCGCCGGGAAGATCGCGGACTTGATGGTCCCGTTCGAGGCCTTCTCGACGGAGGCGGCCCAGTCCTGGAACGCCTTATGCAGCGGGTGCGAGGGCGGCAGCCAGTGCGCGAGCTTGAGCTGGACGGGGGCGTCCTGCGCGAGCGCGGGGGCGCCCAGGGCTGCGGCTGCGAGGCACGCGAGGGCAACCGCCCGTATCCGGCTTCTCATGAGGTTCCTCCTGGAAAGCGATCTGGTCTTGATTGTTGGCCGGCATTGAGCCGCAAGGCGGGACGGTTGTAAAGACGGGATCGTTGGAGGCAAAACCGTTTGAGTCCCAACCCTCTTCATGGTATTGTTGGACATCCAACGATCTTCGACGAGGCGGGCGGTGGCGCGGACGGCGGCGGCGCGGGCGGAAGAAGGAGCGCACGAGACGGCGATGCCCGCGGACGCGGCGCGCGATCCGGCCGAGCCCATCGCCTATGGGCCGCTGGAAGACTGGGTCGGCTTCCACCTGCGCATGGCCCAGACGGCTTCCTTCGCCGCCTTCGCCCGGGAGGCGGACGGCATCGCGGTCGGCCCCGGGCGCTTCGCGCTCCTGACCCTCATCGGTGCGAACCCCGGCATCAGCCAGACGGCGCTGTCGCGCGCCAACGGACGGGACAAGTCGACGCTCACGCCGGCCCTCGACGACCTCGAGCGGCGCGGACTCGTGCGCCGCGAGCGCGTCGCGAGCGACCGGCGCAGCTACGCCCTGCGGCTCACGCAAGACGGCCAGACCGCGCTCAAAGAGCTCACCGCCTGCGCGGCCCGCCACGAGGCGAACCTCGACCGCATCATCGGCCCAAAGGAGCGGGCACGGTTCGTCAAGATCCTCAAAAGGATCGCGAGCGAGCTCGGCGATGCGGCGGGCGCGTAGGATGGAAAAGCACCACAACTCCCCTCATGCTGAGGCGCGAGCGCAGCGAGCCTCGAAGCACGCACCGGCGATTGGACGCTGCGGAACCAGTGTGCGTCCTTCGAGGCTCGGCCCTTCGGGCCTCGCACCTCAGGATGAGGGGCTTGGGAGAACCGTGGAGTAGCCATGTCCGAAGTCTCGTTCCGCAAGGAGATCGAGAGTCTGCGCCTCGGCGCCGGCCAAACTTTTTACGGCGAAGGGATTCTCGCGGTCACGAAGGCGCTGCTGCAATCCGGCGTCGCTTACGTCGGCGGCTACCAGGGCGCGCCGGTGAGCCATCTCCTCGACGTGCTGGTCCAGGCCGAGAATCTTTTGGGCGATCTCGGCATCCACCTCGAGACCTGCACCAACGAGGCCGCCGCCGCCGCCATGCTCGGCGCCTCGATCAACTATCCGGTGCGCGGCGCCGTGACCTGGAAGTCGATCGTCGGCACGAACGTCGCGGCGGACGCGCTCTCGAACCTCGCCTCGGCGGGCGTCGTCGGCGGGGCGCTCATCGTCGTCGGCGAGGACTACGGCGAGGGCGCGAGCGTCATCCAGGAGCGCACCCATGCCTTCGCGCTGAAATCCTCGCTCTGGCTCCTCGACCCGCGCCCGGATCTCCCCACGATCGTCCGCATGGTCGAGAAGGGCTTCGCGCTCTCCGAAGCCTCCAACACCCCGGTCATGATGGAGCTGCGCATCCGCGCCTGCCACGTCTTCGGAGCTTTCGAGGCAAAGGACAACGTCGCGGCCGCGCACTCTTCAAAAAACCGGTTCGCGGAGCCGGCGCGTTTCGAGTACGCACGCCTCAGCCACCCGCCCGCGACCTTCGTCCAGGAGGCCGACAAGGTGGCGCGGCGCCTGCCCGCCGCGCACCGCTTCATCGTCGAGAACAAGCTCAACGACCGGCTCGGGCCCGCCGAGGGCGAGGTCGGCATCATCGTCCAGGGCGGGATGTTCAATGCCCTGAACGGCCGGCTTGCCGAGGCGGGACTGTCGGACGCCTTCGGCGACGTGCGCCTGCCGACGCTCGTGCTCAACGTCACGCATCCGCTCGTGCCCGAGGAGATTTCCGGCTTCTGCGCCGGAAAGCGCGCCGTGCTGATCGTCGAGGAGGGCGCGCCCGATTTCTTGGAGCAGGCCGTCGGCCAGATCCTGCGCAAGGCCGACCTCCAGACGCGGCTCCACGGCAAGGACGTGCTGCCGATGGCCGGCGAGTACACGCCCCTCGTGCTCGCCCGCGGCCTCGACGCTTTCCTGGGCCTCTACGGCGAGCGGCCGGCCGCCTTAAGCGCCTGGATCGCCTCCGTCGAGGCCCACCAGGCGGCCCTCCAAAAAGAATTCGAGGCGCCGCTGCCGCCGCGCCCGCCGAGCTTCTGCACCGGCTGCCCCGAGCGGCCGGTCTTCTCGGCGATGAAGCTCCTGCGGCAGGAGACCGGCCCGGTGCACGTCGCGGCCGACATCGGCTGCCATGCCTTCGCGACCTTCGCGCCGTTCAGCCAGGGCAACTCGATCCTCGGCTACGGCATGTCGCTCGCCTCGGCCGCGGCGGTGGCTGGCGTGCAGGCGCGCCGCCCGATCAGCGTCATGGGCGACGGCGGCTTCTGGCACAACGGCCTCCTCACCGGCGTCGCAGGCAGCGTGTTCAACCAGGGCGACGGCGTCCTCGTCATCATGAACAACGGCTACTCGAGCGCGACCGGCGTGCAGGACATCCCCTCGAGCGTGCGCGAGGAGCACGGGCGCGGATCGGGCCTCGACATCGAGAAGGCCCTGAAAAGCCTCGGCGTGACCTGGGTCAGGCGCGTGCGCACCTACGGCGTCGCCAAGGTGCTCTCGACCCTGAAGGAGGCCATGACGACGCCCGAGAAGGGCCTCAAGGTCATCGTCGCCGACGGCGAATGCCAGCTCGCCCGCCAGCGCCGCGTCCGCCCGGCGCTCGCCAAGGCGGCGGCCGCGGGGAAGCGCGTGGTGCGCACCCGCTTCTTCATCGATCCCGAGGTCTGCACCGGCGACCATTCCTGCATCCGCCTCTCGGGCTGCCCCTCGCTGACGATCAGGCCGAGCGAGGATCCGCTGCGCACGGACCCCATCGCGCACGTGAACAACGACTGCGTCGGCTGCGGCCTGTGCGGCGAGGTCTCGCACGCGGCGCAGCTCTGCCCGTCCTTCGCCCAGATCGACGTGGTGCAGAACCCGAGCCGGTGGGACCGCCTCAAGGCCGCCGTGACGGATTGGCTGCTTCGCCGGGACGCTGCGCCGATGGTCCCGGCCGAGTGAGCGCCGTGGCTTCCGCAGAGCCGGTCCGCCTCCTCATCGCCGCCATGGGCGGCGAAGGCGGCGGCGTGCTCGCCGGCTGGATCACCAACGCCGCCGTGGCGGCAGGCCTCGCCGTGCAGCGCACCTCGATCCCCGGCGTCGCCCAGCGCACCGGCGCGACGACCTACTACCTCGAGATCATGCGGCAATCGGGCGCCGCGCGGCCGGTGCTCGCCCTCAACCCGGCCCCCGGCCGGGTCGACGTCCTCGTCGCGACCGAGCTTCTCGAAGCCGCCCGCATGGTCCAGGCCGGCTTCGTCACCCCCGACCGCACCCTCCTTCTCGCCTCGCCCCATCGCGTCTTCACGATCGGCGAGAAGATGGCGATGAGTGACGGCCGGCTCGATCCCGAGAAGCTTTTCGGCGCGGCCGGGCGCTTCGCGAAGCAGGCGGTCCTTTTCGACTTCGCCGACGTGGCGGAGGAAGCGAAAAGCCCCCTCAACGCCGTCCTCCTCGGGGCGCTTGCCGCATCCGGGGCGCTGCCGGTCCCGGCCGAGGCGCTGCGCGCCGCGATCCGGGCCGACGGCAAGGCCGTGGAGGCGAACCTGCGCGGCTTCGATGCGGGCTTCGCGAGCGCCGCTGCATCCCCTCTCCCGCTTGCCGGAGAGGTCGAGCCGCGCGGAGCGCGATCGAGTGAGGGGAGAGAGGCCGGCGTTGCCCTCACCCGGTCGCTTCGCGACTCGGCCTCTCCCGCAAGCGGGAGAGGCGAGGAGTCCGACGCCCGTCTCCGAAATTTCCCCCACGAGGCCGCCGCCCTCGCCCGCGAGGGCGTGCGGCGTCTCGCGGACTATCAGGACGAGGCCTACGCCGCCCTCTATCTCGACCGGCTCGCGCGCTTCGCGGGGCTGACGGCCGACGCCGGCCTTCTAAAGGAGCTCGCCCGGCACCTCGCGGTGCGGATGAGCGTCGAGGACACCATCCGCGTCGCGCAGCTGAAGCTGCGCGAGGCGCGGCTCGTCCGGGTTCGGGCCGAGGCGAAGGCAGGGGCCGGCGACATCGTCCACGTGACCGAGTTCCTGAAGCCCGGCCCCGAGGAGATCCTTGGAATCCTGCCGGCCGGGCTCGCGCGCCCGCTCCTCGCCTTCGTCGAGCGGCGCGGCTGGATGCACCTCGCCTGGCCGATGAAGGTGCGCACCACGAGCCTCTCGGGGTACCTCCGCCTGAAGCTCCTGGCTTCGCTGCGCCGCATCCGCCCGCGCTCGCTGCGCTTCAAGCAGGAAGAGGCGTGGATCGCGCGCTGGCTCGCGCTCGTCGAGCGCTCGCTCGCCGTCGATTCGGCGGCGGCCGGGGAGGTCGTCGAGACGGCGGGCCTCGTGAAGGGCTACGGCGAGACCTACCGCCGCGGTCATGCCAGCTGGCGCGTCATCGCCGAAGAGGTGGTCGAGCCGATGCTCGCGGGCGCGCTGCCGCGAAAGGATTTCGCCGACGCGGTGCTGCAGGCCCGCCTCGCGGCGCTGGCCGACCCGGAGGGGGATCGCCTGCGCCAAGTGGTCGACAGCCTCCGCCGCCTCGCCGATCCGCCGGCGCTTGCGGCGGAATAGCCCGGTCAGGCGGGCTTCGCCTCCGGCAGAGGCGCCGGGGTCGGTTGAGGCTCGGCCTCCGCCGCCACGTCCTTCTTGGGCACGATTCTCCCCGCCGTCAGGCACAGCAGGACTACGGGGATGCCCATCGCGGCGGTGAGCGCGAAGAAGCCGGGGAACCCTTCCGCCAGCGGTCGTCCCGGGCCTGCAAAGGCCGCAACCAGAAAACCGGCGCTGCCGGCGACGAGCTTTCCGGGAAGGGCGTAGAGGGACGAGAGCAGGGCGTACTGGCTCGCCGCGAAGCCGGCGCCGGTGAGCCCCGACATGTAGGCGATGAGCGCCGTGCCGGCGAAGCCGCCGCCGAAGTTGTCGATCGAGATCGCGAGCGCGAGGCGCCAGGGCACGGTGAACTCGGCCCATCCCGCGGCGGCGGGCGGCCAGGGCAGCGCGAAGCTCAGCGAGTCGGGGCCGTGCAGGGCAAGCCACGCGAGGCTGAGATGCACCGAGGCCGCGAGCGCCCCGCCCACGACGAAGACCGGATAGAGCCCGAAGCGGGCGATCGCCCAGCCGGCGACGAACGAAGCGAAGATGCCGACCCAGATGCCGTAGAGCTTCGTCACCGCGGCGATCTCCGTCAGCGAGTAGCCGGCGGCGCGGTAGAGCGGGTTCGCCATCACCCCCGAGACGAAGTCCGGCATGCGGTAGAGCGCCACCATCAAGAGAATCGCCCACAGGCGCGGCCCGAGCCGGCGATGGAGGTCGGCGACCGGGTCGACGAGCGCCCGGGTCCGCGCCGCGAGGGGGCGCGCGGGACGCGCCGGCGCCGGGGCGGGGCCTGCCGCCGCCTCGGGCTCCGCGGCCTTGCGGTCGATGACGGGGGCGGCGAGCGCCGCCAGCATCCCGACGGCCATGAGCGCCGCCATGGACAGGTACGCCACGGTCCAGCCGGCCTTGTCGGCGACGACGAGGGCGCCGGCGCCGGCCGTGATCAGGGCGATGCGGTAGCCGAGGTTCGAGGTCGCCGCCATGATGCCCTGCATCTCGGTGCCGGCCGCGTCGATGCGCCAGCCGTCGATGACCACGTCCTGGGTCGCGGCCGAGAAG
>DASVPW010000003.1:0-78590 GCA_036389455.1 Beijerinckiaceae bacterium
CGTCGAGGAAAAACCACGAGGCGGTCGAGAACGGGAACGGACCCTCGTCCTCGACGGCGCCCTTGGAGCCGGCGCCGGGCGCGGTCACATAGGAAGTCTGGAGCGCCTTCGCGTGCCAAGTCATCGGCCCGCTCTCGCCCGCGACGTGGAAGCTCACCGCGAGCTTGCGGCCGGAGAGCTCCGCGGGCTCCCGCACGAAGGGCAGGGCGACCGGGTCGCTCCAGGCCCATTCGCCGGGTTGAATCGTGCCGGCCTCCTTCCCCCCGAAGCGCACCGGCCGGTTAGTGCCGGGCATCACCGCCGGGCCGCCGAGGTGGAGGCCAACGTGGACGCCGTCGAAGGTCGCGGGCTTCGTCCCGAAGGCATTCGAGAGGTGGATGCGGACCTCGCGCCCCCAGAGGTCGGGGCGGATGACGAGCCTGAAGGTCTGGTCGCGGGCGCCGGCCGCCCGGGGAGGGGACGTGGAAGCTCTGGTTCGGCTGCGCCGACGGGTTGCCGACGGAGTAGGGGCCCTGCACCGACGCGGTCCAGCTGGTCACCCATTTCTCCGCCTTGGGCGAAGGCGAGCGACGGGGCGAGGACGCCTAGCAAAGTCAGGACCGTGGAGTGCGCGGCGCATGCTCTCCCTCCTTTGAGGTCTGCTCGTTCCTTTGTAGCACGTTCTTCCGGCGAGTGGCCGGCTGTCACGGCCGCATCCCGCCCTGACCCGTCGTCGCGACCGGGGCCTCGGCCTCGCCCGCGAGCGTCCGGCTCTCCCGCGCGTAGCGGACGAGAGCGACGAATCGGTAGATGCCATGTACGAACTGGCCGTAGGGCATGGTCACGAAGAAGGCGAAGACCACGCCGAGGTGGAGCGCGAGCAGCGTGCCCATGGCCGGCGTCGCGCGGAAGGCGAGGAGCGCGAGGCCGGTCACGCTCGTCAGCAGCAGCATGACGTCGAAGGCGACGTCCATGCCGAAGCGGCCCTCGTCCTGGAGCATCGGGTCGCGCTGGAACTTCGCGGCCAAAAGGCCGATGGGGCCGGCGATCAGGCCGATGCCGCCGAGCGTTCCGAGCACCACCGGCAGGTCGTACCATTTGTACGGCGCCGGGTGTCCGACGAGGTAATGGTAGAAGGTCGCGACCGAGGTCGCCGCGAGGCAGAGGAGGAAGCCGTAGAACGTGAGGTGGTGCCAGAGCCGGCGCCGGTCGGTCGGGCGCTCGTCCTCGTTGTAGCAGCCGACCTTCCCGCCATCGAGATAGCGCAGCCTGCCGGCGTCCTTGACGGCCTGCCGGAGCGAGGGCCGGTCGGCGAGGGTTCCCGGCGGCTCGCCGATGTCGCGCCAGAACATCCTGACTCCCATGGCGAGCGCGACGATCGCGTAGATGAACGCCGCTGCGAAGATCAGCGCCATCGCGTCGTGCGGCATCAGCCGGTAGAAGGCGCCGGGGCCGGTGTGGACGCCGAACAGCACCGCAGGGTCGTGCCAGGCGACGAAGCCCATGACGAAGGCCGCGACGCTCGCCGCCGTAATCAGGCTGATCCACAGGCCGTTGCGCTCGAACAGGCCCGCAAGGGCGCGCGGCCAGGCGTAGGCCCGGTACGATTGCGCCCGCACCTGCGCGAGGTTCCGCGGCACGTTGACGTCGAATTCGTGCGGCGGGGCGAACTGGCAGTCGTAGTAGCAGGCGCCGCAGGAGTGGCAGAGGTTCGCGAGGTAGTTGAGGTCGCCGTCCGGGAAGGCGCGGCGCATCTCCATCGCCGGAAAGACGGCGCACAGGCCCTCGCAGTAGCGGCAGGCGTTGCACACCGTCATCAGGCGGTCGGCCTCGGCGAGGGCCGGGGTCGCGTGGCTAGCGGGCATGCCGGGCGGCCTCCCGTCCGGCGATGCGGCCGAAGACGCTGCCGATCGTCATACCGATGCCGGCGGCGTAGCCGCGCCCGAGCACGTTGCCGGCCATGATCTCGCCCGCCGCGAACATGTTCTTGGACGGCCCGCCGTCCTTCATCGTCATGCGGGCGTCCCTGTCGACGCGGGTGCCGAGGTAGGTGAAGGTGATGCCCGGCCGCACCGGGTAGGCGTAGAACGGCGCGGTCTCGATCCGGCGCGCCCAGTGGCTCTTCGGCGGATCGAGCCCTTCGGTGCGGCAGTCGTCGAGAATCTTGTCGTCGAAGGTGCCGGGCCGGACCGCGGCGTTGAAGCCGTCGACCGTCGCGGCGAGCGCGTCGGGATCGAGCCCGAGCTTCATGGCCAGCTCGCGGACGCTTCCCGCCTCGACCGGCGGGTAGAGCGACGGCATGAACAGCCGCAGAGACTTCGCATCGAAGACGATCCAGGCGATCTGGTCCGGCTGCGCGGCGACGAGCCGCCCCCAGATGGCGTAGCGCTTCGGCCAGATGTCCTCGCCCTCGTCGTAGAAGCGCCGGGCAGCCTTGTTCACGACGATGCCGAACACGACGCAGTCGAGCCGCGTGATGATGCCGCCGTCGAACTTCGGCGCCCGCGCGTCGATCGCGACCGCGTGGCACTGGGTCGGGTCGCCGACCGCCTCGACCCCCCGGTCGAGAAGCATCTTCAGCACCGTGCCGCGGTTGTAGGGCGTGCCGCGGATCAGGAAGTTGTCGGCGGCGGCGCCCCAGTATTCCTTGAGCCACTCGATGTTGGCCTCGAAGCCGCCGGCCGCGGCGACGAGGGCGGTGGCGCGCACTTCGGCGCGCTCCGCGCCGCGCCTGACCGTCGCGGACCGGAACGCGCCGGCCTCGATATCGAGGTCCACCACCTCCGCGTCGTATTCGACCTCGACGCCCAGGCGCTCGGCCGTGAGGTAGAGCGCGTTCAGCATCGAGCGCCCGCCGCCGAGGAAGAAGGAGTTCGTCCGCCCGAGGCTGAGCGTGCCGCCGAGGGAGGGCTGGAACCGCACCCCCTGCCCTGGGATCCATTCGAGGATTTCCTTCGACTGGGCGATCATGAAGCGGGCGAGCGCCTCGTCGGTGTGCCCTTGCGTCACCCGCAGGAGGTCGTCGAAGAACTCCTCCTCGGAGTAGGGGCCGCTCAGCGTCTCGGTCGCGGCGTCGTGGGCGCAGCGCATGTTGCGGGTGTGGCGGGTGTTGCCGCCGCGATAGAACTTCGGCGCCCCTTCGAGCACGAGCACGCTCGCCCCGGCGCGCCGGGCCGCGATCGCCGCGCACAGCGCCGCGTTGCCGCCCCCGATCACCAGCACGTCGTACTTCTGGGCCAGATCGGCCATGCTCCCTCCGCCCGGCTGGCGATCGCGCACCCGCCGTTACCGTCCCCGGCGGCCCTGCCGCAAGTGCCGACCCTCGAAGGAGGAGGGATGGGAGCGCGCCTCGCCCGCCGCGGCCCGGGCGAGAACGGCGCTCCCGCGCTGCCCGATCTTTGGGCATGGCGAGCGGGGCGGTTTCGTGCTTCAATCCACAGGAGCCGGACGGAGAACCGTTGCGGCCCGGCAAGGGATCGGCGAACGGTCCCGCTCGGATTCTTTTTCAAGGGGCGATTGCCATGACGTGGAGAATGACATTGGCCGCGGCGCTCGCGGTCTCGGTTTCGGCCGCATCGGTGACGGCGCTCGCGAAGGACAACGCCGCCGTCGTGCACACGCATTACGACGGGGTCACCAACGACCTCCTGACCGCCGGGCTCGGCAAGACCGGGCTCGGCAGCCCGGTCCCGCCGGGTTTCGCCGATCCGCTCCATCCGACCGCGGAGGAGCTGCGGCGGCTCGCGATCTACAACAACTACCGCGCCCTCATCGACCCGCTGCCGGGCGGCGGCTACGGCACGCTCTACGGCCCGAACGTCACGGCGGCGGGCGTCCCGACGGCGGGGGAGGGGCTCATCGCGGGCGACGAGTACATCGCCTTCGAGAAGGAGGGCGACGGGCGCGCCCGCGTCACCATGATGGTGCAGGTGCCGGACAGCTACGACCCGGCGAACGGCTGCATCGTCACGGCCCCCTCCTCGGGCTCGCGCGGGGTCTACGGCGCGATCGCGACCGCCGGCGAGTGGGGGCTCAAGCGCGGCTGCGCGGTCGCCTACACCGACAAGGGCACCGGCACCGGCGCGCACGACCTGCAGAACGACACCGTCAACCGCATGCGCGGCGAGCGCGCCGCCGCGGGGGCGGAGGATTCGAACTTCACCGCCGCCCTCTCGGACAGCGAGCGCGCGGCCTTCAACGCCGCGACGCCGAACCGCTTCGCCTTCAAGCACGCGCACTCGCAGCAGAACCCGGAGCAGGACTGGGGCCGCAACGTGCTGCGCTCGATCAAGTTCGCCTTCGAGGTGCTGAACGGGAAGTTCGGCCACCGCGGCATCGGCGTCTCGAAGCGCAACACCATCGTGATCGCCTCGAGCGTCTCGAACGGCGGCGGCGCCTCGGTACGGGCCGTCGAGCACGACGACGAGGGCCTCATCGACGGCCTCGCGGTCGGCGAGCCGAACGTCAACCCGAAGAAGGCGAACTTCGCCATCGTCCAGGGCGGCGGGCCGGCGTTCTTCGCCCACAGCAAGCCGCTGATGGACTACATCACGCTCGTCAACGTGTTCCAGAGCTGCGCCAACCTCGCCCCGGCAAACGCCGGCGCCGGGCTCAATCTCCCGGTCGCGCAGAGCCCGGCGCGCTGCGCCGACCTCAAGGCGAAGGGGCTGCTCACCGCGGCGACCCTCCCCGCCCAGGCGACCGAGGCGCAGGCGATCATCAACGCCTACGGCATCCTCCCCGAGCAGAACCTCGTCCAGCCGGGCTACTCCTTCGCGAACGTCGCGCAGTCGATCTCGGTCACCTACGCCAACACCTACGGACGCTTCAGCGTGCTCGACAACCTCTGCGCCTACAGCATGGCCGCGAACGGCGGCGTGCCGGGCGGGCCGCCGGTGCCGATCGCGGCCGCCGAGGAAGCCAAGATCTTCGGCACGAGCAACGGCATCCCGCCGACCTCGACGATCGCGCTCATCAACAACGCGGCGCCCGGCGGACCGAAGGAGGAGCGCGGCTCGACGCCGAACCAGAACCTCGACGGCGCGCTCTGCCTGCGCGCGCTCGCGACCGGCAAGGACGCCGTCACCGGGGCGCCGCTCGCGGGCGCGCAGCGCGAGACGGCGCGTCGCGTCGCGAAGGGCGTCGACGAGGTCCTCGCCACGGGGCGGCTGCGCCGCGTCCCGGCGGTGTTCGTGACCGGCCGCAACGACGGCATCCTGCCGCCGAACTTCACCTCGCGGGCCTACTTCGGGCTCAACAACCTCGTCGACGGCTCGCGGAGCTCGTTGCGCTACTACGAGGTCACGAACGCGCATCACCTCGACACCTTCAACCAGTTCCCCGGCTACAGCGACAAGTACATCCCGCTGCACCGCTACTTCATCCAGGCGATGGACCTCATGTACGCCCACCTGCGCCACGGCGCGGCCCTGCCGCCGAGCCAGGTGGTGCACACGACGCCGCGCGGCCCCGGCGCGCCGCCGATCACGCCCGCGAACGTGCCGCCGATCGCCGCCTCCCCACCGCCGGGCGCGCTCATCACCTTCTCGGCGGGCCAGGTCTTCATCCCGAACTGACCGATGTCGCGGGACGCGGCCCTGACGCCGCGTTCCGCGCCCCTCGTCGGCGCGTTATAACCCTCGGCCTCATGAAGCCCGCGCGGCCGGTTGCCGACCGGCCGCGCCCATCGGCGCGCGA
Source organism: Beijerinckiaceae bacterium (assembly GCA_036389455.1). Taxonomy (GTDB): domain Bacteria; phylum Pseudomonadota; class Alphaproteobacteria; order Rhizobiales; family Beijerinckiaceae; genus JAJKJG01. The sequence goes on from DASVPW010000003.1 coordinate 5,677, forward strand.
CAATCCCATGAAGATCGCGGACATCAAGACCTACGTCCTGAGCGCCGACCTCGAGGAGCCCTTCGCCTATTCGCAAGCCTGGTACGGCACGCGGATGGCGCTCGTCGTCGAGGTAGTCACGGACGAGGGACTGTCGGGCTTCGGCGAGTGCTACGGCCCGGCACGCCCGAACGAGGCGGTCGTGAAGGCCTATGCGCCGCTTCTTATCGGCGAGGACCCGTTCGCGGTCGAGCGCCACTGGCAGCGGCTCTACAACCACTTCCGCGACCACGGCCAGCGTGGGCTCGCGGTCCAGGCGCTCAGCGGCATCGACATCGCGCTGTGGGACCTGAAGGGGAGGGCGCTCGGGCTGCCGGTCCATGTCCTCATGGGCGGCCCCTTGCGCGACCGGGTGCGGGCTTATGCGACCGGCCTCTACCGGCGCGCCCGGGACGACCACGAGACGTATCTTCGCGAGGAGGCCGCCTCCTACGCGGCGGCGGGCTTCACGGCCATGAAGCTCAAGACCGGCTGGGGCGTCGCCGAGGACGTGCGGCTCACGCGGGCGCTGCGCGACGAGATCGGCCCGGGCGTCGAGCTGATGGTCGACGCGAACCACGCCTACGACGCGGTCGACGCGCTGCGTTACGCCCGCGCCGTCGAGGACCTCGACATCCGCTGGTTCGAGGAGCCCGTTGCGCCGGAGGACTACGGCGGCTACCGCGAGGTCAAGGCCGGGACGACGATCCCGGTCGCCGGCGGCGAATGCTCGTTCACCCGCTTCGGCTTCCGCCGGCTCCTGGCCGAGCGCCTCGTCGACATCGCCCAGCCCGACACCTGCGCGGCCGGCGGCCTCTCCGAATGCAAGAAGATCGCCGACATGGCCTTAAGCTTCGGCGTACGCTACGTGCCGCACTGCTGGGGCACCGGCATCGCCCGCGCGGCCGCCCTGCAGCTCCTGGCCGTCCTGCCGCACAACCCGCCGGGCCTTCACGCGACCGAGCCGCTCCTCGAGTTCGACATGAGCGAGCACCCGATCCGCGACGCCGTCACGACGGAGCCGATCGTGCAGGAGGAGGGCTTTGTCCGGGTGCCGGCGGGACCGGGCCTCGGCATCGAGATCGACCGCGCGGCGCTGACGCGCTTCCAGGCCTGATTTCCCGCGGACCCCCTCATTTTTGTGCAGTGCAGCAACCATATCGCCTCTGGCTCGTTGTCTGCAATCAACAATCAACAAATGGGGGCCTTCATGGCTGGTCTTGCACGCACGCTTTCCGATCTTGCCCGCCACAGGCGCGATTTCGCGCGCCTGATGAAGCTGACGGGCCGCCGCCCGGCGCGGGCCGAGGCTCCGGGCCATCCTCCGAGCCGGCTCTTCGAGGTCGCGGACTTCGGCCCGAACCCGGGCAACCTGCGCATGTTCGCCTATGTGCCGCCGGCGCTGCGGCCCAGGCCCGCCCTCGTCGTCGTCCTCCACGGCTGCACCCAGACGGCGGCCGGCTACGACCACGGCGCCGGCTGGTCGGCGCTCGCGGACGAGTACGGCTTCGCCCTTGTCCTGCCCGAGCAGCAGCGGGCGAACAACCCCCAGGGCTGCTTCAACTGGTTCGAGGCGGGCGACACCCGCCGCGACGGCGGCGAGGCACGCTCGATCCGGGCCATGGTCGAGCGCATGGCCATCGACCACGGCGTCGACCGCGCGCGCATCTTCGTGACCGGCCTCTCGGCCGGCGGGGCCATGGCCGGCGCGATGCTCGCGGCCTACCCCGAGGTGTTCGCCGGCGGCGCGATCGTCGCGGGCCTGCCCTACGGCACCGCGACGAAGGCGAGTGAGGCCTTCGAGAGCATGTTCAAGGGCCGCGACAGGAGCGCCGCCGAGTGGGGCGACCTCGTGCGCGGCGCATCCGGTCATAGCGGCCCGTGGCCGAAGGTCTCGGTCTGGCACGGCAGCGCCGACGCGACCGTCGTGCCGGCGAACGCGGCCGAGACCGTGAAGCAGTGGACGAACGTCCACGGCCTCCCTGCCGCCGCGGCGGTCGAGAGCCGGGGGCCGGGCTTCACGCGGCAGGTCTGGCGCGACAAGGCCGGCCGCGAGGTGGTCGAATCCTTCACCATCGCCGGGATGGCCCACGGCGCGCCGCTCGCGGCCGGCGTCGGCGAGGGGCGCTACGGCAACGCCGGCCCATTCCTCCTCGACGTCGGCGTCTCCTCGACCTTCCACATCGCGCGGTTCTGGGGCCTTCTCGACGAGCCGGCCACGGCCGGCGAGGACGTGGCGCGGGCTGAGGAGGCCGCGATCGCGCCGAAGCCGCCGGCGAAGGCGCTCGCGGCGAACGGCGCCGCCGCGGCCGACCGCGAGGCGGCGCCGGATCGCGAGGACCACGAGGACCACGAGGACGAGCCGCGCGGCCTTACCGGCGAGATCCACGCCGTGATCGCGAAGGCGCTCAGGGCCGCGGGGCTGATGCGGCCCTGAGGGGCCACCGGCCTCCGCGGCGTCAGAACAGCCACACGCCGAGATAGCTCGGAGGGTTCTTCGTCGCCCGCTGCGGCCGCGGCTTCAGCTTCTTCTTCTCGTCGACCGGCGGATCGAGCTTCTGGAGCTGCTCGTTCACGGTGTCGGCGACGTCCTGCGCCGTCTTGAGCGCCGAATCGTCGAAGTAGTCGACCCCGGGTCCGCCCACGATGTCCTGCTGCTTGTCGGGCGCACGCACGAGATAGCCCTTGCGCGACAGCGCGGCCGCGATCTGCTTCACGGCGATGTCGTCGGGCGCGCGCGGCCCGGTGTGGACGAAGATCACGAACCGGGCGTTCTCGTAGCCCGTCGTCTGCGGCGGCTGCTGCGCCATCGGCGACTGGGCGTGCAGGGGAGCCGGCGCGAGGAGAAGGAGAATGAAAAGCAGTCGAAGCGCGTGACAGGTCATCGGACGGCCGCCGTCATTTCGAGGTCTCCTCGTTGCCGAAGTCGTATCGCACGCTGCGGTAGCCGATCGCGACCGGACGGTCGAACTCCTCCTGCAGCATCACCTCGTTGCCCGACATGGAGGCGAAGACCAGCGTCCCTCCGGCGCGCACGCCGGCGAGCTGCGCCTCGACCTCCTCGAGGCGCTTCTTCAGCGCCTCCTGCTCGGTGCCCTCGGAGCCGGAGCGCGCGGCCGGGGCCGGCTTCGGCGGGCTCGCGGGCGCGGGCCTCGCCGCGCTCAAGCCCCCGCCCTGCGAGCTCGAGCTCCGTCGCACGTGCGCGATCGAGCGCGTCAGGTACACGCGGTTGACCATGACGATCTCGATCGTCATGGCGAAGCGGTTGTTGCCCTGGTCGTCGACGTACTTGTTGTTGATGCGGTCGCCGACGATCTGCCGGAGGTGCCAGCGCGCCGTCTCCTCCAGGCAGTCGCCCTTCGTCTTCTCGGCCATGCAGTAGGCCTTCAGCAGCTCCAGCGCGCGGACGCTCGGCAAGCCGTAGGCCCTCACCTCGGTGAGGTGGATCTCCTCCAGCCCCTGGTTGCTGCGTCCGTAGTCCGCGGATCCGCGGCCGCCGCCGGAGAGCCCGGCCGCGGCGCTGTTGATCCCCTGGATCTTGAGGCTCGGGAACGCGGCCCGGGGGAGGTTGCTCTGCAGGACCTCCGGGTCGAACTCCCGGTTGACGCCCGGATGCGGCGGCGGCGGTCCGGCCTGGTCCTGGCCCGCCTTGACGACCGCCTGGAGGGGAGACGTGAAGACCGGCAGCATGGCGTAGGCGTCGCGGAGCTGCTTCCGGACGTCCACGTGGGCAAGCTTCACCGAGCGCTTGAGGAAGGGCGACCCGCGGTCGACCTTCTTCTCGGTGACGTTCGGGTCGGCCTCGTTGTCGGCGACGACCACTGCCAGGATGTCGCCGACGGACAGGTCCTCCTCGGGCGGGAAGACCGGCTCGATGCCGAATTTCTGGATCGTGCCGGCCCACGCCTCCTCGAGGCTCTGGGTGACCTTCTGGTCCTCCAGGACCGGAGGGGTGAGCCGGCGGACGGCGAAGAAGCCCGCCGCCAGCAGCGCGACGACCGCGACCGCCGTGGCTCCCCGACGCCAGACCTTCTTCCTTTGCATTCCGCAACCTTGAGTCCGAGCGACGAGCCGGACGGCGCAAGGCGCTACAGTGCCCGTTTCCGGCCCGCCCCGCAACGACGGGCAGCCACGGGGCGGGCGGCCCTCTCAACCCGCGAGCTTCACGGCCCGCGCCGCGGTCGCGTAGCCGCCCGCCGCGCCGTCGACGAAATGGACGTGGTCGCTGCGGGTCGCCGACGGCACGAAGCAGGTCATGAGCGCCGCGGCCTGGCGGTGGGTGCCGCAGCGCGCGACCCCGGCCGCCTCGGCCGACGCGAAGAGCGCCTCGAGCCGGTCGGCAAAGGCGGGCGTGCAGTCGAGCGTCATCCGCAGGCCGTCGTCGAACTTGCGGAAGTCCGTGTTCTCGACGAGCTGCCGGTTGTAGCGGGCGGGGTCGAACCCGCCGACCCGCATCCCGGTCTTGAAGATCGCGTGCGCCGCGAGCGTGCGCGCCCCGATCCACAGCCGGGCCGCGAGGGGCGAGCGCCGGTGCAGGGGCGACGCGCGCACCTCCAGGTCGAAGCCGGAGGGCGGCCAGCGCGGCGGCGGGCCGCCGTCCGGAACCGGGCGCGCGGCCTCTCCCCCTTCGGCGAGCCCGAGCACGGCCCCGACGAGGGCGTCGAACGCCGCCGGATCGCCCCCTCGTTTCGGGACCGCGATGAGGGACAGGATGACGCCGCGCCCGGCCTTGATCTCGTCGAAGCGGCAGGACAGGCCCGTGAGGTCCGGCCGGGTGCCCGGCGGCGCGGGCTCGAGCGAGAAGTCGCCCGCCTTCATGCGCTCCTCGGCCCAGGCGAGCCCGCCGCCGGCGAACATGGCGTAGGACACGTCCGGCGAGGCCGCGAAGCGCGCGACCCTGACGTCGAGCCCCTGCGCGCGCACCGCCGCGACCGGGACGAGCGCCGCCCGCATGGCAAGGTCGAGGTCGTCGCGCGCCCACGCCGCGACCGCCGCGAGCGCGTCGCGGCCCCGCTCCGCCTCCCCGGGCGGCAGCGCGAAGCCCGCCCCGTCGCCGCCAAACACGAACGGGAAGTCCTTTTGGGCGAGCCCGTTGGCGAGGGCCGCGATCACGGCCGCGGCCGCCGTGTTCACGACCTTGTAGCGACCCGCCGCGATCGCCGCGGTCGAGCGCACGATGTCGGAGAGGCCGAGGACCCAGCCGTCCGGCAGGGGCGCATAGACCGCCGGATCGTTCAGGCGGGCAAAGCTCGCGATGACGGGCAGCCGCTCGTAGAAGCCGTCCGGCGGCCCTAGGGACTGCACATCTCCTGCCGGCATCGGCGGCGCGTCCCGATCCTGCAATCGTCGGCCCTTGGTGCGGACGGCGGGGGTCGAACCCGCACGGGCGTTAAGCCCGAGGGATTTTAAGTCCCTTGCGTCTACCAATTCCGCCACGTCCGCTCAGGGTACGAGGGTTACCGGCGCGGGCGGTGTGGCGCAAGCTTCGGGCTACTCATCCCGCCAGCCGTAGAGCCAGGCGTAGCGCGTCGCCATGCGCTCGGGGCCGAGATGGCGCATGATGCGGTTGCGGACGAAGGCCTTGAGGCCGCCGGCGTGATAGGCGGCGGCGTTCCTCCGCGCCGCCTGCTGGACCCGGCGGGCGCGGGGCAGGCGGGCGCGCTCGTAGGTCCGCAGGGCCTCGGGGACGCCGTCCGCCGCGGCGAGCGCGCGGGCGAGGACCGCCGCGTCCTCGATCGCGAGCGCCGCCCCCTGCGCCAGGAACGGCAGCACCGGATGGGCGGCGTCGCCGAGGAGGGCGAGCCGGCCCCGGCGCATTCCGGCGGCGGGGAGGTCGAACAGCGACCACACCTGCCACTCCGGCGCAACGCCCAAGAGGTCGCGCAGGGGCGCCGCCGCCCTGGCGAACGCGGCGCGGAGCTCGGCCGGGTCCCCGGGTGCGGCCCAGCCCTCGACCGGCGCCGCGCGGCGCTCGACCGCGACGACGTTGAGGAGCCGCCCGCCGGCCACGGGGTAGTGCACCACGTGGCCCTGGCGCCCGAGCCACAGGCCGGTCTCGTCGTGGGAAAGCTCCGGCGGCGCGGCGGCGCGCGGGATCGCGGCGCGCCAGGCCGAAAAGCCCTGGTAGCGGGGCTCGCGCCAGTCCTCGCCGGCGGCGCGCAGCCGCGACCATAAGCCGTCCGCCGCGACGGCAAGGTCGGCCCGCAGGGTGTCGCGCGCCCCGCCGGCGCTCTCGACCGCGACGCTCGCCTGGCCGGGCTCGTCCCGCACCCCGATCACGGCGCGGCCCACGAGCAGCCTCACGCTCGCCTGCGCGCGCACCGCGTCGAGCAGGAGGGTCTGCAGGTCGGCCCGGTGGACGACGCAGTAGGGCGCCCCGAAGCGCTCGCGCATGAAGGGGCCGAGCGCCACCTGTCCGATCTCCCGCCCCGACGCCGCCGCCCGGACGACGACCCGGGCGGGCTCGGCCGCGGCGCGGCGGAGCGCCGACCCGAGCCCGAGGTCGATCAGGATCCGGCTCGCGTTCGGCGAGAGCTGGATGCCGGCGCCCACATCCGGGAAGGCGGTGCGGCGCTCGACGAGGGTCACGTCCCAGCCGCGCCGCCCGAGCGCGAGCGCGGCCGCGAGCCCGCCGATGCCGGCGCCCGCGATGACGGCCGAGCCCGTCTCCACCTCAGCGCAGGTCGCTGCCGCGGGCTCCCGCGAGGTCGTAGGGGGTTTCCGCCTGCACGACGAAGAGGCACTCGGCCGGCTCCGCCTGGCCCGGCTTCAGCCCCGCCCGATGGCGGAACAGGGTCGAGCAGTACGGGCAGATGATCTCGTCGTCCGAGCCCATGTCGAGGAACACGTGCGGGTGGTCGAAGGGCGGCCGCGCGCCGATGCACATGAACTCGCGCGAGCCGAGATGGATCACCGGCACGCCCGGATCGTTGTGGAAGTGAGGAATGCCGGTCTCGGCCATCGCGCCGCCTTCGAGCCCATGGGAATGGCGCCGCACCATAGCGGCGCGCCGGTGCGAGGCAAGGGTCGTGGGGGGTCGGGGCCGAAGGGCGGTCAGCGGAAGGCGAGGACGCTCAGGAAGGCGGCCGCGACCGCGGCGATGAACAGGACGAAGGCGTAGAGCGCGAGACGCGAGCGCCCCTGCGCGGGAGCCGCCGCCGGCGCGCCGGAGCGACCGCGCTCCTCGGCCCTTGCCAGCGCGACGCGCTCCGGCGAGGGCGGGGCGCCTGCCGCCTCGTCGTCGGTGCCGAGGGGCGCGAGGGCGGGGTCGAGGGCCCCGATCTTGTCTCCCGCCGCCCCGCTGTCGATGTCGGCTTGGAGCTGCGCCACCGTCGGGCGGCCGGACGGGGGCGGCGGGTCGACGGGCCGGGCGGCGTGGCTCGGCGGACCATCGTCCGGGTGCGGGCGGGACATTCTGAGGGGACTCCGGCGGGGCGATTGCCGAGCTAACCGCCGGAGCGCCCGTACGGTTGCGGCCAACGGGCGAAAAAGCCGCTGCCCGCCGCCCGCAACGGGAGCGCGGTCCGCGCATTGTGCCCCAAGAGCCCTTCGCACCAGCCTTCGCCGGAGCCGCGCCCCATGGACCCGCAAGTCGTCGACAACCCGCAAGAGCACCGTTTCGAGATGGCCGTCGGCGGCGCCGTTGCGATCGCCGAGTACAGGCAGGAGGACGGCCGCGTGGTCCTCCTGCATACGGAGGTGCCGCAGGCGCTCTCGGGGCAGGGCATCGGCTCGAAGCTTGCCAAGGGCGTGTTCGAGACCCTGCGCGGGCGAGGCGTCCGCGTCGTCGCGGAGTGCCCGTTCATGGCAGGCTACGCGGCGCGGCATCCGGACTACGCCGCCCTCATCGACGCGTGACGGAGGCCGCCATGGACGAAGCCGCATCGCTTGTCGCCGCGGCGCTCGGCCTCGGGCAGGAGGCGAAGGAGATGACGGTCGCCCAGATGGCCCTGCGCGCCGCCGTCGTCTACGTCGTGACGGTCGCCTTCGTGCGGCTCGCCAAGAAGCGCTTCATGGGCCGGGCGACCGCCTTCGACGTGATCCTCGGCATCATGCTGGGCTCGATCGTGAGCCGCGCGGTGACCGGCAACGCGCCGTTCGGGCCGGCGCTTGCCGCGACCGCGACGCTGATCGCCATGCACTGGCTGTTCTCGCTCGCGTCCTGGCGCTGGCACGGCTTCGGCGCCCTCGTGAAGGGCCGCCCCCGGGTGCTCGTCCGCGACGGCCGCCCCGACCTCGCCGCCATGCGCCGTTCCCACATCACCGAGCACGACCTCGAGGAGGACCTGCGCAGCGAGGGGCTCGAGGGCTCGGAGACGGTGAAGGAGGCTCGGCTCGAGCGCAGCGGCAAGGTGAGCGTGGTGAAGCGGAGCGAGCCGAAGGTGGTGGAGATCGCCGTGCGCGACGGGGTGCAGACGGTGCGGGTGGAGATGGGATAGGACGGCGGACGCCGGGCCGCGCGGACAAACGCCAAGGGGCAGAATGCATGTACAGGGAGCGTTTCGCGCTGACGGGCCGCAGGGCCGTGGTGACCGGGGGCGGGCAAGGCATCGGGCTCGCCTGCGCCGAGGCTTTGGCCGAGGCCGGCGCCGCGGTGGTCGTCGCCGACCGCGATCCGAAGGCTGCGGAAAGCGGCCTCGATCATCTGATTGCGAAGGGGTATCCGGCCTCCTCGCTCGTCCTCGACGTGACCGACTCCGCCGCCGTCGAGGCTGCGGCCGCCGCACTGAACGGCGGGGGGCTCATCGACGTCCTTGTCTGCAACGCCGGCATCGCCCGCAGCGGCACGCCGGCCGAGGAGGTGGCCGACGAGCACTGGCTCGACGTGCTGAACGTCAACCTCAACGGCGTGTTCTGGTGCTGCCGCGCCTTCGGCCGCCGCATGCTCGCGGCTGGCCGCGGCGCGATCGTCAACGTCGGCTCGATGTCCGGCTTCATCGTCAACCGGCCGCAGCCGCAGAGCTACTACAACGCCTCGAAGGCCGCCGTGCACCACCTGACGAAGTCGCTCGCCGCCGAATGGGCCGGCCGGGGCGTACGCGTCAACGCCGTCGCCCCGACCTACATCGACACGCCGCTGAACAGGTTCGTCGAGGAGGACCCCGCCATGTACGCCGCCTGGATCGGCGGCACGCCGATGGGCCGCATGGGGCAGCCGCACGAGGTCGCCTCCGTCGTCCTCTTCCTCGCCTCCGACGCCGCGAGCCTCGTCACAGGCACCGTCGTCGTGGCGGACGGCGGCTACACCTGCTGGTGAGACCCATGCGCTTCTTCACCTCCGCCGGCGTGCGCATCGCCTTCGTCGACTTCGCTCCGGCGGGCGGGGGCGACCCCATCCTCCTCGTCCACGGCTTCGCCTCGAACCACGCCGTCAACTGGGTCAACACGCTCTGGACGAAGACGCTCGGGGCCGCGGGCTTTCGGGTCATCGCCCTCGACAACCGGGGGCATGGGCAGAGCCAGAAGCTGTACGAGCCGGCGCTCTACCACACCTCGCTCATGGCCGAGGACGCGCGGGCGCTCCTCGACCATCTCGGCATCGAGCGGGCGGACGTGATGGGATATTCCATGGGGGCGCGCATCGCGGTGCATCTCGCGCTCGCGCATCCGGACCGCGTGCGCTCGCTCCTCATGGGCGGCCTCGGCATCCACCTCGTCGAGGGCGTCGGTCTGCCCCTCGGCATCGCCGACGCCATGGAGGCGCCCTCGGCGGATGCGCTCGCCGACCCGATGCAGCGCATGTTCCGCCTCTTCGCCGAGCAGACGAAGAGCGATCTTCGGGCGCTCGCGGCCTGCATCCGCGGCTCGCGCCAGGTCCTGTCGCGGGCCGAGGTCGCCTCGATCACCACGCCGACGCTGATCGCCGTCGGCACGAAAGACGACGTCGCGGGCTCTGCCCAGGATCTCGCCGACCTCATGCCGGACGCCCGCGCTCTCGACATCCCGGGCCGCGATCACAACCTCGCGGTCGGCGACAAGGTCCATAAGCAGGCTGTGCTGGCGTTCCTCGCCGGGCGGCCTTAAACGGCCCGCCATGAGCAGGGTCTTCGAAGGCGCCGCCGGCAACCGGCTCGCCGCGAACGAGATCGGGCACGGGGCGAGGAGCGCGCTCCTGCTCCATGGCGGCGGCCAGACCCGGCACGCCTGGGCCAAGACCGCCCATCGCCTCGCCGACCGCGGCTGGCGCGTCGTCGCCGTCGACCAGCGCGGCCATGGCGACAGCGCATGGATCGCGGACGGGTCTTACGCCTTCCCGGACTACGCCGCCGACGCCGCCGCCGTCGCGCAGCGGATCGCGGCCGAGCATGGGGAGAAGCCGGTCGCCGTCGGCGCGTCGCTCGGCGGCATCGCCTCGCTGCTTGCGCTCGGGAAAGCCGCGGAGGAAGGGGCGGAGCCGCCGTTTTCCGGGCTCATCCTCGTCGACGTCGTGCCGCGCATGGACCCGCGCGGGGTCGAGCACGTGCAGGGCTTCATGCGGGCAAGGGTGCGCGAGGGCTTCGCCTCGGTTGAGGAGGCGGCGGAGGCGGTCGCGGCGTACCTGCCGCACCGCCCGCGTCCGCGCTCCCTCGACGGCCTCAAGAAGAACCTCCGGCTCCACCCGGACGGGCGCTGGCGCTGGCACTGGGACCCGCGCTTCCTCGACGGCCCGCGCCCGGTCGGCGCCAAGCGCGAGCAGGTGCGCGAGGCCCTCGAGCGCGCGGCGGGCGCGCTCCGGGTGCCGACGCTCCTCGTCCGCGGCGGCTCGAGCGAGCTCGTCAGCGAGGCGGCGGCGCAGGCCTTCCTCGCGGCGGCGCCCGGCGCCGAGTACGCCGACGTCGCCGAGGCCCGCCACATGGTCGCGGGCGACCGCAACGACGCCTTCGCCGACGCGATCCTCGCCTTCCTGGAGCGCCGCTTCCCGGCCGAAGCCGGGGCGCAGGCCGCGGAGTAGCGCATTCCTCCCCGCAGGGGAGGGATGCGCTTCGACAGCCGGCCAGCCATGACCTGGACGGATCGCAAGCGGGCCTCCGATATGCTAATCTTGGGTTGAGCGGTCTTGAGGAGGCAAGCATGTCGCAAGGTCTGGCGCGGGCCGGGGCCCACCAGGAAGCGGAGGTCGCTGTCGTCGATCCGGTGTGGGCGAAGCTGCGCCGGGAAGCCGAGGCCGCGATCGCGGCGGAGCCGTCGCTGACGAGCCTCATCCTGACCATGATCCTCAACCACACGACCCTCGAATCGGCGGTCGCCCATCGGGTCGCGGCCCGCCTCGGGCACCCAACGCTGTGCGCCGACCTCATCGGCCAGACCTTCGGCGAGGCGATCGCGGCCGAGCCCTCGATCGGGGAGGCGTTCCGCTCGGACCTCCTCGCCGTCGCCGACCGCGACCCCGCCTGCACCCGTCTCATCGAGCCGATGCTCTACTTCAAGGGCTTCCACGCCATCCAGACCCACCGCCTCGCCCATTGGCTGTGGGAGACCGGGCGGCACGACTACGCGCTCTATCTCCAGAGCCGCTCCTCCGAAGTGTTCCAGACCGACATCAACCCGGCCGCCCGGATCGGGCGCGGCATCTTCCTCGACCACGCCACCGGCCTCGTCGTCGGGGCGACGGCGGTGATCGAGGACAACGTCTCGATCTTGCAGGACGTGACCCTCGGCGGCACCGGCAAGGAGCGCGGCGACCGCCACCCGAAGATCCGCAAAGGCGTGCTCATCGGCGCCGGCGCCAAGATCCTCGGCAACATCGAGGTCGGCCAGTGCGCCCGCGTGGCGGCGGGTTCCGTGGTGCTCCAGCCGGTGCTGCGCAACACCACGGTCGCGGGCGTGCCCGCGAAGGTCGTCGGCACCGCCGGGTGCGACGAGCCCGCCCGCTCCATGGACCAGATTCTCTCCGGGCTCGCGACGGACTGACCGGCGGCGCTTGCTCGGGCCGTGCGTCCGTGGCAAGCGCTTGCGATCCCGCGATCCCGAGAGGCCCCGCAAGTGGACAGATCCGAGCTGGCGAAGGTCGAGCGCTACCTGCGCCGGACCTTCTCGAACCATTCGATCCGCGTCGTCGGACGCCCGAAGAAGGACGACATGGCCGAGGTCTACATCGGCGAGGAGTTCGTCGGCACGCTGTCCCTCGACGACGAGGACGGCGACCGCTCCTTCGTCTTCACCATGTCGATCCTCGACACCGACCTCACGGAGTGAGGCGAGCCCACCGCGTTAACCCTGATCGCGGGAGCCTCTTAACCTCCCGTTAAGCGTCAGGCATGGTGCCCCGGCCCTTCCCGGAAGCCGCCCCATGTCCATCGACCCCGCCGCGATCGAGAGCCTGAAGGCGCTGGCGCTCGGCTTCGCCTTCGCCGGCCTCGTGGCGAGCGCCTTCGAGCTCTTCGCCAACCGCCGGGCGAGCTTTGCGCTCCTCCGGGCGGGCGGCCTCGGGGCGGCGGCCTGCGTTCCCGTCCTCGTGTTCTGTGCCCCCTTCATCATCGTCCGCAACACCGTCCTCGGCCGCCGCTTCGAGCACCGCCCGTTCCCCTCCGTGATGCTCGCCACGATCCTGGCCTGCGTCTGGAGCCTGATGTCGGGGCGCCTCGTCCTCGACGCGGCGCAGGTCCTCGCCGGCGCTTGACGCAATCCCAAGCCTCGCGCACTCCTCGCGGGACGCACCCTGCGAGAGAGCCCGCATGCCCCTCTACGCCCTCGACGACGCCGCCCCGGAGCTTCCGGCCGGCGGGCGCTTCTGGATCGCGCCCGACGCCCACGTGATCGGACGGGTGCGCCTCGGCGCCGACGCGAGCGTGTGGTTCGGCTCGGTGCTGCGCGGCGACAACGAGCTGATCGACTTGGGCGACCGGGTGAACATCCAGGAGGGGTCGATGCTCCACACCGACCCCGGCTACCCGATGACCATCGGGGCGGACTGCACCATCGGCCACCACGCCATCCTGCACGGCTGCACCGTCGGCGAGGGTTCCTTGATCGGCATGGGCGCGACGGTGCTCAACGGGGCCAGGATCGGCGCGGGCAGCCTCGTCGGGGCGAACGCCCTCGTGACCGAGGGCAAGGTTTTTCCGGACAACTCCCTGATCGTCGGCTCGCCCGCGAGGGCGGTCCGCACCCTCGACGCCGCCGACGCCGAGCGCCTGCGCCAGACGGCGCTGCACTATGTCAGGAACTGGCAGCGGTTCGCGAAGGGGCTGCGCCGGGTCGATTGAACCCCGCTCCTTCCCGGGCTCCGGGGAGGGAGAGCCGGGTCAGCGGTTGGCGGTGGCGGTCGGCGAGGTGACGCCGCCGAGCGACACCCAGGCGGTCGACTCCTGGCCTTCGCGCTTGACGTAGACGTAGCCGGTCTCGCCCCAGGGCAGGACGGCGTTGGTCTTGTTGTCGAGGATGTAGTCGCCCTTGTCCGAGCGGATCATCAGGACGGCGTGGCCCTCGTTGAGCTCGTCGATGACCACGGTCATGCGCATGGCCCGGCGCGGAATGCCGCGCTCCGCCAAGAGCTTGCGCTTGAGGAGCTGGTAGTCCTCGCAGTCGCCGTAGCCGTCGTCGGGGAAGTCCCAGCGGTCGACGACGCCCCAGTGGGCCTTGTCGGTCATCGGCTTGATGCGCCCGTTGACGCGCCGGTTGACCGCCATGATGGTCTTCCAGATCTCGGGCGTCATCGTGATCTTGGCCGGCTCGGATGTGTCGACCGCGCATTCCGACGGGTAGCGCCTGCAGAAGTCGTTCCACGCTGCGACCGGACGGGCGCTGCCGTTGTTCTCGATCGCCTGCGCGTTGGGGAGGGAGGCGACCGTCTGCGCCTGCGTCGCCCCGCCGAGGATCAGGGTCAGGCCGACGAGTCCGGCTTTGGCGACGCTGGAGACCGTGCCAAGCACGCCGGCGGCCGGAATTTGGACGCAGGAATCTGGACCCCCACCGAGCGCGTGCCGCATGCCCCACCAGCCGTTTTGGTTTTAATGTTATTTTTACCAAGGTGACACGGCGGCTGGCCCGGTCAACCGAAAAATCAAAACCCAAATTAACTCGCCCACTTAACTTTCGTTCCGAAGCGGGACGAATTTTATCCCGGACGACACGGCCAAGCTCAAAATCCAAGGTACGACAATGATTTGCCGGAGACCGACCTCGGCTGTTGCGGAAAAGGTACGGGGCCGGCCTTTTCGGCCGGCCCCGCTTCACGAACCCGGTCGGGGACGGGGAGGGGTGGGGACGGGACCGGGTTCGCAATTCAAAAGAGGCCTCATCGATTCGCGGTCACGGTCGGCGAGGTCGCGCCGCCGAGCGAGACCCAGGCGGGACCGTTCTGGCCTTCCCGCTTGACGTAGACATAGCCGGTCTGGTGCCAGGGCAGGACGGCGCTCGTCTTGTTGTCGAGGATGAAGTCGCCGTGGTCCGTGCGCACCATCAGGACCGCATGCCCCTCGCCCTTCTCGTCGATGACGACGGTCATGCGCATCGCCCGACGCGGCAGGCCGGCCTCCGCGAGCTGCTTGCGCTTGAGGAGCTGGAAGTCCTCGCAGTCGCCGTAGCCGTCGGTCGGAAGGTCCCAGCGGTCCGGGACGCCCCAGTGCTCCTGGTCGGTGATCGCGTGGATCGTGGCGTTGACCCTGCGGTTGACCGACACGATCGTCTGCCACACCCGCGGCGTGAGCGAGATCACCGGCGCCTCGGCGGTGTCGACCGCGCACTCGTGCGGATGCCGCTGACAGAACTCGACCCAGGCGAAGACCGGCCGGGCGTCGCCCGTGACCGCCGCCGGCACCGAATTCCCCGGCAGAGACGCGAGCGTCTGCGCCCCGGCGCCGGTGCTGCCGGCGGCGAGCGCCGCGGCGGCGATGCAGATCGAAAGAACCGCTCCCCATTTCTTTTTCATGACTGCCCCCTTCGTCCGTGAAGGGCAGCATGCCTCTGGGGCTTTCAGGCGCGCTCAATCGAAAGCGCGCAATTTTAGCGATCCAAGTGGTTGAAATGGTTGAAAGAAAGGTAGGGACAACCGGGCCTTTGCGGGGTTCGTCGATTTATCGAAGACCGAGGGGAAGGGGCGTTAACCAATCGAGGTCGGAACCCTCTTCCGGGAGGGCCATCCGTGGAAGTCGCGGTGGCTCCGCCCCAAACCGACGAACCCCTCACCCGGTCGCGCCTCTGGCGCGACTCGACCTCTCCCTCTCGGGAGAGATTGGCGTCACAGCACGATGTTGTCGTCGAAGCGGTCGGGGGAGAGGGAGAGGAGGAACTCCACCGCCATGCCGCCCTGGAAGTGGCGCACGACCTTGCCGGGGGTGCGCCCGAGGGTGACGCCAGTGCCGATCGGGAGCTTGTCCTTGTCCTCGATCGCGACGGCGGCACCGGACATCGAGATGTCGACGAGGCGCACGACCATGATGCGGCCGCTGTCGAGCCTGAGCTCGGACACCGGGTTTCGCGGTACGATGCGTTCGTGGCGCCGGTCCTCGGGCAGCCCCAGGTCGTGGCGGTTGCCGAGCCAGGTGAGCTGCGAGGCGAGCTTGTCGCGCTTCCTCACCGTCGCGGCGATCGAGACCGTGAACCCGTGCGGGGTGTGGCGGCTGATCTCGCCCTCGATGCGGCCGACGTGCTCGAGGTAGAGCACGACCCGCTCGCCGACCGCGCCCTTCACGGGCGCGACGAGCGAGGCCCCGCCCGGCGACATGTCCGTCGTCTGGCAGGCGTATTCGCGCCGGTCCGCCAGCATGTAGCGGCCGAGCAGCGCCACCTTCATGCGGCGATGGCGGCGCCGGTCCGTGCTGGGAGTGCGCGTCTCTGCGGCGGCGGTCTGCATCAAGGGAATCGGGTTCTGGCAAATGGGCTGCTGCCGAACCTTAGGAGGGGCAGGGTTAATGCCGGCTTAGGACGGATCTCAGGTCCGCCCGCCGGCGTGGACCACGAAGCGGCGGCGGCGCGCGGCCGCGGAGCCGTCGTGGTCGCCGCGCACGAGCCGGGACGCCCGTCCGGACGGCCACAGCACCCGAAGCGAGGAGGTCGTCAGGGAGGCGACCGGATGAAGCCCGAGCCAGGGCGGGATCACGGCCGGCGAGAGGGCCCCGAGGATGCGGGTTTGCGGCTTGCCGCGGTGGCGGAGCGGCAGGAGGATCATCTCGAAACCGAGGGCCGCGCCTTCCGCCGTTTCCGCCGTGAGGCCGGCGACGCAGCCCGCGGCTTCCTCGACCACGATGTCGATCGACCGGCGCACGTCCTCGGCCGCTTCCTCGCGCCAGAGCCCCTCGAACGCCTCGCCCCGAAGCTCGCGCCCGAAGAAGGCGCAGATCCGGGTTCCGGCGAGGCGGATCATGGCGGTGCGCTCCGGCGCGACCTCGAGGAGGAAGGTGTCGGCGAGCACGTTCCGGATCTCGCCGGGCTCGATCTCGCCCCGGTCGGGCGCGCTGCGCTCGCCCCTCAGGGCGTCCCAGTAGGCGAAGATCATGCGCGTCGTGGCGTGCTTCATGCCGTCCCGCAGCGCGGGCATCGTCGCCCGCCGCCGTCCCGTTTTGACGCGGGCACCCGGGACTGGTCCGGGCACGGCCGCGAAGAGCCTGTCGGTGAGGCGCGATGGTGCAGGCGGCGTGCCCGAAGGGGAGTGGGGCGGGTCGGAAACCTTTTGTTAAGGTTAAGGGGCCGTTGCCGTTGCGCCCCCGCCCACGCTTCTGCGAAGCTCCGCCCCGCCTGAGTTGCCGGCCCGGTCCTGACCCGCCGGGCCGCCACTGCCGACAGGGGGGTGAAGACAGAGCCGTCCCAGGTCCAGGGACGGCGACGAGCGCCGGCCTTGCCGGCTTCACCGATCCTTGAGGGGAGGGCTCGCGCTCTCCCCTTATTTTCTTGCCGGCTTCGTGCCGGTCTTGCGCCGCGCGTCCGCATCCTCAAGTGAGGGCTGGATGCCAGCTCCCGATTCCCGGCGCGAGCCGATCTTCAACCTGCCCGGGATCGTGGCGGCGTCGGTCGCCGTCCTCGTGATCGTCCACGCGGTCCGCTCGACGCTCCTGTCGCCCGCCGTCGATTTCGAGCTTCTGATGGAATTCGCCGTCGTGCCGGCGCGGTGGACCGCCGCCTTCGATCCATCCCGGGCGGAGGCGATCCTGCGGGAGGCCGCCGGAGACCACCGCGAGGCGCTCGCGCAATACATTCTTGCCGAGGGCGGGGCGAAGCCTTGGACCGCGCTCGCCTACGCCCTCCTGCACGGCTCATGGGCGCACGTTCTCTTGAACTGCGTATGGCTCGCTGCCTTCGGCACGCCTGTGGCGCGGCGCTGCGGGGGACTGCGGTTCCTCGCATTGGGAGCGGCCTGCGCCGTCGGGGGCGCGGTCGCGCATTGGCTCACCGACTCCTCGAGCGTCGTGCCGATGATCGGCGCCTCGGCGGCGATCTCGGGCTGGATGGCTGCGGCGGCGCGGTTCGTGTTCGCGCCCGGCCGGGACCCGTTCCGCGGCCTGAGGACGGTGCGGGAGGCTCATGAGCGGCCGCGGCAGACGGTCGGCGAGCTCCTGCGCAACCGCGGTGCCGCCACCTTCCTCGGGGTATGGCTTGCCTCGAACCTGCTGTTCGGCCTCACCGCCGCGCCGCTCGGGATCACCGATGCCGCGGTGGCGTGGGAGGCTCATATCGGCGGCTTCCTCGTCGGGCTCCTGCTGTTCCCTTGGATTGATCCCGCGTAGCCGTCGGCGTCTTGCCAGCCCGCCTGCGCTCTACCACTATGGTCTAACAGGCCCGCTTCGCGCGCCGGTCAGCGGAGGAACGGATGAACGTCGAGCACATTCTCGCCGCCAAGGGCCGGGACGTCCTCACCATCGAGCCGAACCGCACTCTCGCCGACGCCGCCCGCGCCCTGACCGAGCGCAAGATCGGCGCCGTCGTGATCGCGGACGCGAACCGGACCGTGCTCGGCATCCTGTCGGAACGCGACATCGTGCGGGCGGTGGCGCGAGGGGGCGCCGCAGCCCTCGACCATCCGGTGTCGCAATACATGACCGCCAAGGTCGTCACCTGCACCGGCCACTCCAGCATCAACGAGCTCATGGAGGTGATGACCAAGCGCAAGTTCCGGCACGTTCCGATCGTCGAGGACGGGCGGCTTGCCGGCATCATCTCGATCGGCGACGTGGTGAAGCACCGGGTCGCCGAGATCGAGGCCGAGCATCAGGCCCTGCGGGAATACATCGCGACGGCTTGAGGGTTCAACCGACTCGCGCGGTGTCGCGCATCAGCTCGAAGAGGTCAGGCAGGGCGCGCTCGGTGGCTTGTTTCCCGAGCTCGATGCATTCCTCCGCCCGGTGGAACTCGAACAGGCCGATCGGCGAAAGCTTCGGGGCGATCATCACGTCGGGGGGGTCGCCCGCGAGCCGCGAGCGGGCGATGCGGTCCTGGGTGATGTTGAAGGCGTCGACCATGACGCTCGCGATGCCGGGGCCGGCCGCCGCCCGGCGCCCGAGGCCGCGCACGCGGCCCGCGGCGTCGAGCATCGGGTTGAGGAGGCTCCAGCGGCTGCGCTCCTCGGCCGCCGCCTCGATGATCTCGTCGCTCTCCTCCATCTCGGCCGAATGCGACTGGATCACCGTGCCGCGGATGCGGATGTCGCCGTTGAGGTTGACGCAGATGACGAGGTCGGCGCCGAGCGCCCGCGCCGTCGTGACCGGGATCGGGTTCACGATCGCCCCGTCCATGAGCCAGCGCCCGCCGAGCCTCACCGGGTCGAACACGCCGGGGAGCGCATAGGACGCCCTGAGCGCCTCGACCAGCGGGCCGCGGGTGATCCAGATCTCGTGGCCGGTGCCGAGCTCGGTCGCGATCGTCGCGAAGCGCGTCGGCAGGTTCTCGATCCGCAGGTCCGCGAGATCGTGCTCGAGGAGCCGGCGCAGCCGGTCGCCCGAGATGAGCCCTGAGCCCGTGATGTGGAAGTCGAGGAGGCCCATGACCCGCCGCTTCGTCAGCGACAGGGCGAACTCCTCGATCACGTCGAGCTTGCCCGCCGCGAAGCACGCGCCGACGACGGCACCGACGGAGGAGCCGGCGATCACGTCCGGGACGATGCCCTCGCGCTCGAGCACCCGCATGACGCCGATGTGCGACCAGCCGCGGGCGGCGCCGCTGCCGAGCGCGATGCCGATCTTCAGCCGCGTGCGGGGCTCGCGTTCCGCGACGACCTGGCTCACGGATTCCTCGCCTCCACCGCCGCCGAGCCCAAAAGCGCGACGGGCGATCCCGTCCCACAGCATGGCCTTCGTTCCTTCAGCCGTCGCCATCGTCCCATGCAGCGATGAAAGCCTTATGAACAACGCCGAAGGGCCAAGTTTGGTGGCAGCCCGGGCGCCGGGCAATGCCGAGCTTGTGAACGCGGAGCCCGGGCTTGCGGGGGAGCCAGAGGAGGGGGAAAGCCCCCGTGCGGTCTGCTCAGACGGCGCGCAGGCGCCACTGCGCCCTCTGTGGCGAGTGCGGACCCTCACCCCTCCCCCTCTCCCCCTCGGGAGAGGAGGTCTCCACCGCCCGGTAGAAGCAGGAGCGGCGGCCGGTGTGGCAGCAGCCGCCGTCGCCGCCGACGCGCACCTTGAGGAGGAGCGCGTCCTGGTCGCAGTCGACGCGCACCTCGACGACGGTCTGGACCTGGCCGCTCGTCGCCCCCTTGCGCCACAGCTCGCCGCGGGAGCGCGACCAGTACCAGGCCTCGCCGGTCTTGAGGGTCCGCGCCAGCGCCTCGGCGTTCATGTGCGCGACCATCAGCACCTCGCCGCTGTCGGCGTCCGCCGCGACGGCGGTGACGAGGCCGTCCGCGCCGAACCGGGGGGCGAGCACGCAGCCTTCCTCGAGATCCTCCCGGGACGCGGCGGTGGGGAAGGGGGCGGACATAAGTTCGTTCCGAAAGGGAAACGCCCGGCTCGGGGCCGGGCGCGCTCAGCTTCCACTCGGGCGGGAGGCCGTCAAGCCTTGCCGGCGCGCAGCAGCGTCAGGAAGCGGGCCTGCTCGGCCGGATCGTCCCGGAACACGCCGGTGAACTGGGTCGTCACCGTCGACGACCCCGCCTTGCGCACGCCGCGCATGGACATGCACAGGTGCTCGGCCTCGATCATCACGGCGACGCCGCGGGGCTTGAGCGCCTCGTCGATGGTCTCGGCGATCTGGACCGTGAGCGCTTCCTGGGTCTGCAGGCGCCGGGCGAAGGCGTCGACCACCCGGGCGAGCTTCGACAGGCCGACGACCCCCTTCGCGGGGTAATAGGCGATATGGGCGCAGCCCGTGAAGGGGATCATGTGGTGCTCGCAGTGCGAGGCGAAGGGGATGTCGCGCACGAGCACGATGTCGTTATAGGCGGCGACCTCCTCGAACACCCGGTCGAGGATCTCGGAGGGCTCCGTCCGGTAGCCGGCGAAAAGCTCCTCGAACGCCGTCGCGACCCGCCGCGGCGTGTCGGCGAGGCCCTCGCGGGCGGGATCGTCCCCGGCCCAGCGGATCAGGGTGCGCACCGCCGCCTCCGCCTCCTCGCGGGTCGGAGGCTTCTCAGGCCCGGCCGGCCTGGCCTCGGCCGTCCGCAACAGGGGCTTCACGACTGCGTCCATCTCCTGCACCCCGGGCAGCGGCGCCGCTCGCGCTTGCCGATCCGACCCCTTATATTGGAGGCGTCCGCCCGATCGGCAACGCGACCTCAAGCCAAGCACCTGATGCTGAACGAGATCTACAACAAGCGCATCCTCGAGCTCGCGGCCGACATCCCGCGGCTCGGGCGCCTTCGCGACCCGGACGCGAGCGCCACCGCCCACTCGAAGCTGTGCGGCTCGACCGTGACCATCGACCTCAAGATCCAGGGCGGCGTCGTCACCGACTTCGCCCACGAGGTGAAGGCCTGCGCGCTCGGCCAGGCCTCCTCCTCGATCATGGCCCGCACCGTCATCGGGTCGACCGCCGGGGAGCTGCGCGAGGTCCGCGAGGCGATGCGGCGGATGCTGAAGGAGAACGGCGCGCCGCCTGAGGGCAAATGGGCCGAGCTGCGCGTGCTCGAGCCGGTGCGCGGCTTCAAGGCCCGCCATGCCTCCACCATGCTGACCTTCGACGCGGTCGTGAACGCGCTCGATGAGATCGAGGCCCGCCGGGCCCGGCCGGCGGCGGCGGAGTGATGGCCTTCGCGTCCGGGCTGCCGGCGCGCGCCGCCCACGGGCTGATCCGCGCCTACCAGCTCACCCTCTCGGGCCTCGTCGGCCGCCACTGCCGCCATCTGCCGTCCTGCTCGGACTACGCCGACGAGGCGATCGCCCGCCACGGCCTGTGGGCCGGCGGCTGGATGGGCCTTGCCCGCGTCTGCCGCTGCGGCCCGGGCGGGACCTCCGGCCTCGACCTCGTGTGCGAGGAGGTGCCGGCGGGGGCGCGGTGGTACGCGCCGTGGCGGTATGGGCGGTGGCGGGGCGTCAACGCGCCGCCTCCCTAGGCGGTAAGCGTCCGCTCGCTGCCAGGACCGGACATCCGCCACCCGCAGTATCCTGACTCGGCTGCGACGTGTCGAGACACAACGGGCTGCAATCGCTCGATTGGCTCTTGTTGCAGGTGGTCCTGAGAATTCCGAGCAGGCTCTCCATCGACCGCTGGTTGCGATAATGCTTCTGGATTTGCTTGTCCAAGTACTCCTGCACCGGCTGGGACAGCCACCAGCTCATCGATATCTTCTCCATCGTCCAGCTCTGGCATGGTTGAGCTGCTCTCGAATCCTCGTTCAAATCCTTCTTGTTCGAATCCTTCTTGGGCGGGCAAGGCTTGTCCATGAGGGGATCGTAGATGTTGAAGCTGAAGAAGTGCGGAGTCTTCTCGCCCTGAACGTAGACCTTCTCCGTCGCAATCCGCGCTGCTTCCGCGAGATGACCGGAGCGCGTTGCGTAGAGACCCAGAGCCGGCGTCAGCACGTCGGACAGGAACTCTCCTCCCGCCTCGACCGGAAGAGCCGGGCCGAGATTGCCACGCGGCCGGCGATGGGCGTCCTCCTCGAGCGGAACCGGGTCATTCGCCACATAGACGATCACCGGCTCGAGCCCGAACTTCTTCAGTCCTTCGGCAAGATCGGCCGCCGTGACAAGACCGCCGTTCTCGAAATAGCCGCCATCGATCACTCGGTCGCCCACTTTGCCCTCGCAGTTGCGGATGGCTCCCGATGGGGAGATCAGGGGAAACCGGGCGCTCATCGTCGCCGCCGTGGACAGGCGGACATCTGGCGCGCGGATCGCGGGTGGAAGGCCTGCGGCCCCCCCACACAAGTCCGCTCGGGCGGTTGCGCCGGTTGCGGCCGCGCCGCCGTTGGCTTGATCGCCATTCAACGGCCCTCCGAGGACCTCGAAGAGATCGAACGATTCCTGGAACAGGGGGCAAGGCTCCTTCGCGGCGTTGCCCTCCCGGCATTTCGCGCCCGGGATCCAGGTCGGGGACAGTTCCGAGGTCAGGATTCGCCGACCCGTGATCACGGATGTCCCGTTGATAACGAGAAGCGGCAGCCATTTGGCTGAGGATGGGCCAACCGCTACGGCTCCGTCTGCCTTGCCGGCAGACCATTCGGAAATCGCCGGGGGCGATGCGCCATAAAATTTGCGCTCGATGCCGAACGGTTGGGCTAGGCGTCCCTCGTCATCGCCCTTCGGGGCCGATCCGACGACGACATGGTCGTAGTGGCGTTCCCAGGACCGTTCGAGGAGGTAGGCCCTGTCCTTCCACCATGGCTCCGTTCCAATGAACGGCGCCAGGAACAGGAGGTCGCGCAGACCCATCCCGATCGCGACGGGCGAGAGGAAGTCGCCGATCGTGAGGGCCTGAAGGCAGCGGCGCCAGGAGCGGATCTGCTCATCGTCGAAATGGCCGTAGTCGGAGGCAGGCTTCGCCTGGCAGGGGCCGCGCAGCCACGCCTGGCTGTTCTTTCCTTTGGCTGCCGCATCGGCGATCGCGGTCCGAGCCATGACGGCCCCAACCGATGAGCCCGAAACGGTCGAGAGGGCGAAGAGCTGCTTACTGATCGGCCGCAAGGCGCCGCCCTCCTGCTGCGTCTGGTCCAGGAGGGTTCCAAGAACCGTGACGGTGAAGAAGGCGGCCCGGCTTGCTCCACCTGCCGCCGCCATGATGATCGGGGAGGGGCAGTCGGCAAGCTCCTTGGGGCAGTTCTCGGCACGCCAGCGTGCGACCGCATCTGTGAGATCGATCTGCCGCGCTCCGATCGCTTGCTTGTCGAGGCGCCGGACGTCGTGCACCGCCGGCACGTAGGCCGAGATCAAGGCCGCCAGGATCACGCCAACGGCGATGAGCGGAAAGCGAAGGCGATGGCTGAGGGAGGCCACGATCGTGATGGGCATCACCCATATGCCGAGCGCTAACATCAGGAAAACCGCCCTGGAGAAGCTTTCTGCGACGGCAAACGGCTCGCTCACGGCGTAGATGACCAGAGCGGCGCAGAAGAAGATCAGGCTCCACGTGGCGAGACGGAGCAGCGTTTCAGTTCGGCTCCTGGCCTTACCTTTGAAGTCGCCGCGCAGGAGAACGCTCTCGTTCTTTGGCGTCCCTGTGATGCGTTCCAGAACCGGGCGTCGAAGGAACATGAGCAAGGAGAAGATGGCGAGCGTTATCCAAACGTAGACCGTCAGCTGGTTAATGCCGTCGATCGCGTTTCGCGCTGATGGGAGGATGTCGATGCTGCTCTTTGCAATCGGCTCAAGGTTCATTCGTGTCTTGTACAGCGCCATCAACACGCCAGCGAAGGCGATCCAGGCTAAGAAGCGCGGCACCCACACGCCCGCATTGAAATATAACCCTCGAACTTTAGCCAAGCCGAACTGGTAAAGCTCGTCGCGCGGGATCCAATCGCGGAAGCCGAGAATCAACCTCGCCGCAAGGTGGACGGCCGAAACCCAGAACAGAAGAGCAAAGCAAAAGCGAAGAATATTCGAGGTATCCCACTTAGTTTCAGCGAAAAGATCCTGCGCTTGATCGACTCCGAAGAGCAGTAAATATCCTACAAGGGCGCTGACGACGCTGACGCGGCAGACCCAAAGAACGCGAAACCAGCGTCTTGAGGGGGGAAGCACGAACCAGAGAGTGATTGAAGTTAGAAATAACACAATGAGGACGACTGCCATGGCGCTCTCCTAACCATCCAGATGCTAGCAGCCGTTGGGATGCTTGCAAGTCCATCATACCCGCTTTGAGCCGTCTGATGTTGCAGAGTACTCCTCCGTACGGTACGGGTCCGGTCACCGGCTGCAGCAACCCCGCTTACCTGCCTCGTTCGCAGGAGTGAGCAAGGAGTTCCCGATGATCACCCTGACATTTCCCGACGGCGCAGAGCGGCAGTACGAGGCCGGGGTCACCGGCCGCGCGGTCGCGGAAGGCATCGCTAAGTCGCTCGCGAAGCGCACGGTCGCGATGGCGCTCGACGGCGTCGTGAGCGACCTCGGCGACCCGATCTCCCGCGACGCCAAGATCGAGTTCATTTCGCGGGAGGACCCGCGCGCTCTCGAGCTGATCCGCCACGACTGCGCCCACGTCCTCGCCGAGGCCGTGCAGGCGCTTTATCCCGGCACGCAGGTGACGATCGGGCCGGTGATCGAGAACGGCTTCTATTACGACTTCGCCCGTCCCGAGCCGTTCACGCCCGACGACTTTCCGGCGATCGAGGCGAAGATGCGGGAGATCGTCGCCCGCGACAGACCCTTCACCAAGGAGGTCTGGAGCCGGGACAAGGCCAAAGAGGTGTTCCGGGAGAAGGGCGAGCTGTTCAAAGTCGAGCTCGTCGACGCGATCCCGGAGGGCGAGGACGTCAAGATCTACGCGCAGGGCGACTGGTTCGACCTCTGCCGCGGGCCGCACATGACCTCCACGGCCAAGGTCGGCACCGCCTTCCGGCTCATGAAGGTCGCGGGCGCCTACTGGCGCGGCGATTCCACGAAGCCCATGCTGACGCGCATCTACGGCACCGCATGGGCTTCGCAGGAGGACCTCGAGCGTTACCTGAAGCAGCTCGAGGAAGCCGAGCGGCGCGACCACCGGCGGCTCGGGCGCGAGATGGACCTGTTCCACTTCCAGGAGGAGGGGCCCGGCGTGGTGTTCTGGCACCCCAAGGGCTGGACCTTGTTCCAGGAGCTGATCGCCTACATGCGCCGGCGCCTGAAGGAGGACTACCAGGAGGTCAACGCGCCGCAGATCCTCGACAAGTCCTTGTGGGAGACCTCGGGCCACTGGGACTGGTACCGGGAGAACATGTTCGTCACGCAGACCGAGGACGAGCGCGTCTTCGCGATCAAGCCGATGAACTGCCCGGGGCATGTGCAGATCTTCAAGCATGGCCTCAAGTCCTACCGTGATCTACCTCTGAGATTGGCAGAATTCGGCGCGGTCTCGCGCTACGAGCCGTCCGGTGCCCTGCACGGGCTGATGCGGGTCCGCGCCTTCACCCAGGACGACGCCCACATCTTCTGCACCGAGGACCAGCTCGCCGCCGAGTGCCTCAAGATCAACGACCTGATCCTGTCCACCTACGCCGACTTCGGCTTCGAGGACGACATCGTCGTCAAGCTCTCGACGCGCCCCGAGAAGCGGGTCGGCACGGACGCCATGTGGGACCACGCCGAGGCCGTGATGGGCCGGGTGCTGGACGAGATCGCGGCCCGGTCCGGCAACCGGATCAGGACCTCCGTCAACCCGGGGGAGGGCGCCTTCTACGGGCCGAAGTTCGAGTACGTCCTGCGCGACGCCATCGGGCGCGACTGGCAGTGCGGCACGACGCAGGTCGACTTCAACCTGCCGGAGCGCTTCGGCGCCTTCTACATCGATCACGACGGCGCCAAGAAGACGCCGGTGATGGTTCACCGGGCGATCTGCGGCTCGATGGAGCGCTTCGCCGGCATCCTGATCGAGCACTACGCCGGCCACTTCCCGCTCTGGCTCGCGCCGGTGCAGGCGGTCGTCGCGACCATCACCTCGGAGGCCGACGACTACGCCCGCGAGGTCCTAAGCGCCGCCGCGAGGGCGGGCCTCAGGGTCGAGGCGGACCTGCGCAACGAGAAGATCAACTACAAGGTCCGCGAGCACTCGCTCGCGAAGGTGCCGGTGCTGCTGGTGGTCGGGCGCAAGGAGGCGGCCGAGCGCACGGTCTCGATCCGGCGCCTGGGATCACAGGAGCAAAGGTCCGCAGGATTGCAGGACGCTCTCGCGGCCCTCGCCGCGGAGGCGGCGGCGCCCGACCGGCGCCAGCCTCTTCCCGAGGATCGGGGCGTGCCCGACGGGCACGCCACCCTCGACGGGCATCACGTCATCGCGCGCACCGTGGCCTGATCGGCGGCGCCGTCACCGGCCTCGCCCGCCTGGGCTCGGGACCGTCCCAGGGCCAGCGGCCGCACTCCCGGGCGGCGTCGCCGCGCGACAGGCCGATGTCCTCGAGCTGCTCGTCCGAGAGGAGCCCGAGGTCGCGCCGCTGGCGGGACCGCTCGAGGCAGGCCTGCAGCCAGGCCGCGAAGGCGCCGGTCCGGCGGGGCGCCGGCGAGCGGAGAGCGGGGACGACGCGGGTGTAGACGGTGTCCATGGGAACCTCCGGTGCTGATGGGCGCAGGATCGCGGTTATCCGTGCGCAAGTCGCGGCCGATCGCTTCGCCCGCCGCCGAAGCGATTGCTGGTGCGGCGGCGGTGTCCCTGGGCTAGGCTCGACCCCATGAGCTCGGACATGGACCTCGCCTGGATCGCCTCCGTCGTCGGCGACCCGGCCCGCGTGCGCATCCTCCTCGCGCTGATGGACGGGCGCGCCCGCACCGCGAAGGAGCTGGCGTTCCTCGCCCGCATCGCGCCGCCGACCGCGAGCGGGCACCTCGCGAAGCTCCTGGACGGGCGCCTCGTCGCGGTCGAGCCGCAGGGACGGCACCGCTACTACCGCCTCGCGTCGCCCCTCGTCGGGCAGATGGTCGAGACCCTGTCGATCGTCGCCGCCGAGACGCAGCCGGCGGACCCGCGCCTGCGTCGGGTCGATGAGCGACTCGCGACGGCGCGCACATGCTACGACCACCTCGCGGGACGGCTCGGCGTCGCCGTCGCGGACGCGCTCCAGGCGAACGGGCACGTGGCGTTCGGCGACGGGTCGGGCGAGGTGACCGCGAGCGGTCGGGACTTCTTCGCAAGGCTCGGGGTCCTGCTCGACGACCGCGGCGGGGGCCGGGTGTTCTGCAAGCCTTGCCTCGACTGGACCGAGCGCCGTCACCACCTCGCCGGCGCCGTCGGCGCGGCCTTCTGCAGCCATTGCCTGTCAGCCGGCTGGGTCCGCCGGCAGCGCGACGGCCGGGCCCTCTACGTCTCGCCGGAAGGCCGCGCCGCCTTCGCGGAGCTTTTGGGGATCGACGCCCGCACGCTCACCTACCGCACGCGGGAAGCCGCGGCGGCGTGAAGGCGGTTCGGTCAGGATGCGCTTCCGCGCGGGGGGTCACTCCTGCGCCGCACCGAAGAACTCGAGCTCTCTTTCGAGCTCGAGCCGGCGCGGCGTCCCGCCGGCGCCCGCGCCGGCGGCCGCGACCAGGATCTCCCGGTAGCGCTCGATGCCCAGCATCACCAGCCGGTCTCGCCCGTTGCGCGTGATCAGCAAGGGTTGGTTCAGGGCCTCGTCAGAGTGCACACTGAAATTGCGGATCAGGTCCGCACTGGTTACGCGCCGCATCGATGACCTTGCGTGCCGGTGACGGTCGGACTCTCGACCTTGTTTCTTGCCGACAGCTTACCGGAACGAGGCGTTTTGAAGGTGTTTTCAAGCCGTCCGCGACGGTTGTTCTGGCACGCGCTGACTCGATACATCGGAATAGTTGAAGTAAGTGGGTAGATGTTGAGTCTGGACAGTTAGGTAAGAACCCCATCTTGCATCTCTCTCCAAAAATGAACGCCACATGAACCATACTTTTGAGCGTAGCAATTTAGATTATTCTCCCACGATGTGCTCGATCAACATACCACAAACTTCTGACACATTTTTCCACTTGAGAATAGATTGACCGGAAGACTCCCCGATACTTGTTTTGCGTATTTCCTGGAGTCTTCAAAAGCGCGGCTTTGGGCCGCCCAAAAGGAAGACGAAGATGATCAGGGGCAGAATGGGGGCGCTCGCGGCATTGGCTGCCGCGGGTCTCATGGCGATGAGCTTGGGCGCGGCCGAGGCGGCGCCGCGCCAGTCCGGCAAGGCGCACGGGGCGCAAGCAGCCTCGGCCGACGCGACCGGGTCGATCCGGCAGCAGGGCGAGCGGCTCAACCAGAACACCGTCGCGATCGTCTCGGGCAATCCCAACGGGACCTATCTCCAGGTCGCCTACGACCTGTCGGCGGTGCTCGACGACGCCGACCGCCTGCGCGTGCTGCCGGTCGTCGGCAAGGGCGGAGCGCAGAACATCCGCGACGTGCTGTTCCTGAAAGGCGTCGACATGGGCATCGCCCAGTCGACGGACCTCACTCGCCTCAAGCGCGAGCTGCCCGGCGAGGCGGGGAAGCTTGTCTACCTCACCAAGCTCTACAATGAGGAAGTCCACGTCCTCGCCCGCGGCGAGATCAGGACCCTGAAGGACCTCGAGGGCAAGGCGGTCAACTTCAGCGACATCGGCGGCGGCACCCAGTTCGTCGCCCGCGAGCTGTTCGAGAAGAGCGGCGTCAACGTCCGCGAGGTCAACATGGGCCAGGCGGACGCCATCGAGAAGATGCGCAACGGCGAGGTCTCGGCGACCGTGTTCGTCGCCGGCAAGCCCGGCACCGCCTTCGCCAAGGCGCCGCGGGACATCGGGCTGCACTTCCTGCCCGTCCGCTACGGCGCGGAGTTCGAGGAGAGCTACTATCCGGCGGCGCTCGAGGCGGCCGACTATCCGGGCCTGATCGGGCCGGGCGAGCGGGTCGAGACGATCGCGGTCGGGGCGGTCCTGATCGCCTTCAACTGGCCGGCGAAGACCGACCGCTACCGCCGGCTTGAGACCTTCGTCGAGGCGTTCTTCTCGAAGTTCGACGGTTTCCAGGCGGCGCCGCGCCATCCGAAGTGGCGCGAGGTCAATCTTGCGACCGACGTGCCCGGCTGGCGCCGCTTCGAGCCGGCTCGCCGGTGGCTCGCCGAGCGCTCGGCGGCGCCATCCGGCGACGAGGCCGCGCTCAAGTCCGAGTTCGACCGCTTCGCGGCGGGGAAGAACCTTTCGGCCGAGGCCCGCGAGCGGATGTTCGAGGAGTTCCTGCGCTGGCGGGAGAAGGGCCGATGAGCGCGCTCATGCCGCGCCGGGGCCAGAGGCTCGCCTACGAGCGGGACGACGGTTCTGCTCCGCTCCGCCGGTTCGGCGGGAAGCGCTCCAAGGCGAGGACGGCCGTGAACGCGGTGCTCCTTGCCGGCCTGCTCGCCGCGAGCGGCGGCGGCGCCTTCCTCGGAGCACACTATTTCCTGGCCGCGGGCGACGCCGGCGCGAAGCGGCTGTCCGAGCCCAAGGCGGCGGCGCTTCCGCTGCCTTCCGC
The DNA here is from genome assembly GCA_036389455.1 of Beijerinckiaceae bacterium. Classification (GTDB taxonomy): domain Bacteria; phylum Pseudomonadota; class Alphaproteobacteria; order Rhizobiales; family Beijerinckiaceae; genus JAJKJG01. The sequence continues at coordinate 35,134 of DASVPW010000003.1, forward strand.
CGAGAAGGCAGGGCCCGTGACGGCGGAGCCGGCCGTCGCAGCGGTGCCGATCGAGTCCGCCGCGGCGGGGGCGAACGATAAGGCCGGTGCCGAGCCGGCCGGCGATCCCATGCAGACCTCCGCGACCGTGCCGCCCAAGGCCGTAGCGCCTGTGACGGCAGCGGTTGCGGCTCCGGTCACGCCCACGCCGGCTTCGGTCGCGCCTGCGCCGACTCCGGCCCAGGCTCCGGCCGCGCCCGCGCCGCTCGCCGCATCGCCGGCCGTGTCGGCGCAGGGAATCGTCCAGGAGGCGGTGCAGGCGATCCGCGAAGCACCGCGCGAGGCCGTCTCGACGCTCGCGATCCCGCGGGACGAGGTCGAGGCCTATCTCGCCAAGGGCGAGCGCATGCTGAAAGCCGGCGACGTCGCCGCGGCGCGGCTGTTCTTCGGCCGTGCGGCCGAGGCGGGCGAGAGCCGCGGGGCGCTCGCCATGGCGCGCACCTACGACCCGGAGGTCCTGCGCAGGCTTCCGGTCTACGGCATGCAGCCGAACCCGGCCGAGGCGGCGCGCTGGTACGCCAAGGCGAAGGACCTCGGGGCGGCGGACTTGGGGGCTACGGCCGCGGCGCGGTAGCCGGGGCGGCTTCCTTCTTCGCCAGGATTTCCACGTCCCGGTCGAGCCCGCTCTCGACCTTGAACTCGCGGGTGTAGACCTGCCCTTCGTGGCGGGCGATGAGGACGTAGTCGCCTTCCGCGAGGGTCAGCGACGGGAAGGCGCCGATCGCCTCGCGGATCACGTCGCCGCCGGGGGTCAGCACGCTGAAGGCCGTGCCGGCGAAGGCCTCGCCGCCGGCCGCGCCGACGAGCGTCAGGGTCACGGTCGCGGCGCGGTGGTTGAGCGTCGCCTCGGTGATCCGGCCGCTGTCCACCTTCAGGTCGGCGCGCATGATCGCGTTCGATTCCCCGAAGGTCGAGACCACGTGGTAGGTGCCCTCGGGCAGGCGGATGAGCTCGCGCGCCTTGGCGTTCGCGGTCACGAGCCGCCCCTCGGAGTTGTTGCCGACCGGCACGAAAACCGAGAACGCCAGGCGGTTCGCCGGGATCGGGGTGTCGCCGATGGCGCCCGCGAGCTGGAGCGCGCCGGCGCTGACGGTGAGCCGGTCGACGAGGGGCGCGGCCGCGACGGTGAGGCGCTTCGAGGCGCCGGCGAAGCCGTAGGCGACGTGGACGATATAGGCGCCGGGCTTGAGCGCGATCGCCGGGTTCGCAGTCGTGGACTTCGCGACCGGCGCAAGCTGCGTCACGTCGGGCCGGTCCTCGTAGATGCGCCAAGTGAGCCCGGAGCGGATCGGCTTCTGCTCGCCCGCGAAGACGGCGCTCAGCGTGAGCGTCGTCGTCTTCTCCGGCGCGAGCGAAGGCGCCGGCGCGTTCCCGAGCGACGGCACCGCAGGCGTCTGGGCGGACGCCGCGGCGGCGCAGAGCGCAAAGGCGAGGGCGAGAGGGAGTCTCATGACGCCGAGACCGGGCGTCATCTCGATGGCAAAACTATGAACGCCGTCGGGAGATAGCGAAGGATCGCGCCTTCAGGATGAGGAGCTGGGAGGGTGCCTCTGTGGCGCTACCGCACTGCGGTCTCGCTCTCGTCCTCGCCGCGGCTCACGAGCTCGCTCGCGGCGGCGACGAGGTTGTCCATGGAGAGGGGGCGGAAGCGGAACGCGACCGTGTGGCGGCCGGGGCCGACCTCGACGCCGCGGAACAGGAGGTTCGTGCGCAGGATCGGGCGGCGCTCGCCGTCGACGGTCGCCTCCCAGCCCGGATAGAAGATGTCGTGCAGGACGACGACGCCGTTGCGGTCGGTCTCGACCGTGAGCTCCACCTCGTTGCGGCGATAGCCGGTGATCCTGACCGACCCGTTCGCCGGGTCGGGCTCGACGGCGCCATCGCGCAGGCCGTAGTCGCCCTTGACGGCGTCGAGGCTCGCCTCGTCGACGAGGGCCTCGTTCGGGCGGTCGAAATCCGGCAGCTCCGCCTGCTGGAGCACGCTCTCGGAATCGACCGGCACGAGGTGCGTCGCGAGGTAGGCGCGGGGCGTGCCGGGGTTGAGCCGGTACACCCACATGGCGCCGGAGCCGTAGAGCAGCTTCGGACCGACAAGCCGCGGGAAGTGTCGCGGCAGGCGCTCGATCGGCCGGTCGAGGACGAGGTACTCGAGGCCGAGGAGGCTCGCCAAGCGGCACTTGTAGCCGCGGAAGGTGCCGGGGAAGGTGCGGAGATTCGGATCGACGGCGTTCTCGCCGGGGCCCACCGCCTTCTCGTAGTCGGCGAGCCTGAGCGGGTTGTAGCCGATGGTGTCCTCGAGGCCGAGCACCATGGAGGCGTTCTGCCAGGCGCCGCCGAGGCCGAGGATCTCGACCCGGGGGCGCTCGCCCTTGGCGTTGCGCTCGGCGAGCTCCTTCTTCAGGACCTGCAGGCCCTGGAGCTGCTCGGGCGGAAGCTCGCGGAAGACGGCGTAGCGCTCGGCGGGCTCGGCGTTGAGCGCCGAGGCGGCGTTGCGCCACAGAAGCTCGCCCGCCGTGAAGGCGACGAGGAGCGAGGCGAGCGCCGCGCGCCGGGCTGGCGTGCCGGCCTTCACGGCAAGCGTCGCGGCGAGCGCCGCGACGGCGGCGGCGAGAGCCATATCGCGAAGGGCATCGAAGGTGTGGCCGCCCCGCAGGGCGAAGCCGAGGGCGCTAGCGACGGCCGCGATCACCAGGAGGACGGCAAGGCCGGCGAGCGCGGCGTTCGCCGGCCGGCGGAAGCTCGCAAGCTTCGGCGCGCCCTCCCGGAGCCAGCGGTGCACGAGATAGCCGCCCGCGAAGGCGAGGGCGAAGTTGATGAGGAACGTCGCGTCGGCCGGACGGCGGTAGAGGGCGACGCCGGGGAGGTGGTCGAAGACGAGGCCGAAGACCGGCGTGTAGCGCCCGAGCGCGTAGAGCACGGCCGCTGCCCCGACGATCAGGAAGAACCGGAATTCCTTGGCGAGGAGACGACCGCCCGCAACGCCATGCCAGACCAGAAGCAGGGCCGGGATCGTGCCGGCGAAGAGATAGTTCGTGGCCCGGTCGGTCCAGGTGCCGGCGTCGAGGCTCTGGAAGTCGGGGCCCCAGTAGTCGTAGGTCGTGCGCAGCGACCCGAAGACATCGCTGAACAGCACGGTCGCGAGGCTCGACGGCGGCAGCGAGCCCATGGCGGCGACCCCGAAGCCAAACCCCGGCCGGGTCGAGGTCGCGAGGAGCTGCATGGTCAGGATGATCGGCACGGCGAGCAGCGCCCCGCCGACGGCGCCTGCCGTGGCGAGCACGCCGAGGCGGGTGCGCACGAAGGCGAGCCGGTCTTGCGCCGTCCAGGTGCGCCAGACGACGAAGCCGAAGAGGGTGAGAGCGCACAGGAAGGCGACCTGGTCGCGCCCGACCGTCATGACGGCGGCAACCGTCGCGAAGAGCACGGCGAAGCCGTAGGAGCGCCGGTCGAGGGCCTCCTCCAGGAGCCAGAGCGCCAGGGGAAAGAAGCCGTAGCTGAAGATCATGCCGGTGTGCTGGAGCCGCGCCGAGGCGGAGCCGCCGAGCATGAACACCATCGCGGCGACGACGGCGCCGGCCGGGGCCCAGCCGCGGCGGCGGAACAGCATCAGCACGCCGAACGCGCCCGGCAGGAAGTGCGCGAACACGACGGCGTCGAAGAGCTGCATCGACGGCGAGGGCACCGCCCAGGCGAACAGCAGCATGGTCGGCGTAAAAAGCAGCGACTGCGGATCGGCGACCGATGGGTGGCCACTGAAATGATAGGGATTCCAGAGCGGTAGCTCGCCATGCTCGAGCGCCGTGCCAAGATAGCGGAGCATCGGATAGAAGTGGTTCTTCGAATCCCACGGCACGACCGCGCCCATGATCGGCCACAGCGCCATGGCGGCGGCCGAGAACAGGAGCACGACCGCCATCGAGACGAGCGTCTCGCGGCGGGTCCATACGCATTCGGCGCGCCCGCCTGGAACGGGGGCGTCCTTGGATACCGTGATCATGGTGCGGCTTTAACGCTTCCTTCGGCCGCTCTTGAAGGCGGCCCGTCCTCCCGACGACCCTTCGGCTTGTCTTTGGCCTTGAGAAAGGCGAGACCGTGGCCGCTGCCGGCTCGGCGCCCGCCTTCTCTAGCTTGGCTCTTATCGCCGATATCCCATGAAGCGCACATGAACGAAACCATCGCCCTTTTGCGGAAGCGCCGCTCGGTCGCGCCTCACCTTCTCATGGAGCCCGGCCCGACGGCGGAGGAGATCGAGACTCTATTGACGATCGCGTCCCGGGTCCCGGACCACGGCCGGCTCACGCCGTGGCGCTTCATCGTCATCGGCCGGGAAGCGGGGCGGCGGATCGGAGAGACGATCGCGGCGGCGTTCCAGGCCGACAATCCGGGCGCCAGCCCGGAGACGGTGGAGTTCGAGAAGAACCGCCTCGCCCGCGCGCCCCTCGTCGTCGGGGTGGTGTCCCGGGCCGCCCCGCACGTGAAGATCCCCGACTGGGAGCAGGTGATGTCGGCCGGCGCCGCCGCCATGACCCTCGTCATCGCCGCGAACGCGATGGGCTTCGCCACCTCGTGGATCACCGAGTGGTACGCCTTCGACCGGCGCGTCCTCGACGTCCTCGGCCTCGACCCTGCCGAGCGCATGGCCGGCTTCGTCCACATCGGGCGGGCGAAGGAGCCCTCCGTCGAGCGGCCCCGCCCGGCGCTCGCGGACGTGGTGACGCGGCTCTGAGGGCCTCGAAAAGATGTTCTACGAGCCGCCGAAGAACGACCACGGGCTGCCCTACAACCCGTTCAAGGCCCTCGTCGCCCCGCGCCCGATCGGCTGGGTCTCGACCATGAGCCTTGCCGGCGCCGTGAACCTCTCGCCCTACTCCTACTTCAACGCCTTCTCGGACCGCCCCGACATCGTCGGCTTCTCGTCCTCGGGCTACAAGGACGCCCTCGCCTTCGCCGAGGAGGGTCGCGAGTTCGTCTGCAACCTCGCGACCTGGGATCTCCGCGACGCCATGAACCAGACCTCGGCGCCGCTGCCGCGGGGCGAGAGCGAGCTCGAGTTCGCGGGGCTCACGCCGGCGCCGTGCCGGATCGTGCGCCCGCCGCGGGTCGCGGAATCGCCCGTGGCGCTCGAGTGCAAGTGGCTGACGACCCTGCCGCTCAAGCCGCTCGAAGGCCCGGCGAAGTACCACCTCGTCATCGGCGAGGTGGTCGGCATCCACATCGACGACCGCTTCATCGTGGACGGCATCGTCGACACCGCCGCCATGCGCCCGATCGCCCGCGGCGGCTATCGCGAATACTTCGTCGCGACGCCCGAGACCAAGTTCGCCCTCGCCCGCCCCCGGGGCGGCGGCGACCAGGGGCCTCCTGCGGGATAAGAGACATGGCCCTCTTCTGCGGGAACAAGCCTCCCCGATGCTTGTTGCCTTGGCAGGCCCTTTCAACGGAGTGCCTCCCATGAAGATCGTGCTTCCTTCCCTGGCCGCGGCCGCGCTCCTGGCCGCGCTTTCGACCTCCGCCTCCGCGCTTCCGATCGGCCCGGTCCCGCTCGACACCCAGGCCGGGCTGGTCGATCAGGCCGGCTGGGCGCAGAGCTTCGAGCGCGGCGGCAAGCGCTTCCTGCGCACGACGAAGCGCCATGCGCCGAAGCGCGACGTGACCGCGACCGGCAACGTCGACCGCCCGGACCGCCCCCGCAACCAGGCCGGCTGGGGCCAGATGCCCGGCGGCCAGCGGCGCTACGGCGTGCGGTAGGACGTCCATCTCTCCCCCGCTGGGGAGAGGCCGCGCTCAGCGCTTTGCCCTTGCCAGCAGCCGCTCGGCCTGCCTCAGGTGAGGCCGGTCGATCATCTGACCCTCAATGCCGACGACGCCGGCGTCCGGGTTTTGGGCGAAGGCGTCGACCACCGTGCGGGCGTGGGCGAGCGCCGCGTCGGAGGGCGTGAAGGCCTCGTTGATGACCGCGACTTGCGCCGGGTGGATCGCCATCTTGGCGGAAAAGCCGTCGCGGCGGGCTTCCCGGCACTCGGCCGCGAGGCCGTCGAGGTCGCGGAAGTTCGTGTAGACGCTGTCGATGGCGTCGACCTCGGCGGCCGCGGCCGCGAAGAGGGTGAGGCTGCGGGCGATCCGGTATGGATCGGCGTAGAGCCCGTCGTCGCCGCGGTTCGCCTCCGCCCCGACGTCGGCGGCGAGATCCTCGCCGCCCCAGGCGACGCCGGCAAGCCGCCGGCTCGCCCCGGCAAGCGACCCGAGCGCGAACACGCCGCGCGCGTTCTCGGTCGCGATCGCCACGATTCGTGTCGCCCCGTCCTCGATCCCGTTCTCCGCCTCGCGCACGGCGAGCTTCGCCGCGAGATGCGACACGTCCGGCCCGCCGACGGTCTTCGGCAGCATGATGCCGTCGGGGGCCGCGCGCATCACGGCGTCGAGGTCGGCGTCGGCGAGGCCCGTCGCGAGCGCGTTGACGCGCACGTAGAGGCGCGGGCGGGCAGGCTCCGCCCGGGCCGCGGCGAGGAACGCCGCCGCGGTCCCGCGCGCCGCCTCCTTCCCCGAGAGCGCGACCGAGTCCTCGAGATCGACGAGGAGAACGTCGGCGCCGGAGCCGATGCCCTTGTCGAGCTTCTTGGGGCTGTCGCCGGGGATGAACAGGAGCGAGCGCATAGTGCTCAGGCGCCCGGACGCTTCTTCATGAAAGCCTGGCGGCGGCATTCCGCGACGAGCGTGCCGTCCTGCTTGTAGGCCCGGTGGACGAAGTCGACGATGCCGGCGTCCGGCCGCGAGCGCGACTCGCGCTTCGCCGCGACCTCGGTCGTGACGCTCACCGTGTCGCCCTCGAACAGCGGCGCCGGGAACTTCACGTCGGTCATGCCGAGGTTGCCGATCGTCGTGCCGACCGTGGTGTCGTTGACCGAGATGCCGATCATCAGCCCGAGCGTGAACAGCGAGTTCATGAGCGGGCGGCCCCACTCGGTCTCGGTCGCGCAGAAGTGCGCGTCGATGTGGAGCGGCTGCGGGTTCAGCGTCATGTTCGAGAACAGCATGTTGTCCATCTGCGTCACCGTCCGGGTCAGGCGGTGGCGCATGAGGTGGCCGACGGCGAAATCCTCGAAGTAGAGGCCGCCGCGCGGGTGCGGCGCGGGCGCTGGATCGGTCGTCATGCGGAGCTTCCGGCAGGGCGAGGGCAGGCGGCGGCGGCCGGCGAGGTCGGCCTTCAACCTTCCTTTACCATAACGGGGCCAGTCTCAAGGGCAGCATTCGCGGCCCGTCCGGCGCGATTCCTCTCCAAGACCGATGTTCCTGTTCACCACGCCCGCCGCCCGCGAAGCCCCGCCGGTCAACCCGGTCGTGGACGCCATCCGCCAGGGCGCCGAGAAGACCGGGACGGGCTTCGACTACCTCCTCGCCACGGCGCAGCGGGAATCGGCGCTCGACCCGAAGGCGCGGGCCAGAAGCTCGTCCGCGACCGGCCTGTTCCAGTTCATCGAGCAGACCTGGCTCGGCCTCGTGAAGACCGAGGGGCCGCGGCACGGGCTCGGCGACTATGCCGGCGCCATCACGGCCAAATCGGACGGTACGCTCGCCGTCGACGACCCGAAGCGGCGCCGGGAGATCCTCGCGCTCCGGCAGGATCCGCAGGTCGCCTCGCTCATGGCCGGCACCTTCACCCAGAAGAACCGCGACCTGCTTGCATCCGAGCTCGGGCGCGAGCCGTCGAACGCCGATCTCTACGTCGCCCACTTCCTCGGCGGGCGCGGGGCGGCCGACCTGATCCGCGCGGCGCAGAGCGCGCCGCGCCGCTCCGCCGCCGCGGATTTTCCCGATGCCGCCGCCGCGAACCGCTCGATCTTCTTCGACTCCAGGGGGCGGGCGCGGGGGGCCGGCGAGGTCTACGCGCTGCTTGCGGCGAGTCACGGGACGCAGGTCCGCCAGATCGCCCAGGCGGGCGCCGCGCCGGCCTTCGCGCCGGACCAGCCGGTCGCCTTCGCGCGCAGCGACGGGCCGGCCCTGCACGGGCTTTTCCGGACCGACGTGCGCCGGGGCCCGATCTCGGAGGAGGTCGCGCGCCTGTGGCGCTCCGGAAACGCCGCCGACGCCGGGACGCGGACCGCGGCGCTCGGCTTCTTCCCGCGCTCGACCGCCGCCCCGGCCGAGGCCGATGCGGCGGAGCCCGCGCCCGCGTTCGCGCCCGCCGTCGCCCAGGCCGACGTCCCCCTGCCGCCGGTCCGCCCGGCCTCCCTCGGCGAAGCCCCGGCGCGCCCCGCACGGGCCGGCGGGCTCGGGCGGATCGGCAGGCCCCTCGACCTCCTGGCCTTCATGAGCTGGCGCCGGGCATGATCATCCGCCAGTTCCTCCTGTGGGCGCAGACCGCGCCCCCCGGCGAGCGCGCCGAGGCGGCCGGCGCGCTTGCCCGCGCCTACCTCTATTCCGACCTTAAGCCGGAGGACCGCTGGGAGGCCGAGACCGCCATGACGGCGCTCCTCGACGACCCCTCGCCGCTCGTGCGCCGGGCCCTCGCCGAAGCCTTCGCCAACGCCAGGGAGGCGCCGCGTCACCTCGTCGTGGCGCTCGCGAACGACCAGAGCGACATCGCCGCGCTCGTGCTCGCCCGCTCGCCGGTCCTGCCCGACGCCGACCTCGTCGACTGCGCGGCGCTCGGCGGCGAGATTGTCCAGACCGCGGTCGCGCTGCGCCCGCGGGTGTCGGTCGCGGTCTCGGCCGCGCTCGCCGAGATCGCCTCGGCGGTTTCGCTCACGGCGCTCGCCGGCAACGCCGGCGCCGCCATCGCGGATTCCGCCTTCGCCCGCATGGTCGAGCGCCACGGCGGCAGCCCGGAGCTGCGCGAGGCGCTGCTCGCCCGTCCGGATCTTCCCCTGCCCATCCGCCAGTCCATTGCCGTCGCCGTCTCGGAAAGCCTGTCGACCTTCGTCCTCGGCTGCGGCTGGCTCTCCCCCGAGCGCACGGAAAGAATCGTGCGCGAGGCGCGCGAGAAGACGACGCTCGCCCTGTCGTCCGCGGCGGAGCGCGAGGACGTCTCCCGCCTCGTCTCGCACCTGCGCCGGACCGGCCAGCTCACGCCGGCCCTGATCCTGCGGGCGCTCCTGTCGGGCGGCATGGCCTTCGCCGAGGCGGCCTTCGCGGACCTGTCGGGCCTTGCCCCGGCGCGGGTCGCGGGGCTCCTGCGCGACCGCCGCGGCGCAGGGTTCGCCCCGCTCTACCGCAAGGCAGGCCTGCCGGCGGGGCTGAAGCCCGCCTTCGACGGCGCGCTCTCGGCCCTGCGCGAGCACGGAGAGGGGGAGACGGCGGCCGACGGCGCGCAGCTCTCGCGGCTGATGATCGAGCGGGCGCTGACCGCCTGCCGCGACCTTTCTCCTGAGGAAGCGGGAAAGCTCATGGCTCTCCTGCGCCGCTTCGAGTCCGAGGCCGCCCGCGACGAGGCCCGCCATATCGCCGGCGCCCTCGCCGACGAGGCGGCCCTCGCCGTCGTCATGCGCCACGCCCCTCACGCCCTCATCGGCAGCTTCGGGGACGGCGAGCGCGAGGCGGCCTGAGGCGCCGGCACTCAAGTCCGCCAGCGCATTTCCGCCACAAAGCTCCTAGAGTCCCGCCCCAACGAAAGGCTCCGCGCGAACGTCGAAGGGGCCGCGCCGGGGGCTTGTGCGTCGGTTGGTACCGCGCTCGCGTGGGGGAGTAGGCGTATGCCTCTGAGCCGCTGCAACGTCCTGATCGTCGAGGATCAGGCGATCATCGCCATGGATCTCCAGGCCGCCGTCGAGGAAGCCAACGCCCAGGTGATCGGCCCGGCGCCGACGGTTAGGGAAGCCCTCGACCTCCTCGACACCGACGAGATCCACGCCGCCATCCTCGACGCCAACCTGCCGGACGGCGACATCACGCCGGTGGCCGAGGAGTTGATCGACCGCGGCGTTCCCTTCGTCATCAACACCGGCGTCGCCGTGCCCCTCCACCTGCGGCGCTTCCCGGACCTGCCGGTGTTCCGCAAGCCCACGCCCGCCTCGCGCCTCATCCGCGAGCTCGCCGGGCGCCTTCCGGTATGCCCGATCCCGCGCGCCGCGCGGACCGGAGCCGTCCTCGGCTGACGCTTTCCCGTCAGGTTCAATCCCGGTCGGGGGCGCCAAGCGGGAAGAGCGGCCGGTAGGGCCGCGCCTCGTCGACGGCGCGGGCGAAGGACGGGCGATCGAGAAGCCGCCGGCGGTAGGCCTGGACATGGACGAACCCGTCCGCGATGGGGTGGGTCCAGTCGGCGTAGAACAGGGCCGGCGCGGCGGCGCAGTCGGCGAGGCTGAAGACGTCGCCCGCCGCCCACTCCCGTCCGCTCATGGTGCGGTCGAGCCAGCTGTAGGCTGTGTCGAGCAGGGCCCGCGCCTCCGCGACGCCGGTCGCATCGCGGCTTTCGGCCGGGCGTATCGCGTCGAGCACCACCTTCTGTATCGGCGTCATGACGTAGTTGTCGAAGAACCGGTCCATCATGCGCACGTCGAGGGCGGCGCACGGGTCTTGCGGGATCAGGCGTACCGGGCCGGGATGATGGAGGGCGAGATGCTCGATGATGATGCTCGTCTCGACGACCGTGCGCCCCGCATCGACCAGCACCGGAATGCGCTTCAGCGGCCAGAGCCTCTCGAACTCGGCCGCGGCCTCGGCGTCGCCGGGCGCGAGCATGCGGAACGCGAAGGGCGTATCGTTCTCGTAGAGGGCGATCAGCACCTTCTGGCAATAGGAGGAGAACGGATGCGCATGGAGCGTCAGGGTCATCGTCGCCTCCGTGAGGGCCCGGCACCGGCGGTGGGCCGGCGTAGCGCCGCCTAGATGCCGACGATGGATACAGGCACGATCGCCTGGACCCAAGACGCCGTCGCCGAGGTGCCTCTTCGGCGCTTCACGGCCTTGGTCGGGGCGGTCGAGGCCGGATTCGTCGAGTACGACGGCGGCAACCGCATGTGGGTGTGGTCGAGCCCGCTTGCCGAGGATGCCTGGGGATGGAGCCCCACGGAGAGCGGCGCGAAGCTCGCCCTCGAGGCGTGGCTGCGCCGCTGGCTCGAGAACTTCCGGCCCTTGCTCGAATCGGGCAGGACCGCCCATGAGGAACCTCCGCCATGAAGATCCCCGACCTCCCCTTCACCACGACCGACTGGTCGCAGGTGCCGCCGACCGAGCATCCCGGCGAGACCGGGCGGGCATACTGGCGAACCCTCGACATCGGCGACCTGCGGGTCCGGATGGTGGAGTACACGCCGGGCTACCGCGCGGACCACTGGTGCGACCGGGGCCATATCATCTACGTCGTGGCAGGCGAGCTCGACACCGAGCTGAAGGACGGGCGCCGATTCAAGCTGACGCCCGGCATGAGCTACCAGGTCTCCGACTTCGGCGACGCGGCTCACCGCTCCTCGACCCAGGTCGGCGCGAAACTCTTCGTTGTCGACTGAAGCGCCACCGGCCGGCGGAGGCGGACGGCGCGCGGCGGTCCTGCTCGTCCTCAACGGGCTCGTGCTCGCCTGCCACGCCATGCTGGCGCGGCGGGCCGGGCAGGGCGGCGCGCCGCCGGTCCTCTACGCGCTCGCGAGCGCCGCGGGCGCCGCGGCGTTTCTCGCGGTCTTTCGCGCCGTGAGGCAGCCGGGCCCGCTCGGCGCGCCGGTCTGGCGCTTCGGAGCGGTCGCCGGGCTCGTCTCCATCACGATCCCGCAGGTCCTGATCTACGCCGCCTCGGCCTACGTCAGCGCCGGGGTGGCGTCGCTTGCCTACGCCTTCCCGACCCCGCTGACCTACGTCCTCGCCTGTCTCCTCGGCCTCGAGCGCGCGTCGGCCGGCCGCACCGCCGGCATCGCGGTCGCGTTCGGCGGGGCCCTGATGCTCGCCTTCAGCCGCTCGCCCGTCTCCGGCGAGGGGGTCTGGATCGCCCTTGCGATGCTGGCTCCCGTCGCCATCGCCGGCGGGAACATCTACCGGGCGAAGTTCTGGCCTGAAGGAAGCACGCCCCTCGACTTGGCGCTCGTCATGTCGGCAGGCGCCGCCATCTGGCTCGGTCTCGGATGGCTTGCCGGCGGCGGGCCGGCGCAGCTCCCGGCAGTCGCCCCCTCGGGCTGGCTCGTCCTCGCCGCGGCCCCGGCGCTCGCGGCCTTCGGCAACCTGATCTACTTCGAGCTCCAGAAGACCGGCGGGATCGTCTCGTTCAGCCAGATCGGCTACGCCGGAGCCGTGCTCGGCCTCCTCGGCGGCACCGTCGTTCTCGGCGAAACCTATCCGCCCTGGATCTGGGCGGCGGCCGCGGTCATAGCGGCGGGCATCGCGATCTCGGAGGCCTTCCGGGTGCGGTGAACAGCCCTTGCGGATCATGCGCCGTTGGCATGCGATGACGAGGCCGCGTCGGCGCGCAATCGGGAGGACGGACAGGTGATCCGGAGCGGAGATGGGACCGGGGTCTCGGCGCGGCGGCTCGTGCTCCTCGTCTGCGTGGCGCAGGTGCTGGTGCAGATCGGCGCCTTCGTCTGGCCGGCGCTCCTGCCCGAGATGGTGGCGCTGTGGGGCCTCACCTACGGCGAGGCCGGCTGGATCACGGCGTCGTTCCACGGCGCCTACATCGTCGCCGTCCCGGTGCTCGTGACCCTGACCGACCGCTTCGATGCGAAGCTCGTCTATCTCTCGGGCGTCGCGCTCACGGTCGTCGGGCACCTCCTGTTCGGCCTCTTCGCCGAGGGCTTCTGGTCGGCGGCGGCCGCGCGGGCGCTCACCGGCGTCGGCTGGGCCGGCACCTACATGACCGGCCTCAAGCTCCTCGCCGACAGCGTCGACGCGAAGCTCATGTCGCGCGCGACGGCGGGGCACGCCGCCGGCATCGGCATCGCCGGCGCGCTCTCCTTCGCCTGCGCGGACCTCGTCCAGCGCCTCGCGGGCTGGAACGCCGCCTTCTTCGCGGCCTCGGCGAGCGCGGCGCTCGCCTGGATCATCGTCGTGATCGCGGTGCCGCGGCGGGCCGGCGGCGTCCCGAAGGCCGGCGGCTTGGCGCTGTTCGATTTCCGGCCCGTGTTCCGCAACCGCTCGGCCATGGCCTACGCCATCGTCTACGGCATCCACACCCTCGAGATGGCGGCGCTGCGCGGCTGGGGCGTGGCCTATCTCGCCTTCGTGGCGACGGCGACCGGCGCCTCGGCGGCGGTCCTGTCCCCCGCCGCCGTGCTGACCATCGTCGGCCTTGTCGGAACGCTGGCCAGCATCCTCGGCAACGAGGCCGCCATCCGCCTCGGCCGGCGCCGCCTGATTGTTTTGGCCCTCGTCGCGTCAGCCCTCTGCGCCGGCCTGCTCGGCCTGATCGGCTCCGGTTCCTACGCCCTCGCCGCCGCGCTGCTCCTCGTCTACGGCCCGGTCGTCTGGCTCGATTCCGCCTCCCTGACGGCCGGGACGGCCGGCACCGCCGAGCCGTCCCGGCGCGGCGCGACCCTCGCGGTCCATTCCATGCTCGGCTACATCGGCGGCTTCATCGGGCCGCTCGCGGTCGGATGGATGCTCGACGCCGGCGGCATGGGGCCCGGCTCCTGGGCGGCGGCGTTCATCGCCATCGCCCTCCTGTCCGTCGTCGCGCTCGCCCTGTTCGCGGCGATGCGGCCGCGCGGGCTCGCCGGCGATCGGGGCTCGGATTAGGTCCGGTCCGGCGACGCGATGCCCGGCCTCGCGTCCCTCAAGCCACCGCGCCGCAGCCGCAGCCCATGCCGGTGACCCGCTTCGCCTCGGCGTCCGCGACGCAGCAGGCGTCGGCCTCGGCGGGCGCGGGCCCGCCGCAGCAGCCGGGCGAGGTCTCCGCCGCCGCCGCCCGCTCGGTCGAGCACACCCCCGTCTCCGGCAGGACGAGATGCACCGCGTCGGCGGCGCGCCGATCTCCGGCGATCGCCGCCGCGACCGAGCGGACCTGCTCGTAGCCGGTCATCATCAGGAAGGTGGGCGCGCGTCCGTAGCTCTTGATCCCGGCGGTGTAGAAGCCCGGCTCCGGGTGCGACAGCTCGCGGTGGCCGTGGGGCGGGACGGAGCCGCAGGAATGCAGGTTCGGGTCGATCATGGGCCCGAGCGCCCTTGCGGATTCAAGCCACGGGTCGAGATCGAGCCGCAGCTCCCGCGTCAGCGCGAGATCCGGCCGCTGGCCCGTCGCGACCACGATGCGGTCGAGGGGCCCGACCGTCCGTACGCCGTTCCCCGTCTCCCCTTCGAGGATGACCTGGTCGCCTTCCGGCCGGACCGCAGTCGTCGCGAAGCCGGCGACCAGCGTCACCCGCCCGCCCTCGACGAGCTCGCGGAGATGTGCGCCGAGCTCGCCGCGGGCCGGCAGTTGGTCGGCCGCGCCGCCGCCGTAGACGCGGGCGAGGTTTGCACCGCGCACGACCCATAAGACGCCGGTGCGCGAATCGCGCCCGGCGAGCCGCGCGAGGTCGATGAGGGTGTTCGCGGCCGAGTGGCCCGCTCCCACCACGGCCGTGACGCGGCCCTCGAAACGCGCGCGGTCGCGGCCGAGCACGTCGGGAAGGCCGTAAAAGATGCGGTCGGCACAATCACGCTCGCCCTCGGCCGGCACGCCGCCGGCGCCGAGCGGGTTCGGGCTCGTCCAGGTGCCCGAGGCGTCGATCACCGCCCGCGCGAGATGCGTCCGGATCCGGCCGTCGCCGTTCACGACGGAGAGCGCGAAGGGCTTCGTCTCCCGACCCCGGCTCGCGACCTTGTCGGCGCCCAGGCGGGTGACGGCGCGGACGGTGCTCCTCGTCGCGATCGCGGACGAAAGCTCCGGCGTCTCGGAGAGCGGCTTGAGATAGGCTTCGTAGAGGTCCGCGCCGGTGGGAAAAACGTCGTCCGGCGGCTCCTGCCAGCCGTGGCGCTTGAGCAGCGCGACCGCCGCCGCATCGGCGTTGTACTTCCACGGCGAGAACAGGCGGACATGGCCCCAGTCGCGGACGTTCGCGGCGACGGTCGCGCCGGCTTCGAAGACGCGCACGGGCACGCCGCGCCCGACGAGGTGGGCTGCGGCCGCGAGGCCGACCGGACCTCCTCCGATGACGGCCACTGGCAGAGTGTCGAGATCAGGCATCGGCTTCTCCTTCGCTCATTCCGGAAACATCGAAATTAAAGGCAAATCGGATCACGCCGCGGCCTCCGCCGGCGCCGCGGCGCAAGGAGCGTCGGCGCAGCACTCGTCGGCCAGGAACCCGATCAGGGCGCGCATCGCCGGGTAGTCGGCGCGGCAGATGAGCGTCGTGCCATGGCGCTCCTGCGTGACGAGCCCGGTCAGGATGAGCCGGTGCAGGTGATGCGAGAGGGTCGACGGCGCGATCTTCAGCTTCTCCTGCAGCCGCCCGACGGCAAGCCCCGCCGCGCCCGCCCGGACGAGGGCGCGGTAGAGCCTGAGCCGCGTCGGGTTGCCGAGCGCCTCGAGCTGCCTGGCGGATCTTTCGACTTTCATGGAAGTAGCATCGGCCCATGCCGGCCGGGCGTCAAGCTCTATTTCGAGTTTTATCGAAGTTATTTGTCCGGCGGCGGTGCCGGAGCCGCATCGTCGCCGAACGCGGACCGGTCGAAGCTGCGGCAGCTCTCGGGAAAGCGCACCCATGGGTGCTGCTCCGCGGTCCAGGCGATGAGGGTCGGTTGCGGGAACGCCGGATCGGCGAAGCAGCCCACGGCGACCGCGAGGCAGTCCGGAAGTGCGCTCGAGCGCCAGAGCACCGACGTGCCGCAGGACGGGCAGAAGCCCGTGTCGAACCGAAGCTTGCCGCTCGCGCGGCCGAACGTCCTCGTCTCCCCCTCGATCGCGACGACCTGCGCATCGTGGAAGTAGGCGGACACGCCGAAGACGCTGCCCGTGCGCCGCTGGCATTCCCGGCAATTGCACGCGAGGACTTGGGTCGGATCGCCTTCGAGCGTGACCTGGAGCTGCCCGCAGGCGCACGTCGCGACTCTCCTCATGCCGCACGCTTCCTCAATACCCGAACTGCTCGCGCAGGATGCGCTCGTCGAGGCTGTGGCCGGGGTCGTGGAGCATGACGAGGTCGACGTCGCGGTCCATGGAGACGTCGACTTGGGCTACGGTGCGGAACTCGGTGTGGTCGGCGACGGCGCTCACCGGCCGGTGCTCCGGCTCGATGACGTCGACGCGGATCGCGGCACGGTCGGGCAAAAGCGCCCCGCGCCAGCGGCGCGGGCGGAAGGCGGAGATCGGGGTGAGCGCGAGGAGCGGCGCGTTGAGCGGCAGGATCGGGCCGTTGACCGAGAGGTTGTAGGCGGTCGAGCCCGCCGGCGTCGCGATCAGGAGGCCGTCGGCGATGAGCTCGTCGAGCCGGACCTTGCCGTCGACGGCGACGCGCAGCTTCGCGGCCTGGTGCGTCTGGCGCAGCATCGAGACCTCGTTGATGGCCCGCGCCGTGTGGGCGACGCCGTGGACGTCGCGGGCGACCATCAGGAGCGGGTGGACGATGCTGCGCTGCGCGGCCTCGAGACGTTCCGGGAGGTCGTCCTCCCTGAAGTCGTTCATGAGGAAGCCGACCGAGCCCTTGTTCATGCCGTAGATCGGCTTGCCCGAGCCCATGAAGCGGTGGAGCGACTGCAGCATGAGTCCGTCGCCGCCGAGCGCCACCACCACGTCGGCCTTCTCCGGCGGCGCGCTTGCGTAGCGTGCGCCGAGCGCCGCCGCCGCCTCTTGGGCCTCCGGCGTGGGGCTCGCCACGAAGGCGACCGTCTCGAATTGTCTCGCCATCGCGGACCCGCTTGCCTACACCCCGAACGCCGGCCCCGTGAGAGGTCGGCGGCCAAGCCAAGCGAGGCATAGCATGGACGAGGCCCTGATCGTCTACACGACCTTCCCGGACGAGGAGACGGCGCTCGCGATCGGCGAGGCGCTCGTGCGCGAGAAGCTCGCCGCCTGCGTCAACCTGATCCCGGGCATGCGCTCGGTCTACGCCTGGAAGGGCGAGGTCGAGCGCGGCGCCGAGGTCGTCGGGATCGTCAAGACCCGCGCGGGCCTCAAGGAGGCGGTGCGCGCGGCGCTGAAGGAGCGCCACCCCTACGAGACTCCGATCGTGCTGTTCATCCCCGTCGTGGGCGGCGATGCCGGCACGCTCGCTTGGCTCATGGAAGAGACGGGCGGCGCTGCGGCATGAAAAAACGGGCGCTTTCGCGCCCGTCGAGGAGGTCAGAAGGGATAGGGGCTCAGATCGTCGGGGTCCACTGCACCGGCACGAACTCGTAGCCCGAGCCGCTCTTCGCGATGTAGCCGGTCGCCGGGAAGGGGGCGTGGTAGAAGGAGACGCGCGCCTTCTCGGCGGCGGCCATGTCGAGGAGCCGCTTGCGGGTCTCGACCGCCTGGTTGCCGTCCATGTCGAAGACCGCCTGCCACTCCGGGTGACGCACGAAGAGCGCCGGGTGGTTCGTGGTGTCCGACATCAGGATCAGCTTGCCCGAACCCGACGAGACGACGAAGGCGAAGTGGCCGGGGGTGTGCCCCGGCGCCGCGACGGCGGTGACGCCCGGCGCGATCTCCTTGCCGTTCTCGAACTGCTTCACGTCCTTGGCGATCGGGCCGAAGACGCGCCGCACGTTGTTGAAGTTGCCCTTCAGGCCCTCGGGGGCCGCCGCCATCTTGGCGTCGTCCATCCAGTAGGACCACTCCGTGCCCGAGATCATGACCTCGGCGTTGGGGAACACCGCCGTGCCGTCCTTGAGGCGAAGGCCGTTGATGTGGTCGCCGTGGATGTGGCTGATGATCACGGTGTTGACCTGCGCCGGGTCGAAGCCCGCCGCCTTGAAGTTCGTCATCCAGGTGCCGGTGTTGGGAGCGCCGGAGTTGCCGTTGCCGGCGTCGATGAGGATGACCTTGCCGCCGGTCCTGAGCACCGTGGTGGTGAAGGGGATCGGCGTGATGTCGGTCGGCAGGAAGGCCGCTTCCTGGGCCTTCTTGACCTCCTCGAGGGGGGCGTTCTTCACGAAGCCGGCGTCGAGGGGGCGGGCCCAGAAGCCGTCGTTGATGGCGACCGCCTCGATGTCGCCGACCTTGGTGCGGTAGAAGCCGGGCGCCTGCCCGCCGGAGGCGCCGGCCGCCGGGGCGGGGGTGCCCTGGGCGGAGGCGGGACCGCCGATTGCGGTCGCGGCGGCGGCCGCGGGAGCCGCGGCCAGGATGCTGCGTCGGGTCAAATGCATGGGAACGGCCTCCCGATACGATGTTGCTTGGGGCTTTGAGCCGCGAGAACCGCGGCGCGCGCCGGTATTCTGCATACCTCGGCCCGCCGCGCGCCTCACATTGCGGTGAGCGGACGCGGCTCCGCGATCATGGGCCAGGGCCGCACCGCCTCGAAGGCGCGCGCGGCGCGGAGCACAAGGTCGTCCCGGCGCATCGGGCCGACGATCTGGAGGCCGACCGGCAGGCCGGCCTTGGTCAGCCCCGCCGGCACGGTCGCGGCCGGCTGGAGGGTGAGGTTGAACGGGTAGCTGTAGGGCGTCCAGCCGACCCAGTCGTCGCCGAACGACCCGTCCGGCGGCACGTCGTGGCCGACCGCGAAGGCCGGGGTCGCAAGCGTCGGGGTGAGCAGCAGGTCATAGCGCTCGTGGAAGCGCGCCATGGCGGTGAAGAGGGAAAAGCGCGCGTTCGCGGCGGCCGCGAAGTCGCCGGCGAGGAGCCCTGAGCCGAGCTCCGCGTGCCGAAGGAGGCCGGGATCGACCTCGCCGCGGCGCGCCTCCGGGATCGCCCGCACGAGGGCCGCGGCGCCGCCGTGCCAGATGGCGTTGAGGGTCCCGACCGGATTCTGGAAGCCCGGGTCCGCCTCCTCGACGGTCGCGCCGAGCTCCTCGAAGGCGCGGGCGGCCTTGGCGGTCAGGGCCTCGACCTCGGGGTTGAGCGCCTTCACGTAGCCGAGCCGGGGCGACCAGGCGATGCGCAGGCCCCTGACCCCGTCCTCGAGGCCGATGCGGAAGTCGGGCGCGGGCGTGTTCATGGCCGTCATGTCGCGCATGTCGGGCGCCGCGCAGACGGTCATGAGCAGGGCGGCGTCGCGCACCGTGCGGGAGAGGGGCCCCACGTGCGAGACGATGGCGAAAGGGGAGGGGGGATAGGCCGGCACGCGCCCGAAGCTCGGCTTGATGCCGAAGAGGCCGCAGAACCCGGCCGGGATGCGGATCGACCCCGCCCCGTCGGTGCCGAGATGCAGGACGCCGAGGTTCAGCACCGCCGCCGCCGCCGCGCCTGCCGAGGAGCCGCCGGTGGTGGTGCCGGTATCCCACGGGTTGCGGGTGATGCCGGTGAGGGGGCTGTCGCCGATGCCTTTCCAGCCGAACTCCGGGAGCGTCGTCTTGCCGACCGGAACGGCGCCGGATTCGAGCAGGCGGTCGACCGCGGGAGCGCTCTCGGCGACGGGCTCGGGCGAGCTCGTCCTCGACCCGCGCCGCGCCGGATGGCCGGCCCACAAAAGGTTGTCCTTGACCGTGAACGGCAGGCCGTCGGCGGGCCCGAGCGGCGCGCCCTTGCGCCAGCGCGCCTCCGAGGCCCGCGCCGCCGCCCGGGCGCCCTCGGCGTCGACGACGTTGAAGGCGTTCACGACGGGGTTGTGGCGCTCGATGCCGGAGAGCACGGCTTCCACCACATCCACCGGCGAGAGGGTGCGGCTGCGGAAGCCGGCCAGAAGGCTCGCGCCGTCGAGGGCGAGGATGTCGTTCATGTCGGGTCCGTGGGGTGGGTTGCGGCGAGAGGCGGGATGTTAGAGCGCGATCCGCACCGCTTGCCAAGCGCCGACGCGGCGCCTTTCCCTTGCGGGAGAGGCCGAGTCGCGCACAGCGCGACCGGGCGAGGGCAGCCGCCGGGGGCGGAGCCGGCGCGGGCGGCACCGTCGCGCCCACTATGAAGAGGGTGGACCCTCTCCCCGCTCGGGCTTCGCCCGAGTCGGCCCTCTCCCTGGACGGGAGAGGGATGCCGGCGCGACGTGCATGAGATGGTGCAGCGCGATCCCGCTTGCGGTCGCGACGTTGAGCGAGTCGAAGCCGTCCGCCATGGGGATGCGGACCGTGCGGGTCCGGGCCAGCACCTCCGGGGGAAGCCCCGGGCCTTCGGCGCCGAGCAGCAGGGCGGTGCGGGGCGCGCGCCTCAAGACGCTGAGCGGCTCGGCGCCGGCGGGAGTGAGCGCCAAGGCCTCGAATCCGGCTTCCGTCAGGGCATCGAGCATCTCGCCCCCTGGCCCGCCTCGGGCGAAAGGAATGGTCAGCGCCGCCCCGACCGAGACCCGGATCGCCTTGCGGTAGAGCGGGTCGCAGGAGGTTTCGTCCAAGAGCACGGCATCGGCCCCGAAGGCGGCGGCGTTGCGGAAGATTCCTCCCACGTTGTCGTGGTTCGCGAGGCCGACGAGGCCGAGCACGATGGCCGTCGGCGGAAGCGTGGAGAGGAGCTCCGCGGCTGAGCGGGCCGGCCCCCGACGCCCGATCGCGAGGAGGCCGCGGTGGATCGGGAAGCCCACGATCCCGACCATCACGGCTTGCGGCGCGACGTAGACCGGAACGCCCGGCGGCACGCGGGCGAGGAGGCTTTCGAGCGCCGCGGCCCGCTTCTGCGACACGAGCACCGACTCCGCGAGGAAGCGCGAGCCGGTCAGCAGCACCCGCAGCACGACCTCGCCCTCGGCGACGAAGCGCCCCTCGCGCCCGGCGAGGTCGCGCTCGCGCACGGCCCGGTAGGGCTCGATCCGCGGGTCGTCCGGGTCTTCGACGGCGATCAGCACGGGCTCGCAACCGCGCCAGGAACCCAGCTCTGCCGTGCCCGTTCAAGACAAGGCAGGCAGCCTCGGATCGCACCATGCAGCAGCTGGCGCCGCTCGCGCCGACCCCGGAGGATTTCGACCGTCCGCCGCTCACCGAGACCGCGGACGGGCGCGCGCGCGGCGTCGGCATCGAGATCGAGTACGCCGGCCTCACCGCCGAGCAGTCGGCGCAGGCCCTCGCCGAGGCTTTCGGCGGCACGGTGGTGCAGGACGACCCGCATGCCTTCTCGCTCCGCGGCTCCGACCTCGGCGACATCGCGATCGAGCTCGACAGCCGCTATCTCCACCCGGAGAAGCATCCGAGCCTGTTCGGCGGGGTCGGCTCCCGGGTTGCGTCGTGGCTCGGCCAGGCCGCAACCTACGTCATCCCGTGCGAGCTCGTCACCGGGCCGATGCCGATCGACCGCATCCACCTCGTCGACCATGCCGTCGAGGTGCTGCGCCGGGCCGGCGGCCGCGGCACCCAGGACGGCGCGCTCTACGCCTTCGGCCTCCACTTCAACCCGGAGGTGCCGCGGGGAGACGCCGAGATCATCGCCTCGACCCTCAAGGCCTTCACGCTCTTGAACGCCTGGCTGCGCCGGGAGGTCGCGCCCGACGCAACCCGCGCCTTCCTCGGCTTCGCCGACCCGTTCCCGCGCGAGTACGTCCACAGGATCGTCGACCCCGACTACCGGCCGGACCTCGCGACCTTCATCGACGACTACCTCGTCGCCAATCCGACCCGAAACCGCGACCTCGACCTCCTGCCGCTCCTGACCCACCTCGACGAGGAGAGGGTCAGGGCCGTGCTCCCGAACGAGAAGATCGGGCAGCGGCCGACCTTCCACTACCGGCTTCCCGACGCCCGGGTGAGCGATCCTGGCTGGAGCATCGCGCCGGACTGGAACCGCTGGGTCGCGGTCGAGCGGCTCGCCTTCGACCGTCACCGCCTCGAGCGCCTGGGCGAGGCCTACCGGGCCTTCGAGGGTGAGGAGAAGAGCTGGGCCGACGTCGCCGAGAGGCTCGCCTTCCGATGAGCCGGCCGCTGATCGGCGTCACGACCTCCCGCCGGGGCGGCTGGCGCAGCTACCTCATGCACCGTTTGGCGCTCAGGCGCGCCGGGGCGAAGGCGATGCGTCTCACGGCGGGCGACACGGTGGCGTGCGAAAGCCTCGACGGCCTCGTGATCGGCGGCGGCGACGACATCGGCGCCGAGCTCTACGGCGGCCAGGTGCTGCCGGACGTGCGCATCGACCCCGAGCGCGACAAGCTCGAGCTGAAGCTCCTCGAATGGGCGCTGCCGCAAGGCGTGCCGATCCTCGGCATCTGCCGCGGCTCGCAGATGATCAACATCGCCCTCGGCGGCACGCTCCACACCGACATCCACGCGGTCTACGTCGAGGCGCCGCGGATGCGCACGGTCTTGCCGAAGAAGACCATCCACGTCGTCGACGGCAGCCGCCTCGACCGCATCCTCGCCTGCAACCCCTGCCGCGTGAACGCGCTCCACCACCAGTCCGTCGACCGCATCGGGCGGGGCCTGCGCGTGGTGGCGAAGGACGAGAGCGGGATCGTCCAGGCGACGGAAGGGACGGGCGCGCACTTCCTCGTCGGCGTGCAGTGGCACCCCGAGCTCCTCGTCTTCAACAAGTCCCAGCAGCGCATCTTCGCGGCCCTGGCCGCGGCGGCCCGGGAAGCGAAGCGGCACGCGTACGCCCCGGCGCAGGCGAGCGCGGCGTGACATCCTCCTCCGTCGCGCAGCGACGGGGGAGGGGGACCGCCGAAGGCGGTGGAGGGGGCACGGCCGGGCACCGCGCGTGGGAGCGCCCCCTCCACCATGCTTCGCATGGTCCCCCTCCCCCGCTTCGCGGGTGAGGATTACACCAGCCGCACCGGCAGGCTCGTGAACCCCCGGAAGCGCACGCGCTTGCTCCGCACCGGCACGCCGGTCGGCGCGTAACCGGGGAAGCGCGCGAGGAAGCGCGAGATCGCGATGCGGCCTTCGAGTCTTGCGACGTTCATGCCGGCGCAACTGTGGATGCCGGTCGCGAAGGCGAGGTGGCGGTTCGGCTGGCGGGCGACGTCGAAGCGGTCGGGATCTCGGAACTGCGCCGGGTCGCGGTTCGCGGCGCCGATGCAGAAGGTGATCTGCGTGCCGGCCGGGAAGCGCTCGCCGCCCATCTCGAAGTCCGCCGCCGCGATGCGGTTGCCGAGCTGGTTCGAGGACTCGTAGCGCAGCATCTCCTCGACGGCGGGGCGGACGAGGTCCGGCTCCCTGATGAGCCGCCGGCGGGCCTCGGGGAACCGGATCAGGAGCTCGAGCCCGTTGCCGATGAGGTTCGTGGTGGTCTCGTGGCCGGCGTTGAGGATGAAGATGCAGTTCTGGAGGAGTTCCTCCTCGGAGAGCCGCTCGCCGCCGGCCTCGCCTTGGATCAGGCGCGTGAGGATGTCCTTGTCGGGGTCGCCGGGCGTCTTGCGCCGCTCCGCCACGAGCCGTTCGAGATACCCTAAGAACTCTTCGACCGCCCGGTTGCCCTCGTCGAGCCTCTCGGCCGACGGGAACGGCTCCAAGGCACCGAGGATCGCGAGCGACCAGCCGCGCAGGGGGCCGCGCTCGGCCCGGGGCACGTTCAGAAGATTGCCGATGACCTCGACCGGGATCGCCGCCGCGTAGTCGTCGATAAGGTCCGCCTCGCCGCGCTCCGCCATGCGGTCGAGGAGGCCATCGACGAGGCGCACGACCCCGTCCTCCATCTCGGCGATGGCGCGGGGGTTGAGCGCGCCGGCGATGAGCCGCCTCACCCGCGTGTGCAGCGGCGGGTCGTTGAACACGAGGCTCGTGGTGTGGTGCCGGTAGAGGAGCGTGTCGCCGTACTTCGCCCCGAACTCGACCGTCTTGTCCGAGCTGAAGGTCGCGGCGTCCTTGTAGATCCGCTCCACGTCGGCGTAGCGCGTGACGAGGACCTTCTCGGCGTCGAGCCGGTGGACCGGGGCGTGTTCCCTGAGCGCCGCGTAGACCGGATAGGGATCGTCGTGGAAACCTTCCGGCAGGCGCTCGAAGCTGAAGCCCTTCGCTAGCCGGGCGGCATCCGGGTCACGGGTCGAAGGCTTTGCGAGAATCTGCCCCATGGCCCCGTTCCGAACGATGACGTCGCGCGGTCCAAGTCCTATCTTGCGGGCCGAGCCGGGTGAAGGGCCCCGCCCGGCGGCAGGAGGTTTGCCCATGGAGATCGCCGTCTTCTCCGACGTCATCTGCCCCTGGTGCTACATCGGCAAGCGCCGGCTCGAGCGCGCCTTCGAGGCGCTCGGCCTGAAGGGCCGGGTCGCGGTCGAGTGGCTGCCGTTCGAGCTCAACCCCGGCATGCCGCGCGAAGGCATGGCGCGGGCCGACTACCGCGCCCAGAAGTTCGGGGCGGAGCGCGCGGCCGCGCTCGACGCCAACATCCGCGCCGTCGGCGCGGAGGAGGGCATCCGCTTCGCCTTCGACCGCCAGAGCCGCACGCCGAACACGCGGGCGGCCCACATGCTGATCGCCCACGCCTCCGGGCAGGGGCGGGGAGGGGCCGTCGTCGACGCCCTGTTCCGGGCCTACTTCGAGGAGGGCCGGGACATCGGCGACGAGGCGGTCCTCCTCGCCGTCGCGGAAGAGGCCGGCCTCCCCCGGGACGAGGCGCAGGCGGCGCTCCGGGACCAAGAAGTCCGCCGCATGGTCGTGCAGGCGGAGGGCCGAGCCGGCGAGCTCGGCATCTCGGGCGTGCCGTTCTTCATCGTCGATCAGGCCTTCGCCGTCTCGGGCGCGCAGCCGGCGGAGGCCTGGGTCGAGGCCCTGCAACAGATCGCGGCGCGCCGGCCGGCCGGCGGGAGGGCCGCGGCAGGGGCTTGAAGCCGCGGAACAAAGCGCCGCTTCGCACCATTGGACAGGGCCGGCCCGCGACGGCAGGCGCCGTGCCCGAGGCTCCCATGGCCGAATCTCCCGAGCGCCAGCGCGAGGAGGGCAGCGCCCTCAGCCCGGCCTCGAAGCTGCCGGGCCTCTCCGGCGAGGAGCGCCGCGCCGTCGAGGAGAAGAGCCGGCCGAACGCGCCCCTCATCCACGAGACCATCCGGGCCGAGGGCGAGAGCGAGCTCGAGCGCACCGCCCACGCGCTTCTCCTCTCGGGGCTCGCGGCCGGGCTCTCGATGGGCTTCTCCCTCGTGGTCCAGGGACTTTTGCAGAGCCGCCTGCCGGACGCGCCCTGGCGCGAGCTCATCGCGAACTTCGGCTACACCGTCGGCTTCCTGATCGTGGTGCTCGGGCGCCAGCAGCTCTTCACCGAGAACACGCTGACCCCGATCCTTCCGCTCCTGCACAACCGCGACGCCGACACCCTGTGGCGGGTGCTGCGTCTGTGGGGCCTCGTCCTCGCCGCGAACGTCGCCGGCACCTATCTTTTCGCGGCGGCGGTCGCCCACACCGATGCCTTCGGGGCCGAGGCGAAGGCCGCCTTCTCCGAGATCAGCCGGCACGCGGTGGAGGGGCCGTTCGGGACGACCTTCGTCAAGGCGGTCTTCGCCGGCTGGCTCATTGCGCTGATGGTGTGGCTGCTCCCTGCCGCAGAGGGCGCCGGCAGCATCGTCGTCATCGTCGTGATCACCTACGTCGTGGCGCTGCCGCCGCTCGCCCACGTCGTCGCGGGCTCCGTCGAGGCCTTCTACCTCGTCGAGACCGGGGAGGCGGGCCTGTGGGACTACCTCGTGCGCTTCTTCGCGCCGACCCTCCTCGGCAACGTCGTCGGCGGGGTCGCCCTCGTGGCGGTCCTGAACTACGGCCAGGTCGCGCCCGCGCTCGAGGATTGAGTTTTTCGGGGATCGGAACGAATGCCGGCGCGCGGTTTTGAGTGTGCATCGAACCCGGGAGGCGAGCCGTGACGCGAACCGTGACCCTTGCATCGAAGGCCCTGCGGATCGCAGTCTTTGCCCTCGCGGGCCTCGCCCTCGCGCCGCCGGCCGCCGCGCAGACGGCCGAGGGCCAATCCTGCGCCGGGACGATGACCGAGCAGCTCCGGCGCTTCAGCGAGCAGTGCCTCGCCGACCTCGTCGCCTTCGTCGCGGCCCAGCCGAAGGCCAAGGCGCGGATCCTGAGCGAGGCGGACAAGTCCTTCATCCAGCTCACGCGCACGCCTCAGGGCATCGAGGCCGAGGCCGCGAGCAAGGTCAACTTCCCGCTCATGAAGCCGGGCACCGAGGAGGCCCTGAAAAACCTCGGCTGGCAGCCGCCGGACAACGAGGCCGGCGGCTACAAGAAGCGCTTCACCACCAACCCCGGCGCGAGCGCCGCCACAGCCGACGACCTCGCCAAGGCGTTCGCCGCCTACGGCCTCGCGCGCGGCGCCGCGATCTCGCTGACGGTCGGCACGCAGGATTGAAGGCAGGGCGGGGATATGCAGTGATGCGCACCGGCTCGACAAGGCGCGCCCCGCCCGATGAAGCATGCCCTGATCGTCATCGACATGCAGCAGGGGTCGTTCACCGAGGCGGCGCCCAGGCATGACGCGGAAGGTCTCGTCGACCGCCTCAACGGCTTGGCCGACGCCGTGCGGGCGAAGGACGGGGTCGTCGTCTTCGTCCAGCATGACGGGCCGCAGGGCGATCCCCATCACCCGGACCTGCCGGGGTGGAAGCTGCTCCCGGCGCTCGATGCGCGCGCGGGCGACGCCGTCATCCGGAAGCGTTCCTGCGACGCCTTCCTGCTCACCGGCCTCGAAGAGCTCCTTCGGTCGCATGCGAATCGAGCGTCTGATCATCGGCGGTTGCGCCACCGACTATTGCGTCGACACCACCGTGCGCAGCGCGCTCGCCCGAGGCTATTCGACGGTCGTCCCCTCGGACGGCCACACCACGTCGAACAGGGCTCACCTGCCGGCCGAAAAGATCATCGAGCACCACAACGCTATCTGGGCCGACTTCATCGCTCCCGGCGGACCCGCCCTCGTGTGCCCATGCGCCGACGTGCGGCTTGTCTGACGGGCCGCTCCGCCGGCCGGGTCTCGACGGAGCGCCGGCCGTTGCAGCGCTCGACCATTGAAGCCCCTCGCACGCGCTGCTACCTAGCTCCGAGGCCGGCGTAGCACAGCGGTAGTGCAGCGGTTTTGTAAACCGAAGGTCGGGAGTTCGATCCTCTCCGCCGGCACCAGCTGCTCAACCCGTGACTTTGAATGATATACGGCTCCGCTTCTCGAATGGGGCGTCTCAGGCCGGGGGCCGGAACGCCGACTCGATCCCGGCTTGGCTCTCGGATGGCGAGTTCATCGTTAACGCGAAGGGCGACGCTGGCACCGCGGGTTGAGCCCATGGGGCTCGCATCATCGCGACGAGGAGCATGGACGTGTTCGATCGAGACGCAGTTGAAGCCGTCGGCGAAGAATGGGTGCGCGCTGAAAAGATCAATGAAGCCCTCAAAACCTTGCGTGAACTGTGCCTGCCTGTGGTCGAGCGTGTAGGGGACTATGCGCGCTCAAAAATCGCCTGGAAGCTCGCGAACTACCGGATGGCCATGATTTACCGTGGCGTTTCGTTGGGCGCCTCTGCGACTCAGCTCTGGAACACACGGCACGTTCTAACCTCTGTGCTCGCGGCGCGCGCCCTCGTGGAGACCGCGGCATTGCTAAGAGACTTCACCGACACATGCGAGCGCGCATTGGAGGCGAGCGACTTAGAGCAACTAAATCGGGTCGCCGACGATGCAACTTTCGCGACGCGCCTCAAACACTGGAACGAAGATAGTAGGTTCCCGCCTTCAAAAAACGTTCTCACCGTGCTTGATCGGCTCGATAAGAAATTCGGAGGAATTCGCGGGCACTATGATCGTTTGTCAGAGTTTTGTCATCCAAACTACCTGGGGCATTTTGCTGCTTTTGGAAAGCTAGACCATGATACCGGTCGGGTGGCCTATTCCTTCGACAAGATTTTCAACAAGGGGCTCTTATCGCATGTCTTCGGTGGATTGCTACTGACTTGGCTAATCGAGATTGATGCCGACCGCCTAGCCAATTTGATTCCAAAGGTTGCCGAGCTTCAGCACCAGCAGAACCCCGTGAGGAGGGAGTGAGCTGCTCAGCCGCCTCTTTCCTGAGCACCCCCCCATTTCGCCCTCGCAACAAAGTGCGCCATCGCACGGAAACAAAAGCGTGGTTTGAGGATTCTACCCACGAAGAATCGATCCGGGCGCAACGACCCGGGCCAAGAACCACGGGACGGTACATCGACATGGTCAAACGTTACTCCGGGCCGGGGGCCGCGCTCGCGTCCGCGTCGCTCGCGCTGGCGACGCTCTTCCTTCTCGCTACCGGCGACGCCGGCCTTGCGGCGCCGGCGAAGGGCAAGGCGGCCCGCCCGGCGCCCGTCGAGCAGGCGGCGCCGGCCGGCGAGGCCGCGCCGGACAGGCAGGGCGAGCCGAAGGCCGCCTTCACCGTCCTCGAGGGCAAGCCCGGGGAGCCGGCAGCGGCCGGGCCCGCGGCCAAGGACGGCGAGGAGAGCTGCCTCAAGGCGCGCCGCAAGCTGTGGGTCGACGGCGAGGGCTGGATCGTCCGCCGGGTCACGACCTGCCGCTGAGCGCACCCCCCACGTCATGGCCGGGCCAAGCCCGGCCATGACGAACGAAAAAAGCCCCGGCTTTCGCCGGGGCTTCTCGTTTCGCGCGAAGCGCTTGGCCGGGCGTTACCGCCGGGCGTCCTCGCCCTCGTAGGTGAAGATGTCGCGGTCCTTCGTCTCGGGCACAAACAGGAGGCCGATCACGAAGGTCATGAGGGCGACCACGATCGGGTACCAGAGGCCGGAGAAGATGTTGCCGGTCGCCGCCACGATGGCGAAGGCGGTCGGCGGCAGGAAGCCGCCGAACCAGCCGTTGCCGATGTGGTAGGGCAGGGACATGCCGGTGTAGCGGATGCGGGTCGGGAACAGCTCGACCAGCATCGCGGCGATCGGCCCGTACACCATCGTCACGTAGACGACGAGGATGAGGAGCAGCCCCGCGACGGCGAGCGCGCGGCCGTCGGTGAGCACCTGGCCGATCGTCGGCGTCTTGAGGATCGACGGATCGCCCGGCTTCGGATAGCCCGCCGCCTGCGCCGCCGCCACCACCGGGCCGCCGGTCCCGTCGATCGCGGCGACGTCGGTGCCGTTGACGGTCGCCTTGAGGGCTGAGCCCGCGGGCCCCGGCAGGAGGTCGTAGTGGATCGAGGCGCTCGCGAGCGTGCGCCGGATGACGTCGCACGGCCGCGTGAAGGTGCGCACGCCGACGGGGTCGAACAGCGAGCCGCAAGTGGCGGGGTCCGCCGTGAGCTGCACCTTCACCGTATCCGTCGCCGCGATGAGCTTCGGGCTGGCGATCTTGGCGATCTGCCCGAACAGCGGGAAATAGGTGATCGCCGCGATGAGGCAGCCGGCGAGCAGGATCGGCTTGCGGCCGATCTTGTCCGACAGCCAGCCGAACAGGATGAAGAACGGCGTGCCGACGAGGAGCGAGAGCGCGATGAGGAGGTTCGCCGTCGTGCCGTCGACCTTGAGCGTCTGGGTCAGGAAGAACAGGGCGTAGAACTGGCCCGTGTACCAGACGACCGCCTGGCCGGCGGTGCCGCCGAGGAGCGCGAGGATCGCGATCTTGGCGTTCTCCCAGCGGCCGAAGGCCTCGGTGAGCGGCGCCTTCGAGCGCGTGCCCTCCTCCTTCATCTTCTGGAAGGCCGGGCTCTCGGCGAGCTGCAGCCGGATCCAGATCGAGAAGCCGAGGAGGATGATCGACAGCAGGAACGGGATGCGCCAGCCGTAGTCGGCGAAGGCCTCCGGCGTCATGCTGAGCCGCAGCGTCAGGATGACGACGAGGGACAGGAACAGGCCAACGGTCGCGGTCGTCTGGATCCACGAGGTGTAGAAGCCGCGCCGCCCCTGGGGCGAGTGCTCGGCGACGTAGGTCGCGGCGCCGCCGTACTCGCCGCCGAGCGCGAGGCCCTGCAGCAGGCGGCAGATGATGAAGAGCACAGGCGCCGCGTAGCCGATCGTCTTGAAGCCGGGCAGGAGGCCGACCACGAAGGTCGCGATGCCCATGATCGTCATGGTGACGAGGAAGGTGTACTTGCGCCCGATGAGGTCGCCGAGGCGGCCGAAGAACAGGGCCCCGAAGGGACGCACGGCGAAGCCCGCCGCGAAGCCGAACAGGACGAAGATGAACTTCGCCGGGTCGTTGTCGCCGGGCACGAAGTTCTGCGCGATGTTCGCCGCGAGCGAGCCCGCGAGGTAGAAGTCGTACCACTCGAAGACGGTGCCGGCCGAGGAGGCGACGATCACCTTCCTCTCTTCGGCGGTCATGGGGCGCGGTCCGACGTCGGTCCGCGTTGCCCCGGTTGCAGTCGCCATGGTTTCCTCCACAGGTTCGGCGTTGGTGCCGTGCGCTGCCGCCGCGCCGGCGCTTGTCGGCGGCCGCGGCGGCATCCCGAACGCGCCGTCCGGGCAGCCGGACGGACGCACTCCCCCTCCTTGGGTGACGCTACCCCTAGCGAAGCCGGCGGCGGCGGAAAATGCTCAATTCGTCTTGAGACTTAGGTCGTTCGACAAAAGTCGAGGACAGCGCCTTGCGCCGCGGGTCCGTGTCCCGGCTGGCGAAATGGCTTCTCGAAGAAGGCCGAAAACCCCTCCACGCCCTCTCCGTCCGCTTCGCGTTCTACGATTTCGCCCGCTTCATAAGACCTTGTCTTTGGAAGTTGCGGACATCGTGAAGCTGGTAGAGGCTGCGGAGGCGAAGCCCGGAAAGCGCGGCCCTTGCCGGAAGAGGGCGCAGGTCGAGGGTGGTCGAAATGAGGCGGCGGGAGTTCATCGGGCTCGGCGGCGTTCTTCTGGTCGCCTCCGCGGCGTCGGCGCAGCCAAGGGGCAAGGTCCACCGAATCGGGTTTCTGAGCGCGGGGCCGCCGCTGGCGCAAACGAGCGAGCAGTTGGTGGCATTCACGAGGGCCATGGCCCGCCTCGGGTATGGGCTCGGCGAGAATCTGGCGATCGAGATCCGCGGCGCCGGAGGCCGGCTCGACCGTCTGCCGGCCCTCGTGCAGGAGCTCATCGACGCCAAGGCCGACGTGCTGGTCGTCAACGGCTATCCGACCGCCGTGGCGGCCAAGGCGAGCGGCCACCCGACCGTGGCGGCGATCGGAACGGGCGACGCGGTGTTGACCGGGCTCGTCCAGAGCTTCGCGCATCCGGGCGGCAACATCACCGGGATTTCCGAATCCGCGGGCGAGCTTTCGACGAAGCGCCTCGGCCTCCTGAAGGAGCTTCTGCCCAACCTTCGCCAGGTCGCCATGTTGTGGAACCAGGACGACCTCGGAATGACCCTACGCTACCGCGCGTCCTCGGAAGCAGCCGAGAAGCTCGGGATCAAGGTTCAGGCGCTCGGGGTGCGGGCACCGGACGAGTTCGAGGCGGCGTTTGCCGCCATGGACGCCGATCGCCCGGATGCGATCCTGATGGTCGCGGACTCGTTGACCAATCTCAACCGGCAGCGCGTCATCGACTTTGCCCGGCAGCGCCGCACGCCGGCGATCTATGAGCTCGCTTTCATCGTTCGCGACGGCGGCCTGATGTCGTACGGTCCGAGCCTGTCCGAGCATTACGAGCGCGCGGCGGCTCTCACGGACCGCATCCTCCGCGGCGCGAAGCCTGGCGATCTGCCGTTCGAGCAGCCCACCCGCTACGTCTTCGCGTTCAATCTCAAGACCGCGAAGGCGATCGGGCTGGAGCCCCCGCCCATGCTCATCGCCCGTGCCGACGAGGTCGTCGAGTAGATCCGGAATCCAAAAGGCCCCATTACCCGGCGGAGCGATGGAGCGGCAGAGCGATGCCTTTGCGCCCTGAGGGTACTCAAGGGTACGGCGAAAACGCCGGCAAGCTCGTTGCCGATTACGAGAGCCTCCGTTTCGAGGACGTGCAACGCGAAGTGCTCCACCTCTTTCCGCTTCCTCCGGCTCGGGTCCTCGACGTCGGCGCGGGCACCGGGCGCGACGCCGCCTCCTTAAGCCGCATCGGCCACAGGGTCGTTGCCGTCGAGCCGACGCCGGAGCTTCGGGCTGCGGGCGAGCGCCTCCGCTCCGGTCTTAGCGTGACGTGGGTCGACGACGCCCTGCCGGAGCTGGCGCGCGTGGCTGCGCCCGAGGGCGGGTTCGACCTCATCCTTCTCACCGCGGTGTGGATGCATCTGGACGCCGGCGCGCGAGGAACGGCCATGGCGCGGCTTGCCGAACTCGTTGCCGCGTCGGGGCTGATCACGATCTCGCTCCGGCATGGTCCCGTCCCGCCCGGGCGACGGATGTTCGACGTGACCGGGGCCGAGACAGCCGTACTGGCCGGCCGGCACGGGCTCCGCCGTGTCCATGAGAGCATGCGCGAGGACATGCGCGCGCGGCGGGATATCAGTTGGACATACCTGGCGTTGGCGGGCCCGCGATGGACACCGCCCCGGTGATCTGCGGAACATCGGAAGCGGATCGTCGGCCCCTCCCAAACTCAACGACCCGATACCCGCGCCGCCCGCGGCGTGACTCAGGGGGCGCCTTCGTCTATGCTGGCTTTCGAGGAGGCGGAGTAACGGAGTGTCGTTTCATGCGACGCCTATCGCCTTTCCTCGTCCTTGCCGCCGCAGCCCTGATCCTCGGCCCCTTCGCGGGTGACGCGTCCGCGGGGCCGCGGTCCTTCGGTCACGGCGTCCGGGGCGGCGGCAAGCTCGCCGTCGCCGGCCATCGCGGGATCCGGCACGCCGGCCTGCACCGGCTCGGCCACGGCCGCTTCGTCCATCATCGGCTCGGGCATCACCGCTTCGGGCACGGCTTTCACCGCGGCGCCTTCCTGGGGAGCCCGTGGGCCTACGTCGACGGTTACGGCTACGGCTCCGGCGCGCCGGTGAACGTCGCGGTCGAGCAGAACGTCGTCGCCGGCGGCCATGGTCCGCCCGGCCTCCTCGACCTGCCGGCCTCGGCCGGCATCCGCTCCGAGAGCGCCGCGCAGCCGGTGATCTACGTCATCCGGTCCGGGCCCGGCCGCCTCGGGCGCACGGGCCATGGCCATCGGCCGGGCGCCAAGGTGGTGTCGCTCGCGGCCGGGACGCGCGCGGCCGGCGGATCGCCCGGGCCCGGCGCCGCCGGGCCGCGGATCGTCGAGGTCACGGCGCCGCGGGGCCTGTAGCGGACCGGCGCGGGAGCCGGCTCGACAGGGCGTAGAGCGCGACCGCGGCGGCGTTCGAGACGTTGAGGCTTTTGATCGCGCCCGGCATGTCGAGCCGCGCGACCGCGTCGCAGCACTCCCGCGTGCGCCGGCGCAGGCCCTTGCCCTCGGCGCCGAGCACGAGCGCGAGCGGCCGGCGCACCGCGACGTCGCCGAGCGCCACGTCGCCGTCCGAATCGAAGCCGACCCTGAGGAAGCCGCGCTCGCCCAGGGCGATCAGCGCCTCGGCGAGGTTCTTCACGGCGAGGAAGGGCGCGTGCTCGAGCCCGCCGGACGCGGCCTTGGCGAGGACGCCGGTCGCCGACGGGCTGTGCCGGGCGGTCGTCACGACGGCGTCGGCCCCGAAGGCGGCCGCGGTGCGCACGATCGCCCCGACGTTGTGGGGGTCGGTGACCTGGTCGAGGACGACGACGAGCGCGTCCCCGGGCAGCGTCTCGAGAGTCGGGGAGGGCAGGGGATCGGCCTCGAGGAAGAGGCCCTGGTGCACGGCGTCCGGAGGGGCGAGGCGGCCGATCGCGTCCGGGCGCACGATCTCGACCGCGACCGGCAGCTCGCCGAGGTTCCCGAGCGCCTCGGCGAGGCGGCGGGCCGAGTTCTCGGTCGCGAGCAGGCGGCGGACCGCGCGGCGGCGGTTGCGCAGGGCTTCGACCACGGGATGCCAGCCGTAGAGGACGACGCGGTCGTCGTCGGGGCCGCCCCGGTCGTCCTCCCAGCGGCGCCTCGGCCCGCCACCCTTGTCCCAGCGATGCTCGCCCATCGCCCGTCTCTACAAGGACGCGCGCCCCATTCCTATATCCATGCGGCCGAGGGCGGCGCCGGTTGACACTGCCGGGGCCCTCACCATAAGAGCGCCCTCGCAAACCGCCGGCCTGCCTTACGGTCCTTGGGCCTTGCGTTTCGCGACGGGGGAATGTCCCGAGCGGCAAAGGGGGCGGACTGTAAATCCGCTGGCTGACGCCTTCGTAGGTTCGAGTCCTACTTCCCCCACCATCGCGTCCGTGGTCAGGTGTCGGTCGTCGGTGTTCGGTCGACGGTCGACGGTCGATTAACGACGACTACGCGTCCGCGGGTGTAGCTCAATGGTAGAGCAACAGCCTTCCAAGCTGATGACGAGGGTTCGATTCCCTTCACCCGCTCCAGCTTCCCTTTCGGGGGATCGGACCTAATCGAGGCCAAGCCGAAGCCGAAGCCGGGAAAGGCTCCTGGATTCCCGCGCCGCGAGTTCGCGCAGCAACGCCGACCGATAGGTTCCACGGGAGCCTAAATGTGCGCGGCTCAAGGCCGTCGCCGATGCGACCGCCAGTTCGTGGATCGAGAGCGGCAGGATGACTTCCTCCTGGTCGTCGCTGGAGCCGAGCGCGCGCACGAGCTCCTGGTGAGCCATCACCTGCATGATGCCGTAGGCGAGGTTGCGATGCTGGTTCGAGAGCTTGTGCCACCGGCGCCCTCGCGTCGAGGCATGACGCCCAAGGATCAGAGCCGATTGCCCGGAAAGCGTGATCGCGGCAGCGGTGTTCGTAGGTGCGGGAATCGGCAAGACGCTCCCGACATGATGTCCCAGCTTCAAGACCCGCTTCGTCACCTGCTCGGAATCCCAGAGCTGCCAGTCATCGTCCGCGATCCGGCACGGCGTGAGAAGGCTGAAAGGGGAGCGGGACGGTCCCTGTTCCGTCCCTCCGGCCACCATGGCAGTCAGGGCCTTCAGCAGCGTCCGGCCGAGCTCGCTCAGCTTCGTCGGAGTAGGAGGATCCGCGTCGGCGATCACGAACTGGTCGCCCCGGCGCAGCCTCAGGATTTCCTCCAGCCAATCGTCGAGTTCCATCCCGTCCCGCGGGATGCAGGTCAGGATCAGTCCTTCCGTGTGGCGCCAGCCGAAGGCCTCCAGCTTGACGTCGACCCTGCGCGCGATGTCGCGGACCCGCTTCGGCATCCTGACGGCCAAGGGTATCCCGAGTCGCCACGCGCGATAGCCGTCGAGTTGGGAGGTAGGCCGGTCGCACCACATGGACCAGAAGCTATGCCCATGATGGATCGCCCAGGGGAGGACGAATGGGTCGCAAGGCTGATTCTGAGCCAGCGTAGCAAAACAGGCCTCGTAGTTGCTGCGTTGCGCCAGCTGGCGTTCGGATCCCAACGAGGGGGGATCCGCAAGCAGGCGCGTTCCTCCCACCCAGATCAGGCTGAACCGGAAATTCTGGACCAGCATGTTGACTTCAGCCTTGCGTCGTTCCTAAATATCTTCCGACCAACGGGAGCTACATCGTCTCACCCAAAGGGGTGATGGCATAGGGTTGCGGAAGTCGTACACGTCCTGAGAAATGCAGCCTTCGCAGACGATGCCTTGGCGGGTTCCGGGAACTCGCAATGGTCACGACGAACGGCCCCGCCGCAGGAAGCTGCGCGGGGCCGCTTCTCGTTTCACGATCTTGTCGAGGGTCGCACGCTTGACCTCCATCGGCCCGGCGATGACATCTGTTTCCCATCGCGTCGACGGGCCAAGGCCCTGACGTCCGAGAACCCCGTCCTTCAGGCGCTGCCAGCGGGACCGCAGGTCCAGCATTCCGCGTGCGTTGAAGGCGCGCGGCAGGGCGCGGTCGGCGAGAGGCTGGTCGAGCCAGCCGTCGACCCGCCGCGCGTTTTCGGGCGAGAGCGGACCTTCGAGCACGGCGCCGGGGACGATCCAGGTCTTGTCCGCGGCCTCGGAAAATCCGGGAAGCTCGAACACCCTGCCGCGGCGCCCCCGGCGCTCCCAGGGAAAAGACCGGAGGTAAAAGCTCGATTTCCTGTGTGCAATCTTGCGCAATACATCCGGGGGGCTGTCCGAGGCCGAGAGGAAGCGGCGTCGCACATAGGCCTGGACGCGTGCCGCCGCGGCATCCATGAGCCAGCCGACGATCCAGGTCACCAGGAGGTACAGAAGAGGGAAAAACGTCAGCGACAGCGCCCACAAGCCCACCACGTCCTGGAGCCGGTACTTGTCCGAGATGTCGTAGTTCCACACCTCGAAGATGAACCACGCGATAAATCCGGAGGTCGTGATCGCAGCCACCCAGAAGGGCGGCGACGTCCAGTCCGCCGGGAGCGCGGACTGCCACAGCCGGGCTTTCAGCCAGGCGGCGGCCACCAAGGTCAGCAGGCCTGGAAGCAGCAGCAGCGAGGGGAGGGCGAATGCCTTGAGGGCATCGCCGAGACCGGGCACGCCGACCTCGATCGAC
This sequence comes from Beijerinckiaceae bacterium, assembly GCA_036389455.1. Taxonomy (GTDB): domain Bacteria; phylum Pseudomonadota; class Alphaproteobacteria; order Rhizobiales; family Beijerinckiaceae; genus JAJKJG01. The sequence continues at coordinate 71,378 of DASVPW010000003.1, forward strand.
ACGTCCGCAAGCTTCTCGAACGGCTGCGTGCCCCAGGCTCCCGCCATTTCCACGCGCAACGTCACCGGATGGGCGCGCGGGCTGTAGCGCTTGGCGTTGCCGAGCTGAACGCTCCCCACGATCACGGTCGTGCCGTAGGCGGGGACGACCGTTTCCGGCGCGCTCTTGAAGTTGAACTCCAGGAAGTCGGGTCCGAATGCCCGCGAGACATTCGTCACGCGTACGGCCTCGCCCGATTTATTGTCGAGGACGAGCCGAATGTCGCCGGGGCTGCGCTCGGTCAGGACCTGGAAGCCGCTTTCGAGCTTCACCGTGATCGCCGTTTCCGGATTGGGGGCGACGCTGCCCTTTATCGACGCCAGCGCCTCGCGGCCTGCATTGCCGGGCGTCGCCGCGTAGACGAGCCGAACAGGGATGGCGACCTCGGCCGCCGCGAGCGCATCGGCCTTGATCGTGACCTTCCAGGAGCGGTCGCCCGAACCGGGAGCTCCGAGCGGCTCGATCGATGCCTTGATGCCTCTCGGCTCGACTACGGAAAGCTCGAATACCTTCACGGCGAGGCCGTCGGGCACGGCGGCGGTCACGATGGCGACCGCCTCTCCCACCGATCTGATGAGGCTGACCTGTCCGGGCGCGACGTCGAGCTTGACCCTGTCGTTTTCCGCCGCGCTCGCAAGCCCGGGAGCCAACAAGATCAGAACCAGAAGCAGGTAGTGCATGTCCTTTAGAACCAATCCGGCCGCACGAGCTTATACTAACGGTTTTTATGGGTCACGCGATCTGACCTATGGTCCGGCCCGGCCGGCGGGCGCTTCGACAGCTTGCCGGATTGGCCCGGAACACCAGGCCGATGGTGCGGCAGCGGAGCGCTTGCGCCGCCGCCCGCCTTCCGGCATGGAAGCAGCGCGCCGGCGGGCCTCGCCGGCGTTCCGCCGAAGGAGTGTAGCTCAACTGGCTAGAGCACCGGTCTCCAAAACCGGGGGTTGGGGGTTCGAGTCCCTCCACTCCTGCCAGCGGTATCAAGGACTTAGCTCACTTTCACCGCAAGCGGCATCTCCTTCGGGGTTCAATGGGGGTTCATTCCATGGAACGTAGCCTGACCCCGGCGTTGTCTCTTCGTTTAGGACGACTCGTCAGGGTCTGGATTGGTCGATACGGTTCACGATGGAATGCGATTCCGGGGAAGGAAAAGCGAAATGACGGAAGACCTGAAGGCAATGATTGAGGCGGCCAAAAAGGTGAACCCGTCGCCGGAGCACCGCGAGGAACAGCGCCGCAGCTTCGCGTACGGCAACACCGCCTACGAGAATCCGCGGATCACGCGCGAAATGATCGATCGGCAGGCAGAGAAGCTCGCCAAGGAAACCGATGGCAAGCGGAGAGCGTGAGGAGCGACATAGCCGCGCCCTCGAACCTGAGATAATCCACGATCCCATTGCAAGGGCAGAAGCCGAGGCCATCAATGGCCTTCGGCAGTACGATTACGCAGTTCAGGCCATCCACGAAGCATTGGAGCGCAGACCGTTCAGGTTGAGACTGTCCCTGATCCTCGCGCTCCATCGTGAGGCATTGCAAGGTATTAGCAGTTACGCCGGCAACTTTCGACCCGGAGACGTAGAAATCAAGGGCAGCAGGCACGAGCCTGTTGGGGCACATCAGGTGCCGGAACTCGTCGCTGTGCGCCGCTGATGGCCCACGAAGAGGGAGCCCGTTAGGCCGCATTGGACCGGGATCGTGTGAGGCGGCATGGAAGTGCTCTATTCTCGTCGTTCGATGCTGAACGCATCTGGCCACGAGGATTGCGGCTTTGGGCACTCTTTCAATGGTTCACACCGCGACCGCCATTCTCGACTGGCTGGGCATCGTCGTCTTCGCCGTGACAGGCGCACTCGTCGCCTCCCGCAAGCAGATGGACATCGTCGGCTTCGCCCTGCTCGGCACCGTGACCGGCATCGGCGGCGGGACGTTGCGCGACATCCTGCTCGGGCAGCTCCCGGTCTTCTGGGTGGGGAAGCCTTCTTATCTCGTCACCTGCGTCCTGGTGTCGTGCGTCGTGTTCTTCACGGCCCACCTGCCGCAGTCACGCTATCGCCTGCTCCTGTGGTTCGACGCGGTCGGCCTCGTGCTCTTCGCAATTACCGGAGCCGAGAAGGCAGTGCTGTCCGGGGCCGATCCGGTGGCCGCCGTCGCCATGGGGGTGATCACCGCCACCTTCGGCGGCATCATACGGGACGTGATCGGAGGAGAGAGCACGGTCGTGCTGTCCCGGGAGATCTATGTCACTGCCGCCCTCTTGGGAGCCCTGACGTTCGTCGGCCTTACGCTCGCGGGGCTCTCGCGCGAGGCCGCCCTCGGGGGTGGCCTTGCGGCAGGCTTCACCTTGCGAGGCTTGGCCCTTCATTACGGCTGGTCGCTGCCGCGCTACAGGCCACGAGCCGGAAGGGCTTCGGCGAGACCGACTGAACCATGAGTCCGCGACGGCCGACATCGATGCGTCCGGGCATAACGACAGCCCAGCACCCGGAGCCCGGAGGGGGTTGCCCCGCATAGTCCTTTTCGGCGACTCGTAGGCACGCGAGCCGGCGACGGGAATCGCTCAGGATGGTTGCTTCCGCTGACTCTTCGGCAGGCCCTGACGCCCGCTCGCTCGACGCGATCGCCCGAGCGACGGCGTTCTTGCGCGAGTCGCAACGATCGAGCGGCGAGTTCCAATGCTTGCTCAGCTCGAGCCCGGGCATGGAAGACGCTGTCCCCGACAGCGGGCCTTTCGTCACGTCGTTCGTGATCTATGCGCTATGCCACGTCGATCTGCCTGGCGTCGACTCGATGAAGGAAGCCGGCCTCGCGTTCCTCGAGAGCGAGAAGGAGTTCGGCGGCGTTTGGCGATACTACGGGCGCACTCAGTACAAGCATACGAGGATTCCGCCGGACCTCGACGACACGGCCTGCGCGAGTTTCGTGCTGCAGGCCCACAAGCGGCGTCTTTACAACCGGTGGATCTTCCGGGCGAACCGCGATGACCAAGGGCGGTTCCTGACGTGGATCGCCCCGAAGCCCGACGCGCCCATCCTGTCGCCCTTGCGGGTCGTCGCCCTTCTCGCCGACCTGCAAGCCTCGTGGGCCGTTCGAAACGTCCGGCGGCCCGCGGTGGCCACCGATCCCCGCCTGCTCCTGACCGACCGCGACGCCGTCGACCTGAGCGATGCGGATCCCGCGGTCGCCGCCAACGCGATCCTCTACGTGGGCGAAAGCAGCGATACGCTCCCGGCAATCGCCTGGTTGATCGAGAAGATCGGCGGGCGAGACCCGAGCTTCAGCCTCTACTACAAGGACCCGTTGACGCTCTGCTACATGGCGGCGCGCGCATGCCGGCACAGCGCCCCGACGCTGGTCGACGCGCGAAGCAGCATTCTCCAGACGATCGGCGAACGCGCATCGCTCGACGGCACCTTCGGCAGCGAGCTGTCGACTGCGCTTGCCGCCTGCACCCTGCTCACGCTCGATCCCTCGAGCCCCCTCCTCGAGCCGGCCATAGCCGCGCTTCTGGCATCGCAACGGCCCGACGGGTCATGGCCGGCCAGCGCGTTCTACAGCGGGCCGACGGAGTACTGGGGCTCTCCGGAGCTGACGACGGCCTTTTGTCTCGAGGCTGTCGCTCGCTGGCGGTCCTCGAGCGCCGGGATCCGGGCGGGATTCGCGTGGCCGCCGCGTCCGCAGGTCGCCACGGCCAAAGAGCTCCGCCCGGAAGCGCGGGCAGCCGGTTGGGCTCGCAGCTTGGCGATCCGCTGGGACGAATGGTGGTTTCACAAAATCCCGTTCTGCATCCTTGTCTTCTCGCTCTTCTCTCCGGCCCTCGCCGGATGGCATGCGACGGCCGGACTTGTCGCCTTGGTCGCAACGGTCTGCGCCGTCGCAAATTACGGGCACGCGATCAACGAGTTGTTCGACCGCAGCGAAGACGCCGCGGCCGGGAAGACGAACTACGCCACCACGGTCGGTGTGCGGCGCGTGGCGAGTGCCGCCGTGATCTGCGCCGGCGCAGCGGCGACTCTGTCCTATCTGGTGGGCGGCGCGGCGGCGGCGGCCGCCACCCTCGGTGCGCTCGCCTTGCCGGCCATGTACTCCATTCGGCCCGTTCGCCTCAAGGCGCGACGATGGTGGGGGCTGGCGGCCGACGCAGGAGCCGCGCACGTCTACCCGGCGGCGCTTGCCCTCATGCTCGCGAGCCCGGAGCGACGACCTGCCGTGACATGGGCCGCCGTTCTCGTCTGGTCCTCTGCCGCCGGGCTGCGGAACATCATCATGCACCAGTTCTGGAGCGAGGAGCGGGACCGATGCGCGGGGCTGTCCACGGTCGTCCATGCTCTCGGCGGCGAGCGCATCGCGCTCCTGATCCGGACGTTTCTCCTACCGGTCGAAATCTGCTCCTTTTTCGCGGTTGTCGCGCTGGCTGGATCGCCAGGATGGGTCTGGGCCGCAACGGCCGTGTATCTTATCAAGGAGTGCATGAACTTCGCGGCCCGGGAGAAGGGCCCCGGACCTGGCCCGGCCGCGATCATGCGCGCCGACTTCATGAACAATGGTTATTACCTCGTCTGGGCTCCTTTGGGTGCGTTCGCCGATCAAGCGTTCCGCGGCGGCATCCATTGGGCGCTGCCGCTGGCCGGTTTCGCTGTGCTGTTTGCGCGCAATTTCCGCTCGGAATGGAAGTCGCTGCGCCAATCCGGCCTCGCCCTTCTGCACGCGCTCGATCGGCGGCCCGACCGCGCGCTGGGCCAGCTCGCAAGAGAAGTGGAAGAGCGCGACGGAAGGCTTCTCGCGGCCGACCGGGACCTGCGGCGGCTGATGGCCGAGCTCGGCGAGCGCGACCGCAAGCTCGTCTCCGCCGATCGAGACCTGCGCCGGCTCATGGCCGAGGTGGCCGACCGGGACGCGCGCCTCGTCGCCGCCGATCGCGACTTGCGTCGCCTCGTCCGGGAGCTCGAAGAGCGCAGCCGCGAGCTTGCGGAAGCCGGCGAGGCCGTTCGCCGCCTCACTGCCCAGCTGGCAGAGCATGGCGGCGAGCCCGGCTCGTAAGCCCCGTCGGGCCTCCGCCGCAAACCCATTCGACAACCTTGAAAACTTGCGCTATAGGCCCCGGCATCCCAGCTTACGGTTGGACCAGGTGGCGCGGAGCCGATGCTTCGCGCCGCAGCTAATTTGGGCGCCACGCCCGGGACAAGGCACGAGGCCGCCCCGCTCACCCGCGGGCGGATTGAGAAGATGGCGAAGACGAATCCGGCGGAATTCATCCAGCAGGTGCGCAACGAGGGGGCGAAGGTCACCTGGCCGTCGCGCAAGGAGACCATGATCACGACCGCGATGGTGTTCGTGATGGTGATCCTCGCGAGCCTGTTCTTCCTCGTCACCGACCAGGTGATCCGCGTCTTCGTGCGGTTCGTCCTCGGGATCGCGGGCTAGGGCGCCGGGACATGAGCTTGCAGGGGTCGATCGCGATGGCGAAGCGCTGGTACATCGTCCACGCCTATTCGAACTTCGAGAACAAGGTCGCCCAGTCGATCAAGGACCAGGCGGCGCAGCGCGGGCTCGCCGAGAAGTTCGACGAGGTGATGGTACCGACCGAGAAGGTCGTCGAAGTGCGCCGCGGCCGGAAAGTCGACGCCGAGCGCAAGTTCTTCCCGGGCTACGTGCTCGTGAAGTGCGACCTCACCGACGAGGTCTACCACCTGATCAAGAACACGCCGAAGGTCACGGGCTTCCTCGGTGCCGACAAGGCGAAGCCGGTGCCGATCCCGGACGCCGAGGCCGAGCGCATCAAGGGCCAGGTCGCCGAGGGGGTCGAGCGGCCGAAGCCGACGGTCCAGTTCGAGATCGGCGAGCAGGTCCGGGTCGCCGACGGCCCCTTCGCCTCGTTCAACGGCACCGTCGAAGAGGTCGACGAGGGCCGCGCCCGGCTCAAGGTCGCGGTCTCGATCTTCGGCCGCGCGACGCCGGTCGAGCTCGAGTACACGCAGGTCGAGAAGACCTGACGTTCGGTTTGGCGAATGGCGAATAGCGAATGGCGAGTGGGGGCCTCCTCCATTCGCCATTCGCTACTCGCCATTCGCCTTCATCCGCGGGAGGCTCGTCCGGTCGCCAGCCGGACCTCGCAAAGGGCCGCACCGCGACCTGCAACCGCCCCACCCCGGCCGGCAGCCGGGGTTTAAGGGCAATCTGGGAGCAGTCCCATGGCAAAGAAGATCACGGGCTACGTGAAGCTTCAGGTCCCGGCCGGCGCGGCGAACCCGTCGCCGCCGATCGGCCCCGCGCTCGGCCAGCGCGGCCTCAACATCATGGAGTTCTGCAAGGCCTTCAACGCGAAGACCCAGCAGATGGAGAAGGGCACGCCGATCCCGGTGATCATCACCGCCTACGGCGACCGCTCCTTCACCTTCGAGATGAAGCAGCCGCCGGTGGCGTTCTTCCTCAAGAAGGCGGCGAACCTCAAGCTCGGCAAGAAGCCGGCCTCGGGCTCGAAGACCCCGGGCCGCGGGGCGCCGGCCGGCCGCGTCACCGAGGCGCAGCTGCGCGAGATCGCCGAGAAGAAGATGGCCGACCTCAACTGCGACTCGGTCGAATCGGCGGTCCAGATGATCCGGGGCTCCGCCCGGGCCATGGGCCTCGAAGTGGTCGGATAGGGGAGGGCACGATGGCACAGACAGGAAAGCGCGTCCGCGCCGCCCGCGAGGGCATCGATCGGGTGAAGACCTATCCGCTCTCCGACGCCGTGCGGCTCGTGAAGGAGCGCGCGACGGCGAAGTTCGACGAGACCGTCGAGGTCGCGATGAACCTCGGCGTCGACCCCCGCCACGCCGACCAGATGGTGCGCGGCGTCTGCAACCTGCCGAACGGCTCGGGCCGCACCGTCAGGGTCGGGGTCTTCGCGCGGGGCGCGAAGGCCGACGAGGCGCGCGCCGCCGGCGCCGACGTCGTCGGGGCCGAGGACCTCGTCGAGCAGGTGCAGGGCGGCACGATCGACTTCGACCGCTGCATCGCGACGCCGGACATGATGCCCCTCGTCGGGCGCTTGGGGAAGGTGCTCGGCCCCCGCGGCCTGATGCCGAACCCGAAGGTCGGCACGGTGACGATGGACGTCGCCGGCGCGGTCGGGGCCGCGAAGGGCGGCGCCGTCGAGTTCCGCGTCGAGAAGGCCGGCATCGTCCACGCCGGCGTC
>DASVPW010000004.1:0-10197 GCA_036389455.1 Beijerinckiaceae bacterium
CCGTTCGGCGCCGCCGCCACGAAGACGATGAGGGCGATGCCGACGAGGAGGACGTTGAGCTCCGAGGAGATCGTCACGGTCGCGACCTGCTGCACGGTGCCGAGGAGCACCGCCCCGATCACCGGCCCGGCCCAGGAGCGCGTCCCGCCGATCAGCGGCATGGCGATGGCGTTGAGGCCGATGGCGAGGCTGAACGCGGTGCCCGGCTCGACGAAGGACGCGTAGAACGGATACGGCGCGCCCGCCGCCGCGAGCAGGCCGCCGCTGACGGCGCAGCCCAGCACCTTCAGCCTAAGGGTCGGCACCCCGGAGCATTCGGCCGCGCTCTCGCTCGCGCGGATCGCCCGCAGGCCGCGCCCGACCCAGGAACGCTCGATCCACCGCGCGACGGCGACGCTCGCGAGCGCCACCGCGAGCATCGCGAAGAAGGCGAACTGCGTCTGGCCGCCGAACCACGCGGCGGGCGGCGGGGCGAGGATCGGCAGGCCGCGCGCCCCGCCGAGGTATTCGACGTTGTGGACGATCGTCTCGAGGACGACGACGAGACCGAGGGTCGCGATGGCGAAGTAGACGCCCTGGACGCGCAGGGTGAGATAACCCATGGCGGCGCCGAGGGCCACGCCGAGGCCCGCGGCCGCCAGGATCTGCAGCGGCAGCGGCAGGCCGAAGGCCTTGAACAGCCCCGCCGCCGCATAGACGCCGGCCCCGAAGAACCCGGCCGCCCCGAAGTTGATGTAGCCGCCGTAGCCGCCGAGCACGTTCCAGGCGGTCGCGACCGCGACGAACTGCAGGACCACGTAGCCGGCGTAGAAGTAGTAGGTGTTGATCGGCAGCTTCGGCGCGGCAAGGCCCGCGACGAGGATCAGGACGACGGCTCCCGGGAAGGCGAGCCGCCTCATCGCGGCGACCCGAACAGGCCGGTCGGCCGCAGCGCCAGCGTGGCGAGGAGGATCGCGAAGGCCACCCCCGGCGACCAGGACGGGTTGAGGAAGCTCGTCACGAGGGACTCGGCGATCCCGAGCACGAAGCCGGCGACGAGGATCCCGGGGATCGAGCCCATTCCGGCCAGGACCACGACGGCGAACACCCGCCCGATCTGGACGTGCCCGGAGAACGGGCCGACCGGGCCGAGGATCACGAGGGCGGCGCCGCCGAACGCCGCCGAGGCGGTGGCAATGCCGAAGGCGTGGCGCTTCACCCGCCGCGGCGCGAGGCCGACGATGCTGAGCGCCGTCTCGCCGTGCGCCACGGCCCGGATGGCGAGGCCGGAATGGCTCCGCCTCAGGTAGAGCCAGAGCAGGAGGAGGACGAGGGGCGCGAAGAGCGCCGGCACGAGGAGGCGGTAGGGCAGCGTGAGGAGGCCGACCGTCAGGCTTTGGCCGACGTAGCCGACGTCGACGGACTTCGGGTCGGCCCCGAAGCCGACGAGGAGGCCGATCTCGATGACGAGCGCCACGCCGAAGAAGAGGGTCAGGCTCTGCAGGGTGTCGGCGCCGCCGCGCCGCTCGAAGACGCGGAAATAGAACTCGTAGAAGACGAGCCCCGCCCCGTAGAACAGCGCCGCGGCCGGGATCGAGGCCAGGATCGGATCGATCGCGCGGGCGTTCAAGGCGGCGACCGCGTAGGCGCCGACGACCACCAGCGCCGGGTGGGCGATGTTCGGCACGTGCAGGATGCCGAAGGTAATGGCGAGCCCGAGGCTCAGGAGCGCGTAGATGCTGCCGAGCAGGAGCCCGGTCGCGACGGCGTTCAGGCCAAGGTCGAGGAGCAGCATCGGCTCGGACTCCCGCGCCGCAGCGGTCGCGGCAGGATTCTCCTTGCCCGAAGCGGGACCTCCGCGAAAGAGCGCCGCGATCGTCCCTCCCCTTGGAGGGCAGGGCCGACCCGGGGCAAAGCCCCGAGCGGGGTGGAAGGCGCCCGCATGGACGACGGCCGCTTGTGGCCGCAAGCGGACTGTCTGCTTTGCGGCCTGTTGCGCGGCAAAGCGGACGTTGCTCGGGGTACTGGGGGCTTGTCGCAAACCCTCCACTAGGACGCCGATCTCGAACCCATTCAGACGGAGTGGAACGACGCCCGTGACGGTTTGAAGAAGAAGTCGATATCCGTGCGGAGATCTTGCGTCCGGAGCCGGCCGAAAGGCGGCCGGAGTCTGAGAGGCCCTTTAAACGCGCGAGGACGAACAAACGCGCGAGGACGAACCGCAGCAAACAGCGCAGCTCGGGGGCGACGAAGACCGCCTCGAAGCGGGCGAGCGCACATCGTAAACTGAGCAAGGCGAAGAGCGCGTCGAACCGGAGCGGCGCAAATCGGACTCGACAGACTGAGAACGTATACCTCGGTGCTGCTGTACCAATCGAGTCACCGAAGCGATGACTCTGGGGAAGCCGAAGCCCGACAAATCCTCGCTTGGCCGCCGCTTTTCAGCGGCGGCCCCGATTGTTCGCGCGATGCCGGACGAGGTGCTTCCACTAGCCTTTAAGCACACCCCGGCGGTGAACTAGAGCTTACCATGGATGCCAATGGCACCGGTACCACCAGTACGGGCAGCAGCGGTACCAAGGATAGCGGAAGTGCCACCACCAGCACCACAGCGGACGCCACGGGAACCAGATATACCACGGAATGAAGGGGTGAACCGGAACGAGCCGGGGTAGCTGCAGTTCGTTTAAGACCCGATCGTCGATTTCGAGGCCTGCGCGGCGTGCCACTTCAATGACATCCAGCGACTTAGCGCCCCCCTTTGCCTCTTTGTCAATGGTCGAGCCCAGTTTACCAAATATCTCATTCGCTTCCGCCGTAGCGCGCTCAAACATCTCATCTTTCTGAGCCATTTGACCCTCCTTGTGGTCGATGCGTCGGCAAATCAGGCCGACATAGAAAGACGTCCGTAATGCAATTAGCTGATGGGCGAGATCTGCCCATGGTATATGGTCGGAACAACATACTCGGCGTCGTGAGTGCGTTGTGCCGAGGCTGTTCCCTGCCGAGAGGCGGGCATGCGAGCCATGCCTCACGGCTCCCAGGCTGCCCCCGGCATGCCGTCCGTGAGGGAACCGCTACGCTGGAGCCCGTCCGGGTGCCGCAGCGATCATCGCGGCTAGCTAGTCAGGTGGTAGCATTGGGGACCTCCGGCTTCGGAAGTCTTGCCGGTATTCGTAGCTCCGGCATGCTGCCGAAAGGATTTACCCAGTGCCGATTGATGTCAAGCCCAAGCGCCCTCGGTTAGTGCCGAGTTGAAATCTGAGCCGTAGTGCGCAGCTCCGGCGGCATCGTCGGCGACGCGGTCGGCGGGGTGATCGGGTGGATCGCCGACGAACTCAGCGATTTCGACGAGAAGGGCGAGGCGATCACACAGGGCTGCCTCATGCGCTTCACCGGCCGCTGGGTCACCGATTCAAGCCACCAGCACAACGAGATCCACGACATCGAGAGTGCGCAGTTGATCGAATGCAACGACTGCCAGAACGAGAAAACCGGCGAGAGCTCGACCGGCCTCATCGCGGCGGTCGGCATCGGCCGCCACCCGACCGGGCGCGACCCGTAGAGCATGATCCCGATAGTGAGCTCCGGTTCGGAAAAGATCATGCAACCTCGGCCGTTTTTTTCGGGTGCCTCCTTGCGGGCCGACGGGACTCCCACTCACTCTGGGACAAACAGCTCGATGTCGATCGTGCGCGTGTTCTCGACCGCGACCCTGGGGAGGCTGGGTGCCGGTACTGGTGGGGCGAGCGCGCGCGCCGGGGCGCTCGAGCCTTAAGACGGGTGTGTCGTGGACCGGAGCCGGTGCCGGCGGTCGAACCGTCACGCACCAGGGTCGCCTCGCTTGAGCCTGTTGACGCCGCAACTGCAAAAAATATCCGCGAGGAATATGCCCACACACTCGGCGCTGCCGCCTTGGGGATTTTAGACAAGGTCAAGTCCGCCATTCTCGCCGCGCAGCTCAGGTCCGCTTTCAGGCATAGCGACATCTGGCCTCTATGACCGGAATGGGCGCCAAGCGGGCATGAAGCGCGCCTGAATCCGCGTCGATCTGTGAGCACACGCCCTCGGCACGATTTGTCCGGCCCATGGCCCTGCGGGTGCAATGGCGTGCGCGATTTCACCCTGTCGTCATGTCCGATTGGCCCTGGACCTCGATCTGATCGCATAGACGAGGCCGATCGCCAGAGCACCCACAACCATGGTGTGTGCCAGAGCGCGGTAGCCATGGCCCTCTGCCGCCAGCGCGAAAGCAAACAGGGCGATTGCCCCGAGAACCGTGCCGATGACCTTAAGCTGGCCTGGTCGCCCGATGTACGCCTGGTAGGCGCAGAACGTTGCGAGCCCCAATATGGGAAAGAAGAACACAAGATCGACGCGAATGTTGCAGTCCGTCTCGCATAGGACGCCGGTCGCCACCAGACGCTCATAGACAGCGTAGAGCAGCCACAGGATGGCCGACACGACCACCGCCAGACGCGGTCGCTGCGCTGCCGCCACGAGGTGGACCACGACCATCATTGCGGCGGCGATCGCGAATAGGTTCATTGGACTTCTCCCGATTGCCCCCTCGTCCATATCGTCCATCGAGTGGAAGCAATGTGCCGAACGACACGCTAGCACGGCAGCGCCGCCGCTGCTGCTACACCGCATATGTCGCTTACTGGCACGAGGCAGACCTATCCACCTCCTTCTGCAGTGCCCGCCTTTGCGACCGGAATGGGCGCAGAGGCGACGTGACGGGAGCTGGCCGCGAGTCGATGGTCCGCTTTCGAGCCTTCACCTGCAAAAGCGGACGTTCAGCTCCGTCATCGAAATGGCAAGGAGAGAGGGCCTATGCGCAATCAGCGGCCGTGAGGTGCTGAGTCAATTGTCGGCGGCAACCGCACTCGTCCAGGGCCGATCAACCTCCGCCGGTTGTCGGGGCCTATTTTACGATCCCAGTGCCCCAGCGTCGGTGGAGGAACCGCTCCCAGGGCGAGAACAGGACTTTGTCCGCTATCAGCCCGATGAGAATGATGACGAACATGATGCCGATGACCTGGTCCATGGAGTTGAGCTCGCGCCCGTAATGCAGGAGATGGCCGAGGCCGAAGCCGGTCAGGATGGTGACGTAGATCTCGGCCGCCATGAGAGAGCGCCAGGCGAAGGCCCAGCCCTGCTTCATGCCGCTGACCAGGAATGGCAGCGAGGCCGGCAGGATGACGCGCGTCCATTTGTGCAGGCCCTCCGAGCCCATCGTGCGCGCGGCGCGGGCGAAGATCGGCGGGATCGTGCGGGCGCCGGTGTCGGTGGCGATCACCACCGACCACACTGTGCCCATGATGACGACGAACAGCATGGCCCATTCGGTCTGGCCGAACCAGACGAGGGCGAGCGGCACCCAGCACACGCTCGGTAAGGTCTGCAAGCCGAGCGCCAGGGTGCCGACTGTGTCCTTGAAGAACTCCGACGAGCTGCACAGGAGCCCGAGCGGCAGGCCGATGGCGAGGCCGATGGCGTAGCCGACGAGCAGCCGGCGCATAGTCACGGCGGTCGCCTCGAAGGCTGAGCCGTCGCGCACGGCCGTCCACAAATACTCCGCGACCGCCTGCGGCGGCGGAATGAGGACCGGCGACCAGCGCCCGGTCGCCACCGCCAGATACCAGGTGCCGATGAGGGCGGCGAAGAACGCGCCCGCTATAATGGTTCGTCTCATGCGGCCGCGTCCGCGGACAAGAAGCGCTTGAGCGCCTGCGTGATGCGCGCCGCGTGAGCGGCCAAATCGACGTTGTTGACGTCGCGCGGGCGGGGCAGGGGCACTGAAAATTCCTCGACGATACGGCCCGGGCGCGGCGACATCAGGATGACACGGTCGGCGAGGCAGACCGCCTCGCGCATGTTGTGGGTGACGAGAACTATTGTTTTCTTCTTCTTCTCCCAGATGCGCTGGATGTCGGCATAGAGCTGCTCGCGCGTCATGGCGTCGAGGGCGGCGAGCGGCTCGTCCATGAGCAGCACGCGCGGATTGGGCGCGAGCGAGCGCGCGAAGGCGACGCGCTGCTTCATGCCGCCGGAGAGTTCATGCACGTAGGATCGCGTGAATTTGTCCAGGCCGACGAGTTCGAGATGCTCGCGCGCGATCTCCTTGCGCGCGGCGTCGCTGAGGCCGGGCTTGAGCTTGAGGCCGAACATCACGTTGCCCATGACCGTGAGCCATGGAAACAGCGCCGATTCCTGAAACATCACGAGGCGATGCCGGCCGGGCCCCTCGACCGGCTGATTATCGGCCAGCACGCGGCCTTGGTCGGGTGCGGTCAAGCCGGCGATGATGTCGAGCAAGGTCGACTTGCCGCAGCCGCTCGGGCCGACCAGGCAGACGAACTCGCCTTCGTCGACGGTGAGATTGACATTGTCGAGGGCGTGCACCGCGCGCGAGGTCCTGTACCATTTGGACACGCCCTCGACGACGAGTTTGGGACCTTCGGGCTGATGGTGGTCCTGGGGTTGCATCATGGTTTCTCGACGAGCCGCTCCAAATCCGGCGCCGTGCGTAGGAAGCCAACGGTGCGGGCCTTCGCGACGAACTTGTCCAACGCCTCGCGCGAGACATCCGCTGCAAGCTCGATGCGCTTCCAGGCGCGCGCGATTAAGTCGGGCGAGACATCGGCGCGCATTTCGGCGCCGAGTTCCGCCCGCACAATCTTTTGCGCTTCCTCGGGGTTTTTGCGAATCCATTCCGTCAGCTCGGCATGCGCGGCAACGAAACGGCTCACGATATCGCGGCGGCCCGAGAGGAACTTGACGCTGGAGACGAGCACGGTGGTAACCGCGTCGCTCTCCTCGATCAGGGTCTTGCCGCCCGCCTCCGTCTCGAGACGGGACACCCACGGCTCCACGGTCCAAACGGCATCAAGCTTTTTCTGCTTGAAGAGTGAGAGTTGGTCGGGGTTGGCGGTCGGTATGACATGGGCGTCGCCGCCGGTAAGCGTGACGCGCACGCCACCGGCGACGAGCCAGGCGCGCGCCGAGACATCCTGCGTGTTGCCAAGTTGCGGCGTGCCAACCTTCCGCCCGCGGAAATCCGCCGGCGCGTTTAGGGGCAAATCCGGCTGCACGACGAGCGCCGCGCCGCCGTTTGCGGCCCCGGCGACGATGCGGATCTCCTCCCCGCGCGCTTTCGCGTAGGCGTTGATGGCAGGGCTCGGGCCGACATAGGTGAGGTCGATCGTGGCGGCGAAGATCGCCTCCATGGCGCTCGGGCCCGCATTATAGATGAACCATTCGATCTTCACGTCGGGGCCGAGGCGCTCCTCGAACCAGCCCTTGCCCTGGCGCGACAGATGATGTGCCACCAGCGCCTGCACATGCGTGATGTTGGGGAAGTGGCCGACGCGAACGGTGGTCGGTTGGGCGAGCGACGCCGACGAGACGAACGCCATGACGAGAAGCGCGCCGAGTGAGCGGCCCGCAAGAGCCAGGAATGCGCGGTTCATGATGTTCTGAACCACGAGGCGGTCCCTTTCGATCAAAAGCGGTTTGTTCTATTCGAAGCAATCCGAGGAATTCAAGGCTAGTAAGCTTATTCCAGCCAACAGAATGCGCGGATTACGGACTCCGACGCTGAGGATGGTGGTTTGGGCGATTGCGCACGCGACCGGACATTGGCTTCAGCGGTAGAAGGGTGCAGACGCTCCCGGTGGTCACGGGGCTGTAGATTATCCGGCCAGACTGTTCGTCGCCCGGTACCGCCGGTGGCAGTGCTCATGTCCGTTTGTGGCACAACTAGGCCCTGGCGCACGCCTCCGGTCGCGTCCGCTTCGGAGCAGCTAAGGCACCCGTTCTACGGCTGCACGGGCGCAAAGCGGAATGGGCGCTCATGGCCGAAAGCGGCCCGGCAGCTTTCGGCGTGCACAGGGTGGAAGCGGACGCTGATTGAATCTGACGGCGTAATCACCGTCTGCGGCTCCGTGAACTCGCGCCGGAGATCGGGGGCGTAAACAGGGCCCATCCCCTTCGTCGGGACCTTTGCTGGTGCTACGATCATACGACTGCGATGCAGCATCCAGAGCACGCTCATCGCGCGCCCGAGTGAACATCTCGCCGCGCACGCTGCTGCGCGCCCCGACCGTGCGAGCACTGGAGAATGCAAATGAAGAGCAGACACTTATGGCGATGGTGGCCGAACAAAAGGCACGAACGTCCCGATGCTGCGGAGGGAATGCGTCAGAAACCGGGGAGCGACGAGAGGCGCAAACTGCTCAAAGCGCTCTCCGCGATGGCGGGCGGAACCGTGCTGTTCTCAAGCGCGCGGCGCAGCGAAGCCAAGGACTCAAGTGATCTGCAACCGCCAAGGCGGGCGCTGACCGGCCGAGATGGAGCCGGCAAGTCAGTTTTCAAGTCCTTCGACGTCACTCCGAAGGTCGTGGAGATCGACGCCAATCCGGGACTCACTTTCTACGAGCTGTATATGACTGACGGAGTGCCGCACCTGACCGGCCTGGAGCCCGACCCCATGCTCAATGGGACGAAGGCTTTTCCCGGTCCGGGCGGTACGATGTTTCGCCTCATCTCATATCCGCCGAAGCGCCCCGACGGGTGGAAGCCCCCGCCGGGAGTTACCTTCGACAGCGCGCTGAGGGAGCTGTCGGAGAAGGTTCCCGGGATGGGCGACCATTTCGAACGCGGCGCGCCGGGCATGCATACTTCGGACACGATTGATTATGGGATCGTGGTCCGCGGCGAGATGACCCTGGAATTGGACGACGGGCAGAAGGTCCACTTGCGTCAAGGCGATTGCGTCGTGCAGAACGGAACCCGCCATCGCTGGCGCAATCCGTTGCCGGAACCGTGCCTCATGGCATTTGTCTCGGTTGGCGGAAAGCGGGGCTAGCATGCCGGCGTCCAGCTCTCCGTCACGGGCCCACCGCTCGCGGCGAAGCTGACGGAGCAGCGGGAATCGGCCAAGGACTGGGCTGATGCGCGTCGCCGTCCTCGCTGATGCCCATGGCAACCTGCTTGCCCTGGAAGCCGTGCTGGCAGACTTGCGTGCACAGGCGCCCGACTTGGTCGTTAACCTGGGCGACCTGTTTACTGGTCCCTTCGATCCGGCCGGCAGCGCCGATGCGCAGATCGCGCTGGGGTGCCCGACCCTCGCCGGCAACCACGAACGCAACCTCCTCGAAGGTGACGACGCCAGCAGTTCCGTCGCCTTCGCGCGCCCTCTTTTGTCGGAGGCGCATATGCGATGGACCAAGAGCCTGCCTCAGACGTTGCGGCTGGCGGACGGCGAGGTGTTCGCCTGCCACGGCAGCCCTGCCGGCGGCGACCTCGATTACCTTCTCGAAGACGTCAGGAGCGGCCGGGCGGTCCTTGCCGCCGCCGACGCGATCCGGACGCGACTGGCGGGCATCGGTTCCGCGCGCCTCGTCCTGTGCGGCCATACACATGTACAGCGTGTAGTCCAGGTTGGTGCCGTGACCGTGGTGAACCCTGGCAGCATCGGCATGCCGGCCTACACGGACGGTACCCCGGTCCCCCACGTGATTGAAACCGGGTCGCCGCACGCCCGCTACGCGGTAGCCACGCGCGGGCCCGGCGGCACGTGGTCGGTCGATCTGCGGGCCGTCGTCTATGACTGGGACCGAGCCGCCCGGCAGGCGCAAACAAACGGCAGCCCAGGCGTGGCGCGCTGGACATCGACCGGGCGGGTTTAGAAGCAGCAGGGCTGATGCTGACGGGGCGGCGCTCGTGATCGAAAGAGATCACGATCGCGCCGTCGCGAAGGGGACGAAGTCGCCGCTCTTCAGGGGCGGCGGGTCGATGACGACCTGCTTGCCGGCCTGCCGGAACTGCTCGACGTTGCGGCTCGCAAGGCCGCGGTACTGGACCATGAGGACGCGGCGCTCGACCCAGTCGCCCGCCGGATCGAACCGGATCGTCCCGACGATGGTCTCGACCGGATTGGCGTGAAGCCATTGCGCCATCCTGGCCTGGTCCACGCCCCCTGCCCCCTTGACGGCGGCCGCGACGACCTGCCCGGCAGCGTAGAAGAACGGCGGGATGTAGTGGCCGAGGAGGTCGACGCCGCGCTGCTTCGCGATCGGCTCGTAGCGGGCGAGGAACTCCTGGATGCCGGGGAACTTCAGGGTCGGCTCCGGGACGTAGAGGTGGAAGTTGACGAAGCCGTTGAGGGCGGGGCCGAGGTTCTCCAGGATCGGCGCGTACTGCGGCCCGACC
>DASVPW010000005.1:0-44079 GCA_036389455.1 Beijerinckiaceae bacterium
CGCGGTCTCGCCCGGCGCGGTCAAGACGGTGGATGCCCTGGTGACGGCGATCAACGGCAACGCCTCGCTCACCGGCAAGGTGCGGGCCTCGAACGACGGCGGCAAGCTCAGGATCGAGAACCTCTCGACCGACGACCTCTCCCTCGTCGGTGCGACGGCGTCCGCCGTCAGCGGCGGCACCGGCGGCCCCAACACAACGACCGTCGGCGGCAACGACGTCCGCAAGAACCTGATCACGCAGTTCAACGACCTGCGCACCCAGCTCGACCGCATCGCCGCCGACTCGGGCTACAACGGCGTGAACCTGCTCAAGGCCGACAAGCTCAAGGTGGTCTTCAACGAGCTCGGTACGAGCGTCCTCGACATCCAGGCGAAGGACTCGGCCGGGAACGTCCGCGGCATCTCGACCGACGCGAACTCCCTCGATATCGCGGCGGCGAACGGCGCCGAGTTCTCGGACGACGCTGCCCTCGACGCCCGCCTCGGCAAGCTCTCGGACGCGCTCACGACCGTGCAGACCCAGGCGACGGCCTTCGGCTCGAACCTCGCGACGGTGCAGATCCGGCAGGAGTTCACGAAGTCGATGATCAACACGCTCCAGACCGGGGCCGACAACCTGACCCTCGCCGACACCAACGAGGAGGGCGCGAACCTCTTGGCCCTCAACACCCGCCAGCAGCTCTCGCAGACGGCGCTCTCCCTCGCGGCGCAGGCCTCGCAGGCGGTGCTGCGCCTGTTCGGCTGAAGGCGGACGGCGTAGCAGCCGCGGGGAGACGCCCATGACCCTGAAGGTGGAGCTCAAGCCCGGCGAGCGGATCATCGTCGGCACCGCCGTGATCCGCAACGGCGACGCCCGCGCCCGTCTCCACATCGAGGGCGACACGCCGATCCTGCGCGAGAAGGACATCCTGACGCCCGCGACCGCCGACAGCCCGGCGAAGAAGATCTACCTCGCCGTGCAGCTCATGTACCTGTCCGGCGACCTCTCGGGCCACAACGAGTTCTACTTCCCGCTCGTGCAGGATTTCCTCAGCGCGGCGCCGAGCGCGCTGCCGCTCATTGCCGAGATCAACAACCGCATCCTCGCCGGCGACCTCTACAAGGCCCTCAAGGCCGTGCGGTCGCTGATCACCTATGAACAGGAGCTGATCGCCCATGCAACAGGCGGCGACCGCGTATTCGAAGGTAGCCCAGGCCACGCAATCGCCCCGTGAGCTCGAGGCGGCCATCCTGATGAAGGCCGCGACCAGGCTCCAGGCGATCCGCGACGACTGGGACGGGAAGCGGCCCGAGCTCTTCGACGCGCTGACCTACAACCGCAAGCTCTGGACGATCCTGGTCTCGTCGGCGACGGAGGAAGGGAACCCCCTCCCCGTCCCGATCAAGCAGAACGTCGCGAACCTCGGCATCTTCATCTTCAACCACACCCTCGCGGTGATGACGCAGCCGGCGCCGGAGCGCCTCGGCATCCTGATCACCATCAACCGCGAGGTCGCGGCCGGCCTGCGCAGCCAGCCGGCGCAGGCGGCCTGAAGCAGCCGAGGCGCGAAGCAAGGCCCCCGTCGAACGGCGGGGGTTTATTGGCGGCTCGGCTCGCCGCGCCGGGCGCGGACCCGGACGACGGTGCGCAGCGGCCCGGCGTCGGTCTCGGTGCGGGCGTCGAGGGCGGCCCGAGCCTCGGCGTTGAGCCGGGCGCCGCCGCCGCCGTAACCGCCGACCGAGCGCTGGGAGCCGACGTCGACCTCGCTGCGCACCCGCCCGCTCACGCGCACGCAGGTGTCGGCGCCGGGGATCGGCGCGAACCCTGGCCCATGGTGGGCGCAGGTGTTGGGACGAGCGGCGGGCGGACGCTCGGCCGCGAAGGCCGGGACGGCGAGGATCAGCGACCCCGCGAGAGCGGCGCGAAACAGCATCTGGAGACCCCGCTTTTTGGTTTGGGTCTTCTTACCCCATTCCGCAGCGGAAAGCGAGGCCACTTCACCTCTCCCCGCTGGCAGGGAAAGGGAGAACGCGCGAAGGAGCTCAGAGGTAGTTCACGATCGACAGGCGGGCGAGGAGCGAGGTCGTCTGGTAGCTCGCCTGGAGGCGCGTCTGGAGGGCCAGCATCGCGGCGGCGAGCTCCTCGGGCCTCGCCTCCTCGTTCTTCGCGAGCATGTCCTCGAGGACCGATTGCGTCGCCTGGTGGCGCTCCTGCGCGGCGTTCATGGCGGCGACCGCCGAGCCGAGCTCCGCCACCATCCCGTCGATCCTCTCGGCCGGGTCCGCGGGCGACAAATTCACCCGAACCTTGTCGGCGAGCGCCTCGTAGCGCTGGCGCTCCGGGTCGGTGTTGGAGAAGCTCTCCGCTGCGAGCGCGCCGAGGTTCGCCAGAAGATTCCGGATCGGCGCCTCGTCGGCGCGGGCTCCGGTGCCGATCACGGTGCTCTCGTCGACGCGCACGGGTGCCGTGTCGCGCCCGTTCGGGACCGAGCCCAAGTCGTCGTCGCCGGCGTACCACTGCACCACCGGCTGCGAGTAGGCGCCGGCCGGGAGCGGGTTTCCCGGCGTCTGGGCGAAGAACTCCCGGGCGGCTGCGATCGCGGAGGCCGATTTCGCATCGTCGCTCTGCATCAGCGCCGTGATCGAGGCCGTGACGGCGTTGAGGGCGTTGGTGCGGGTCGTCGCGGCGTCGACGCCGATGTCGAAGGTGCCGGGCAGGCCGGCGCTCGGGGCCGCGACCGCCGTGAAGCTGAGCGACGTGAGCGTGCCGTCCGGGAGCTGCACCTGGAGCTGGAAGCCCTCGCCCGCGACGGGCAGGCCGGTGAAGTCGAGCCGCGCCGTCGTCACGCCGGCGGCGCTCGTCACGCCGGCGGCGTTGGCGCCGCCCGGCAGGGCGACGTTGGTCATCGTCTCGGCGAGGCCTACGATCTTGAGGCCGAGCCGCGCCGCGTCCGTGGTCGCGACCGAGAGCGACTCGACGCCGGCCGCGCTCGACGCAGCGAGAGTCGCGTGGCCGAGGCCGTCCAAGGCCCGGTCGGCCGCGACGCGCTCGGGGATCATGCCGCGCAAGCCCAGGCGCAGCCCGTCGCCGTCCAGGATGGTCTTGGCGTCGAGGACCGGCGGCCTGTCGCTCGCGCGGCCGGCGAAGACGTAGCGTCCGTTCACCCCGGTGTTGAGCACGTCGACCGCGAGCTTGAGGCGCTCCTCGGCGTTCCTCTGCGAGGTCGTGCGCCCGCCGCTGCCCGGGTCGAACTTCGGCGGCGAAAGCTCGCTCTTCGTCATTCCGGCGAGCGCATCGAGGCGGGAGAGCCCGTCGGTCATGAGGCCGACCCGGAACTGCGCATCCTTCACGGTCGCGAGATACCCGTCGAGAGCCGAGAGCCGGCCGCGGGCGTCGAGGCTCGCGCGGCGCTCGAATCCCAGGCCGCCGAAGCTCTCGGAGCGCTGGCCCGTGGCGAGCTGGCGCTGGAGCTCGTCGAGCTCGCGCCGCATGCCGACGAAGAGGTCGCCCGAGCGCCGGGCCGCGAGGGACCCGGCCGAGAACGGGGCCGCGTAGGGTGAGACCGCCATCGCCTTCAGATCCGCATCAGCATGTCGAGCATGTCGCGCACCGCCGTCATGATGCGGGCGTTCGCCCCGTAGGCGGTCTGGAGCTGCACGAGCTGCGCCATCTCCTGGTCGATGTTGACGCCGGAGTAGTCCGCGAACCGGCCCTGGATCGCCGACAGCGCGACCTGCTGGCCCTGGTCGAGGCGCTCGGCGCTCTCGGCGGCGGCCCCCTGCGCCTCGACGACCCGGCGGGCGAACTCCGCGACCGAGGACGAGAAGGGTGCGCCGCCGGCGAGCCCCGTCATCCCGGAGAACGCCCGGTCGGCCCTGGTGACGGCGTCGAGGATGAACTGCGGCCGCGTCGCGTCGCCCTGGAGCACGCCGGGGCCGAAGACCGCGAGCTTCGAGCGGTCGGCGAGCACCGCCGGGTTGACGGCGATGCGCTGGGCGAATCCGTTAAGGTGCGAGCGCCCCTCAAAGGAGCCGGTGTAGGCCGTGTTGCCGTAGCCCTTGTCGACGAACAGCGGGAGCTGCGGATTGCCGCTCCCGAAGGTGTCGACGGTGATGCCGGCCGTGACGCCGGCCACGGCGGTGCCGCTCGCCGCCGGCGCGACGAAGCGCCAGGTGTTCGCGGCGGGCGAATCGGCCGTGAGGGCGATCCCCTGCGCCGTAAAAGCGGCATTGATCGAGGTGAAGATCGAGGCGGCCGTGAGCCCGCCCGAGATGTTCACCCGGATCACGGTCGCGTTCGGGTCGCCGGCGTCGGCCGGCGGGATCGTCGCCGGAGCGCCGCCGTCGGTCGGCATCAGGATGATGCGCCGCGCCGTCCCGCCGACGGTGTAGTCGAGCGTCACCGCGTTGCCGGCCTTGAGCCCGGCAAGATCGATCTGGAAGCCGTTCGCGACCGCCGTGCCGGCGACCTGCCGGTCGGAGATCGCCCGCGACAGGCCCGCCGCGAGCTCGTCGAGCTGGCGCTGCGCCTGCGGCAGGATCTCGTCGCGCAACGCCAGCGCCGCCGCGATCTCGCCCGAGCGGAACAGGCCGTTGGCGACGGCGTCGACCGAGAAGCCCTGGATCGTCGTCGCCGTGATCGTGCCGACGCCGCGCTCGGCCGGGTCGGCGGAGTAGAGCGCATTGGCGTCGAGCATGCCGCGCCCGTCGAAGGCGAGCTTCACGGCCGACGAGCCGTCGAACAGCATCAGCCCGCTCGACGTCATCAGCGTGACCGAGCCGCCCTGCCCCTCGGCGACCTGCACGTCCATGAGGCCCGAAAGCTCGTTGACGAGCCGGTCGCGCTCGTCGAGGAGCGCCGGCGAGGGCGCCGCCGTCCCGGAGGAGACGACCTTGGCGTTGACGGCGGCGATGCCGGCGAGAAGCTCGTTCGCGCGCGAGACCGCGGAGGCGATCCGGTTCTCGGCGTCGGTGCGCAGGCCCTGGATGCCGGTCGCGACCGCACCGATGCGGGAAGCCAGCGCGCCCGCGGCGTCGAGCACGGCGGAGCGGCCCGAGAACGACGAGGGGTCGGAGGCGAGCGCCTGCAGCGCCGCCGAAAAGCCGTTCACGGCGCCGTCGAGGGAGCCCGTCCCGCCGGGCTGCCCGAACAGGCGGTCGATCTCCTGGGCGAAGCGGGCGGACAACGCCGTGTAGGCGGCGCCGGACGTCTCGAGCCTGAGCTGGCGCTGCGCCACCGTGTCGATGACGCGCTCGATCTCGGCCGTGCGCACGCCCGAGGTGCGGTCGCCCGCGATCTGCTGCACCTGCGCGAGGCGGCGGCGCGAGTAGCCCGCCGTGTCGGCGTTGGCGACGTTCTGCGAGACGACGTCGATGCCGGCCTGCGTGACGCGCAGGCCCGAGGTCGCCGCGTTGAGGGCGGACAGGAGGCTCATGGCTTAGCCGCGCACCTCTCGTTCATCATGATCGCCTCGTCCCTCATCGGGACCGCCCGCCGTCCGTCATCATGGGCGCCCATTATTCATGACGATCAGCGCAGCATGTTGAGGACGTCGGTGAGCATCTGCTGCGAGGTCGAGACCACGCGGGTGTTCGCCGAGTAGGCTTGCTGCGTCACGATCATCTTCGAGAACTCCTCGGCGATGTCGGTGTTCGAGCCCTCGACGTTGCCGCCGATGACGGTCGCGCCGTTGAGGCCGACGATCGGGAGGCCGGCTTCCAGCGTCTGCTCGTAGACGCCGCCGTCGCGGCGCTTCAGCGCGTTGTCGGCGTTGAACTGGGCGACGGAGAGCACCGCGACCGGCACGACGCGCCCGTTCGAGTAGTTGCCCGAGATGCGCCCATCGCCGGTCACCGAGACCGAGTCGAGGGTGCCCGAGGGGTAGCCGTCCTGCTGGATCGTCGAGGCCTGCACGAGGCCGCTCGCCGAGGCGTATTGGGTGAGGCCCGCCGAGCCGAAGTTGAAGGTCATCGAGCCGACGGCGTTGCCGTCGATGGTGAGGTCCGGGACGGCGATCTCGTTCTCCGAGGTCATCTGGCCGCTCGCGTTGAAGGTGATCGGCACGCCGACGTTCTGCCAGGTCAGGTCGCCGTCGACGACCGGCTTGCTGTTGCGCAGGTAGAACATGTTCCAGATGTCGGTGGTCGGGTTCGTGGTCGCGGCGGAAAGCCCGAGGCTCGTCAGCGTCAAGGCGGTGCCCGCGATGGTGAGGTTGGCGGTCTGGTCGTTCGAGGTGAGCACGAGGTGGTCCGCCGTGTCGAGCGAGGCGGTGACGCCGGTGACGGCGCTCTGGGCGTTGATCTTGCTCAGGATGGAGGTCTCGTCGTCCGCGGCGACGAGCGCGATGTTGGTGCCGTTGATGGTGAGGTTGCCGTCGTTGCCGGCCCCGAGGGTGTAGGCGCCGCTGACGTCGACCGTGCCGGTCGAGGTCGCCGGGCCGGCGCTCTCGACCTTGGCCCAGCGCAGTTGCACGTCGATCGGCGCGCCGACCTGGTTGTACACCGTGATGGCGCCGCCGTTGATGCTCTGGCTCATGAACCGGCCCTGGTCGTCCATGCGGACCGCCGGCACCGGGTTGGGGGCCGGCAGCGACATCACGCGAGGGTCGTAGCCGGACGGCATGCTCGAAGGCGGCTTCGTGAGGATCTGCGAGCCGTTGCCCGCATTGGTCGTGGCGCTCGAGGTCGCCGGGCTCGACGGGAGGTTGGCGCGGTAGAGGATCTCGGTCGTCGAGCGCGCGGGCAGCGGGTCGGTCGAGATCTGGATGACGCCGTTGCCGGCGCCCCTGACCTCGCCGGTGATCGGGTCGATGGAGGAGCCCTTGAGGTAGTAGCCGGCTCCGTTCACGAGGAAGCCGTCCTTGTCGAGGGTGAAGTCGCCGCGCCGGGTGTAGAGGTCCGAGCCGCCGAACACCGGACGGTTGTTGGCCGTGCCCGAGCGCTCCTGGACGATAAAGTAGCCCTCGCCGTTGAGCGCCATGTTGGTCGGGATGCCGGTCGACTGGAGGTCGCCCTGGATGGTGTTGGTGAGGCGCGAGAAGCCCAGCACCGAGCCCGCGAGCTCGTGCTTGTAGGGCAGTTCCGGGATGAGATCGACGAAGCTCGTGTCGAGGCGCTTGTAGCCCGTCGTCTGCGAGTTCGCGATGTTGCCGGAGATGTTCTCGAGCGCGTAGGACTGCGCGCGCAGGCCGGACACGGCCGTCGTCATTGCCCCGAAGATACCCATGGCTACCCTCCACGCGCGCCGGAGCGCATTGATCCAAGGGCGCACGAGCAACCCCCGTGCCGCAGCGAACGATGAGCAAGCGCAATGACTTAGCTGCCCGGGAGGTGGTGGGGATCGGCGAAAAGGGCCACACTTCCGGCGCTGGGCGGCAAAAACTGCCGAGGCGCTTCACCTACAAAACGCGAAGCTTGACCTCGCCAAAGCCTCACGACCCGTCGAGCGCCACTTCTCGCATTCCAAGTTCTTTATACAAGCGGACTGCCCCCGTAGGATTGTCCGCCTGAACTTTCAAATCGACGTGCTTCATGCCCCGACGCCGAAATTCCCAAAATACTCTCCTCAGCAGCGCCGTCGCGATTCCGCGCCGACGCGCTAGTGGATGGACAACCAGGTCTTTGATGAAGGCACTGGTCCAGCATTGGGCGACTCCGACAATGTCCTGCCGCTCATTGACCGCGAGGAAACAAAGGCCGGGGGCAAACTCGTCGTCATCTCGAAGGCTGGGCCACCACTCTTCAAATGCCCCAACATGGCCTCCGCCTTGAGCGTAGCCGACCTCAAGTAGGCGGTGAACCGTGGGCGCATCGTCAGCGGCAAACGTCCGCACGCGATAGCCGCTCGGGCAAGTCGGCGAGGCGACCCCTTCAGTTAAGTCGCGTCGTAGGCGTTGCAACCTGTCGTTCATGCACTTGGCCTGGCGCTTCCATGGCACGAACCTCCATCCAAGACCGCCGAGTATGAGCTGGGGCCACACAGCGCCCGAGAATTCATTGCAGTGCTCACACGCCCTAGGAGGGCGCCTTCTCCGCGCCGCTGAGGAGCTCCCCGGCGACGTCGCCGAGCTTCGGCGGGTCCTCGCGCAGGAACGGCAGGGGGCGGCAGACCGCGATGGCGGCAAGCCCGAATCTCGCCGTCATGAGGCCGTTGAGCACGCCCTCGCCGAGCTTCGCCGAGATGCGCGCCGCGAGCCCGAGGCCGAGCACCTGCTGCACGAGGCTGTCGCCGACCGCGACGCCGCCGGTCACGGCGAGGTGCCCGAAGGCCGCGCGGGCGAGGCGCAGGAAGCCGAGGAGCCCCGGACGTCCGCCGTAGATCATCGAGATGCGGCGCAAGAGGCGCACCGCCGCGAAGACCACGAAGGCGACGTCGACGATGGCGCGGGGCGAGACCGCGGTCACGACCGAGACCTGCTTCGCGGCGTTGGCGACGGCGCGCTTCGCGGCAAGGTCCAGGGGCGCGACGAGCTCGCGCTCGGCCAAGGCGATGCGGTCGTCGGCCTCGATGATCTCCCCGGACCACGCCATGAGCCGCTTGCGGCCGGCGGCCGTGTGGGGACGCTCGCCGTAGAGCGCGACGAGGTCGCGCACGACGCCTTTCGCGGCGGCGTGGTCCCTGACCGCGACGGCGTCGATCGCCGCCCCGCGCAGGCGCTCGATGCGGCGTTCGCGCAGCATGCCGGCGAGCTCGCGCGCCACGATGGCGAGGAATGCGATCAGCGCCACGGCCGCAAGCGCAAGCGCGGTCCAGCCGAGCCAGGGCGAGGCGGCGAAGAGGTCCCTTATCAGCCGCTCGAGGCCGATGCCGACGGCGAGCGTCGCAAGCCCGCCGAGAGCGGACAGAAGGATGCCGCCCCACGAGGGGCCGCGGCGCTCCGCCATCGGCACGAGCGCGCCGTCGGCGGCCTCGATCGCCTCCATGGGCTCCTCGGTGACGACGATGCCGCGGCCCTCGGGCGCGGGCTCGTCCGCCCGCACCGTCACCACGTCCGGGTCGTCGAGGCGGAAGGCGCGCGGGCTACGGGTCATGCGAGATGGTCCCCGATCAGGAACTCGAGCGCCCGGTCGAGGCGGATGTGCGGCAGCCGCCCGGTGCGCCCGAGGGCGTCGACCCCGACCTTCGGCGGGCGGAAGCGCGGGAAGCGCAGCGACCCGGGCGGCACCGCGCCTTCGAGCACCGCCTCCGGGCGCTCCGGCAATTCGCCGGGGAAGACCGCGGCCTCGGCCTCGCCGTCGAAGAGATCGCTGCCGACACGCTCGCCGGCCTCGGGCGTGCCGGCGACGGCGTGAAGAGTCTCCCAGCCCTCGCGCACGGCGGTCTCGCGGGTCGCGCGCACGGAGGCGAGCGCCACGGTGCCGACGCGGGCGCCCGCGGCCTCGGTGCGGCGCACCGCGCGGGCGACGAGGAGGCGCAGGAGCGATTCCAGCCGGTCGTGGCTCGTGTGGTGGACGTGGTCGGCCTTCGTCGCCGCGAACAGCACCCGGTCGGCGCGGGGCGAGAACAGGTGCGTAAGATACCCGCCGCGGCCGACCCGGAAGGCGAGCAGCACCTGGTCGAGGGCCTCCTCCAACTCGGCGAGCGCCGCCGGCCCGGCGTCAACGGCGGCGAGCACGTCGACCAAGACGATCTGCCGGTCGATGCGCTGGAAGTGGTCGCGGAAGAACGGGCGCACCACGTGGGTCTTGTAGGATTCGAAGCGCCGCTCCATGAGGGCCGCGAGCGTCCGCGGCGCGGTTGCCTGATCGGGGGCGAGGTCGAGGGGCGCGAAGGTCAGGGCCGGGGAGCCGGCGAGGTCGCCGGGCATGAGGAAGCGCCCCGGCGGGGTCGTGGCGACGGCCTCGGGCCCGGCCCGGAGCGCCGCGAGATAGGCCTTGAACGCCTCGCTCGCGCGCGCCGCCACCATCTCGTCCGCGGGTCCCGCCGGATCGAGGCCGCGCAAGCTCTCGTGCCAGGGCGCCGCGACGGCGGCGCGCGCGGATCTCCGGCTCGCCTCGATCGTGCGGCGCGACCAGTCGCGGTAGTCGGCGTCGATCAGCGCGAGGTCGAGGAGCCACTCGCCCGGGTAGTCGACGATGTCGAGGGCGAGGGTCGCCGGGCCCTGGCGCCAGCCGGAGGCGCGCTCGTACTCGACGTCGAGGCGAAGCTCGCCGATGCGCTCGGTCGAGCGCGGCCAGCGCCGTTCCCTGACGAGCGCCGCGACGTGCTCCTCGTAGGGGAAGCGCGGCACGGCGTCGTCGGGCTGGTGGTCGAGGCGGGCGCGGCGGATGCGCCCCTGCGCCGAGGCCCTGAGCGCCGGCAGCACATGGCCCTCGACGAGGTGGTGCACGAGGGCGGTCGTGAACACGGTCTTGCCCGAGCGGGCAAGCCCCGTCACGCCGAGCCGCAGGGAGGGCTCGAGGAGCTGGCTGCCCGCCTGCCACAGCCCCTGCGCCGCGGCGCCCGCCCGGGACGCGATGTCGGTCAGGAGGGACACGGGGAGCTCAAGGCGCCGGCGGGGGCGGCGTGACGGGGGCGATGGCGGCGCTCGTCTGCGGCACCGGCGTCGCCCGGCCGACCGCCGCCTCGATCAGCTCCATGCTGGCCTTGAGCCAGCCGAGCTCGACCGCCGACATGGCGAGCATGACCCGAGGCAGGTTCGGCAGGGGCGTGCCGTCCGGCGCGAACAGCCTGAGGTCGTCGGCAGGGCCGAGGTCGAGGCCCTGCACGATGCGGGCCGCGTAGTTGCGGATGCGGCCCTCGTCGAGGGTGCAGGCGGCCACGGGCGTGGGCTTCGGTGCCGGGGCCATCGAGGCGACCCGGACCGGGCGGGCCGTTCCGGGAAACTCCTTCGCTCGCGCCGCTGCCGCGACCGATGCCGGAGTCGGCTGGCGACGCCGCGGCGCCGGGGCAAGGGCCGCCGAGACCGTCGCGATCCTGCGCTCGCCGAGGCCGACCGCGATGTCGGGGACGCGGAAGGTCGGCAGGGGGCGCAACGGAATCCGCGACACGTGCGGCGGCGCGGGGCGCGGGCTCGCGACCCGGGTCGCCGCCGTCCGTCGGCCCGCCGCAGCGGGAGTGGCCGCGCCAGGAGCCGCGGACGCCGTCTGCGCCGCGGGCCGGGCGAGCTTCGCGCGCTGGGCCGCGAGCCAGCGCGCCCGGAGCGTCTGCCCGATGCCGCGCACGGCGAGGCTCGACAGCGAGATCGACACCCCGCCGCCGTGGCATTCCGCTGGGGCCCAACGCCGGACGATGTCGAGGGCGGATTTCCGGCCGAAGTCGAGGTAGTAGCGGCGCAGAAGCGTCACGGCGGCGTCGGCGCCCCGCTCCGCGCTCGAAAAGCCGACGTGGCCCTCGTCGTCGTGGCCGATCTCGCCGTTCCAGCGCGCCCGTTTGATGCACCAGTAGTTGTTGAGCTTGACGCAGCGGGTGACGACCGGGCGCTCGACGCCGAGCAGCACCGCGAGCGCCGAGACCGGCGCGGGGTGCAGGTCCTGCACCGCCTCAAGGCGCCAGTTGCTCACCGCCCGGTCCGCGGCCAGGTAGGCCGGCGCCGGCGCGGCCCCCTGCTCGGCCGCGGCGACGGCGCGGGCCTTCAGCGCGGCGATCTCGCCGAGCGAGCGCTCGAGGGTCGGGCCGCTCGCGAGCGCGAGGGCGATGGGCCAGAACAGCAATTCGAGCACGGACGGTCACCTGGTCGTTGCAGTCTACCCCCCGGCGCGCCGCGGCGCACGCCCTTGAGAACGAACCGCGTGCCGATCGGTTCGGCGTTCAGTCGTCCTCGTCCTGTCCGAGCGATTTCGGGGTGACGAAGCGGTCGAGGCGGCCGGAGCCCGGCCCGACGTCGCGCCAGTCCTCGGCCGGCAGGTCGATCACGACGAGCCCGGCGGTCGGATACCTTCGTGCCATCCGGGCGAAGGCGTAGCGGTCCCCGTGGCCGATCAGGAGCTTCGCCAGGTCCTCGAAGCCGGGGTTGTGCCCGACCATGAGGAGCGTGCGCACCCCGCCCTCGACTTCCCGGACGACCTTCAGAAGCCGGTCGGCCGGCGCCTCGTAGATGCGCGGCTCGAAGCGGACCGGCACCTCGCCCAGCCCCGGGGCGGCGAGGTCCCAGGTCTCGCGGGCGCGCCGCGCCGTCGAGACGAGAGCGAGGTCGGGGAAGAGCTGCTCGTCGGACAGGTGCGCGGCGACGCGCGGCACCGCTTCCCGTCCGCGATCGCTGAGCGGGCGGTCGATGTCCGCCATTCCGTCGGCGGGAGCGGCCCTGGCGTGGCGCAGGAGCATGAGGCGGCGCATGCCAGTATCCTTCCCGCCGCCCTCCGGGCACCTCAGGTCGAGCCTGCGCGCCGCCGCTTCATCGCCGCATAGATGCCCCAGCCGACGAGGGGGACGATGAGGATCGCGAGCAGCATGAAGAACAGCTCGGGCGAGATCGTGTCCATCCCGGGCTGCTCCGGGCCGGCAGCCAAGGCGCGCGATATCCACATGGCCAAGTCCTCCTTCCCGACAACGCATACCACGGAGGATGGGTCCGGCGCTTCGCCCGGCGGGCGCGTCGTGCTTCACAAACCGGACGCGGCGCGCGAAGTTCGGCGTCCGAACGCTAAGGAGGCACCATGTTCCGTTCCATCGCCGGCGAGGTCGCCTGGGTCACGGGAGCCGGCTCCGGCATCGGGCAGGCCGGCGCTCTCCTTCTCGCCAGGGCCGGCGCCAAGGTGGTCTTAAGCGGACGGCGGCGCGAGCCGCTCGAGGAGACCGCCGCGACGGTGCGCGCCGAGGGCGGCACCGCCCTCGTCCAGCCGGCCGACATGCGCGACGCCGGGCAGGTGCGGGCCGCCGCCAAGCGGATCGAGGCGGAGCTTGGGCGCTGCGACATCCTCGTCAACAGCGCCGGCGTCAACGTCAGGAACCGCAGCTGGAGCGAGATCGACCCCGACGGCTTCGACACGGTGGTCGAGGCCGACCTCTCCGGCCCGTTCTACGCCTCGTCCGCCGTGCTGCCGATGATGCGGGCGCAGAAGGGCGGGCTCATCGTCCACATCTCGTCCTGGGCCGGCCGCTACGTGTCGCGCCTCACCGGGCCCGCCTACTCGGCGGCGAAGCACGGGCTCGTGGCGCTCTCCGAGAGCCTGAACCAGGAGGAGTGCCGGCACGGCATCCGCTCCTGCTGCATCTGCCCCGGCGAGGTCGCGACGCCGATCCTCGACAAGCGCCCGGTGCCGGTGACAGTCGAGGACAAGGCGCGCATGCTGCAATCCGAGGACCTCGCCGAGACCATCCTCTTCGTCGCGCGCCTGCCCGTGACCGTGTGCATGAACGAGATCCTGATGAGCCCGACCTGGAACCGCGGCTACATCGAGGGGGTGAAGCTGTGACGGCCTGAAGGGGGCGGGCGTGCAAACGACGGCATGCGATGCAATGCCTGGAGTCGGGAGATTGTCCTCCGCCGCGCACTGATGGAAGCTGAGGGCCCACCCTCCTCGCGCCGATGAAGTCGAATGAGACGGCGGAGGTCATCACGGGACTTGCGGCTGCGGCATGGCCGGGCCCGGCGCGGGCGCAGCCGCCGATCCGACGCGTCGGCGTGCTGTTCGGCGTCGGCAAGGACCCGGAGACGGAGCGAACTTTCGCCGCGTCGCTTGCTCGCGCTTGAGCTTGTCCGCCTCGCGCCGGCTGTTTCGGCCGTATTGATAGAGCGCCGCGCCGGTAGCGCCGAGGGCAAGCCCGGAATCGAAGGGTCGGCCATGATCCCTCCGATGCTCGCCTAATGACTGGTCTAATCCAGTCTTCAAGTCTAATCGATTGTTGCCAGCGCCTGTGTCAGGTCCGCCACGATGTCGTCCGGGTGCTCGATGCCAATCGAGAGGCGGATGGTGGCGTCGGTGACGCCGATGCGGTCGCGCACCTCCTTCGGGACGCCGGAGTGCGTCGTCGAGGCCGGGTGCGAGGCGAGCGACTCGGTGCCGCCGAGGCTGACCGCGAGCTTGAACACCTTGAGCGCGTTGAGGAAGCGGAAGGCCTCGGCCTCGCCGCCCTTGACGTCGAAGGAGAAGGTCGTGCCGGCGGCGGTGCACTGGGCCGCAAACGTCCGCCGCGCCGCGCTGCCGTGCGGCAGGAAGGGCGGGAAGTACACGCGCGCCACGCGCCGGTCGAGCTGCAGGAAGCGCGCCGCGACCTCGGCGTTGCGGCAGGCGGCGTTCATGCGCAGGCTGAGGGTCTCGAGGGAGCGGGCGATCATCCAGGCCGAGTGCGGGTCGAGCTGCGTGCCGATGGCGCCGCGCAGGAGTTTTACGGGCCGCACGAGCTCGCGGGGCCCTAAGACGGCGCCGGCGACGAGGTCGGAGTGGCCGCCGACGTATTTCGTCAGCGAGTAGATCGAGAGATCGGCCCCGTGGGCCAGCGGTTTCTGGTGGATCGGTCCGAGAAGCGTGTTGTCGCAAGCGACGACCGGGCGGAGGTCCTGCCGCATACCGACTTCGTCGGCGACCCGGCGCACGAGGGCGATGTCGACGAGGGTGTTGAGCGGATTCGAGGGCGTCTCGATCATCACGGTCGAGATCCGGCCCTTTTGAGCGGCCTCCTCGGCCGCCGCGCGGACCGACTCCTCGCTCGTGCCGTCCGCAAAGCCGACCGCCGCGATGCCGAAGGGGGCGAGGGTCTTGGTCAACAGCGTCTCGGTGCCGCCGTAGAGCGGCTGCGAGTGCAGCACCACGTCGCCGGGGCGCGCGAAGGCGAGGAGCGTCGTCGCGATCGCGGCCATGCCGCTCGAAAAGATCGCGCCGGCCTCGGCTTCCTCGTAGATCGCGAGCCGGTCCTCGACGATCTCGCTGTTCGGGTGGTTGAAGCGCGAGTAGACGAGCCCGGCGGGCGTGCCGGCCGGCGGCTCGCGGCGTCCGGCGACGTAGTCGAAGAACTCCTTGCCGTGCTCGGCCGAGCGGAACGCGAAGGTCGAGGTCAGGAACACCGGCTGCTTGACCGCGCCCTCCGACAAGGCCGGGTCGTAGCCGTAGCCGAGCATCAGCGTCTCGGGGTTTAGCCTCCGGTTCCCGAGCCGATCCTTGCGATAGCCGTCGTCGGACATTTTTTGGCGCCTCCTCCGGTCCCACGCTTTCGCATCGGGAGGGGAGACGCAAGCCGCTCGGGGTGCATTGCCCGCCCGGTCTCAAGTCCCTATGTACCGCCGCGTTGCGAAAAGGTTGACCCGCATGCGCTTCCACGGCACCGAGAGCTACGTCGCCACCGAGGACCTCAAGGTGGCGGTCAACGCCGCAATCGTGCTCGAGCGGCCGCTCCTCGTGAAGGGCGAGCCCGGCACCGGCAAGACGGTGCTGGCCGAGGAGATCGCGAAGGCGATCGGCGCGCCGCTCCTCACTTGGCACGTCAAGTCGACCACGAAGGCGCAGCAGGGGCTCTACGAGTACGACGCAGTCTCGCGGCTTCGCGACAGTCAGCTCGGCGACCCGCGGGTGTCCGACATCCGCAACTACATCCGCCCCGGCAAGCTCTGGGACGCCTTCGCGGCGGAGGAGCGCCCGGTGCTCCTCATCGACGAGATCGACAAGGCCGACATCGAGTTCCCGAACGACCTCCTGCTCGAGCTCGACCGCATGGAGTTCCACGTCTACGAGACCGGCGAGACGGTGCGCGCGAACAGGCGCCCGATCGTCGTCATCACCTCGAACAACGAGAAGGAGCTGCCCGACGCGTTCCTGCGCCGCTGCTTCTTCCACTACATCAAGTTCCCGGACGCCGAGACCATGAACCGCATCGTCGAGGTGCATTACCCGGGCATCAAACGCCGCCTCGTGGAAGAAGCGCTTCGCATCTTCTTCGAGATCCGCGAGGTGCCGGGGCTGAAGAAGAAGCCCTCGACCTCCGAGCTCCTCGACTGGCTCAAGCTCCTCCTCTCCGAGGACATTGGCCCCGAGCAGTTGCGCGAGCGCGACCCCCGCAAGCTCATCCCGCCTCTGCACGGCGCGCTCCTCAAGAACGAGCAGGACGTGCACCTCTTCGAGAAGCTCGCCTTCATGGCGCGGCGGGAGGGGCGGTAGAAGAGTCAATCGGCAGTGGGCAGTCGAAGATCGTGACCAACTATTCCCGACTGCCCAATGCCGACTGCCGCTCGATCGACGCGAGCCAGAACGCCACCGCGCCGATTGCCGTGATCGACACCAGCATCCACAGCACCGCGTCGTAGCGCCCCTGCGCCTCCCACACCGCCGCGATGGCAAGCGGCGCCGCGGTGCGCGGGACCGTCAGGACGAGGTTCATGGCGCCGGAGATCGCGCCGTAGCCGCGCGCGCCCAGGATCTCGGCGATGCCGGTCGCGCGCACGATGGTGATGATGCCGTTCGCGGTCCCGAACACGAGCGCGAAGAGGGCGAGGCCGGCAAGTCCGAACGGCGCCATGGTGAGGAGCAGCACCATGGCGAGGGGCATCAGCGGCACGACGGCGCGGCCGAGGAAGCGCGCCGAGGCCCGTTTCCCAAACACCATCAGGGCGGCACGGCCGATCACCTGCGCCGGGCCGATGAGGGCCATCGCGGCGACGATCGCGTCGAGGGAGAGCCCGCGCTCGGTCAGGAGCGGGATCATGTGGAAGGTGATCCCCGTGAAGGCGAAGGTCTGGGCTCCGAAGCAGAGCGAGAGGCCCCAGAATGCCGGCCGCTTCAGCGCCGCCTTCAGGGGCGAGCCGCCGCGCGCAGCACCGTCGTCGGCGCGCTCCCCCGTGCGGCTGCCGCGCAGGCCCGGGAGAAGCACGAGGTAGACCGCCGCCGGCACGAGCTGGAGGGCGGCGAGGATTTGCAGCGCATGCCGCCAGCCGACCGCCTCGATGAGCACCTTGGTCAGGGGATAGAACACCGTCGAGGAGAGGCCGCCGAGGAGCAGGATCGAGGCGATGGCGCGGCGGTAGTCGGCGATGTTGGCGGACGCGATGGCATACGGCAGGTCCTGCACGGTCGCGGCGGTCGCGAGCCCGATCCCGACCCAAGCGAGATAGAAGGCGAGCGGCGTCGAGACCGTCGACCACAGCAACAGGCATAGCGCCCCGAGAGCCGCGCCCGCCGTCATGAGCAGGCGCGGCCCGTAGCGGTCCATCCACCACCCGAACGGGATCGAGGCGAGGCCGGTGGCGAGGAGGCCGATGGTGAGCGCGCCGTTGAGGTCCGCCCGCGACCAGCCGAGCTCCGCCTCCATCGGGGCCATGAACAGGGCGAAGGCGAAGTACAGCGTGCCCCAGCCGATAAGCTGGCCGAGCGCGAGGCCCCACACGAGCACGCCGGACGCGGAATGGACGCGCGGCGCCTCCCGCGCGGGATCGGACATTTCTCGGCTAAGGCTCCGGAAGGGCCGCGCCGGGCGGCGCGGGAGCGAGGCTTACCCCGTCGCCGGAGCCGTCACAACAACGGGCGGCGCATGGGACCCCGGCAAAGTGGCGCGGCGGGACTCATCCGATCTCGTCCACGCGCCAGCCCTCGCCGGCGGGCCGGAAGAGGTAGGGCACCGCGTGCCGGCCCTCGAAGCGGCTGCCGCACAGGTCATGGCAAAGCGCCTCGAACAGGCCGAGGTGGGACACGAACAGGAGCCTGTCCGAGGGAAGGAGGTCGAGCCACTTGGCAACGACGGCGCTGGTCCGCGCGACGGTCGCGGGCCACGGCTCCGCGTCCGGCGGCAGGAGGCCGAGGTCCGCGAGGCGCTCCCCGGGGCCGACCCCGAGCTCCCGCTTCACCTCGCGCACGATCCGCCCCTCGAAGCGGCCGAAGGAGCGCTCGGCGAGCCGATGGTCGACGTGGACGGGGCATTCGAGCCGCGCGGCGACGATCTCGGCGGTCTTAGAGGCGCGCACGAGTGGGCTCGTGACGACCGCCGTCACGGACTGCCCCGCGATCCGCTCCGCCGCAGCCTGCGCCTGCGCGAGCCCGGCTTCGTTGAGCGGCACGTCGGTTGCGCCCTGGAACCGGCCTTCCCGGTTCCAGTCGGTCTCGCCGTGGCGCAGGAACAGGAAGGGGCGGGGCGGGATCGCGTTCATGTCCTTCGCTTCCGCAGCGGCCTTCGCGTCCCGCGCTGGCCCGGGCGACGGAAGCGCGATAGTGCCTGATCGGCGCCGCGGCACAACGGCGAGTCGGGAGAGAATGGGCGATGGGATTGAGGATCACGGTCGGCGGGTTCATGCACGAGACGAACACCTTCGTGGCCCGGCCGACCCCGTGGGACGACTTCGTCGAGGCCGGGCCCTGGCCGACGGTCACCGTCGGCGAGGCGGTGCTCTCGACCTTCCGCGGCATCAACCTCGCGATCGCCTATTTCATGGAGGCCGCCGAGGCGGCCGGCCACACCATGGTGCCCCTCGCCTGGGGCTGCGCCATGCCCTCGGGGAAGGTCACGACGGACGCTTTCGAGCGCATGGCCGGGATCATGGTCGAGGGGCTCAAGCGCGAGCGCCCGGACGCGGTCTTCCTTGAGCTGCACGGCGCCATGGTGGCGGAGCGCCACGACGACGGCGAGGGCGAACTCCTGGCCCGCGTCCGCCAGGCCGTCGGCCCGGACGTGCCGATCCTCGCCTCCCTCGACCTCCACGCCAACGTCTCGGCCCAAATGGTCGAGAACGCCGACTTCATCTCGTCCTACCGCACCTACCCGCACGTCGACTGGGGCCTCTCGGGCAGGCGCTGCGCCGAATGGCTCGACCGAGTGCTCTCGTGGAAGCCGCGCCCGGCGCGGGCGCTCAGGCAGGCGCCGTTCCTCGTGCCGGTCACCACCGGCTGCACCTACGTCGAGCCGTCGAAGGGGCTCTACCAGGAGCTCGAAAGGATCGAGGCCGAGAGCGGCGTGCACCTCTCCCTCAACATGGGTTTCCCGCCCGCCGACATCCGCGACGTCGGCCCGAGCGTCACGGCCTACGGGCCGGACCAGAAAAGCGTCGATGCCGCCGCCGACCGGCTCTTCTCGGCGCTGCTTGCGGCGGAGCCCGCCTTCGCGGCGCACCACCCGCTGCCGGCGGCGGACGCGGTGCACGAAGCCCTGCGGATCGCCAAGGATGCGGCGCGCCCGGTCGTCCTCGCCGACACGCAGGACAACCCCGGCGCCGGCGCGCCGTCGAACACCACGGGCCTTGTCGCCGAGCTCCTGCGCCAGGGCGCCGGGCGCACGGTCGTCGGCATCGTGCACGATCCGAAGGCGGCGGCCGCGGCCCATGCGGCGGGCGTCGGCGGAACGGTCGCAAGCCTCGGCGGGGGCGGTGAGGGGCCGGGCCAGGAGCCGCTTTCCGGTCCCTGGCGCGTCGCCGCCTTGAGCGACGGCAAGTTCCGCGGCACCTCGCCGATGCTGCGCGCCGCCGTCGCCAACATGGGCCCGACGGCGCTGCTTGCGAAGAACGGCGTCGAGGTCCTCGTCGCAACGATCCGCCAGCAGCCCGTCCACAAGGAGACCTTCTCGCACCTCGGCGTCGACCTGAACTCGCGCGCCATTATCGCAGTGAAGAGCTCCGCCCACTTCCGCTCCGGCTTCCAGGACATCGCCGAGCGGGTGATCGTGTGCCTGTCCCCCGGCGTGAACCTCGAAGACCCGGCGAGCTTCGCCTTCACGAAGATCCGGCCAGGGGTGCGGTTGCGGCCGGGCGGCTAGAGGCGTCGACGTACAATCCGGCGGGACGCTGGAATCTCATTCAATCACCTCGTCGGCGTGGGCGAGCAGGGTCGGCGGGACTGCCAGGCCGATGGCCTTGGCGGTGCGGAGATTGATGACGAGTTCGAACCGGGCGGGAGCCTGGATCGGCAGCTCGCCCGGCCGCTCGCCGCGCAGGATGCGATCGACATAGGCGGCGGCTTGCCGGAAGAGCACGGCCTCGGCCACGCCGTATGACACGCGATGTATTCGATACGCTCCTGGGTCGACTCGAACGAATCGAGTCACTTATCCACAACAGGGTCATCTCCGAGTGCGATTTCGAGGGCTACTTCTCATATTGGCTGGCCATCATGGGCGAGCGCCCAAACGAGAATCCGGATCTGTCGCAGTTCGTGGAGCAGAAACGGCGCACGCTGTGGAAGTACATTCGCTCGTACCAGTTCAACGGCGTGGTCCGGCGCTACGGCCGCACGCTGCCGGACTCGCCGGCCGCAGCCTGGCTGCCCTTTCCGATTCCGTGAATGCCCGAAGCGGGCTTTACGCAGCCTCGTGATAGCATCGCGCATGGCCGCCCCCGCTTCGCCCGAATCCTACAAGGAGGTGATCCTCTTTCTCGCCACCGCCGGCGTGGTGGTGCCGCTGTTCCTGCGCCTGAGGATCAGCCCGGTGCTCGGTTTCCTCGGCGCGGGCGTCCTGCTCGGGCCGTTCGGCCTCGGCCGCTTCGTCGGCGACGCGCCGTGGCTCGCCTGGGTCACCATCGCGAGCCGCGAGGAGATGGCGCACCTCGCCGAGTTCGGCGTCGTGTTCCTCCTGTTCATGATCGGCATCGAATTGTCCTTCGAGCGCCTGTGGACGCTGCGGCGTTTCGTGTTCGGCCTCGGCTCGCTCCAGGTCGTCGCCTGCGCGCTGGCGCTCGGCGCGCTCCTCCTCGCATTCGGCGCGGAGCGCCCCGCGGCGGCGCTCGTCGGCGTCGCGCTCGCCCTGTCCTCGACCGCGATCGTGGTGCCGGTGCTCGCCGGCGAGAGGCGCCTCAACGCGCCGACCGGACGCGTCGCCTTCTCGGTGCTGCTGTTCCAGGACCTCGCGGTCGCCCCCATCCTGTTCGCGATCGGCATCCTCGGGACGCGCGAGGGCGCCCTCGGGACGGCCTTCGTGCTCGCCCTCGCCCAAGCGGCGGTCGCGATCGTGGTCATCGTCGGGGTTGGGCGGCTTGCTCTTCGCCCCCTGTTCCACCTCGTCGCCGCGACGAAGAGCACGGAGCTGTTCATGGCGGCGAGCCTCCTCGTCGTGCTGGCGACCGGGCTCGTCGCGGCCATGAGCGGCCTCTCGATGGCGCTCGGCGCCTTCATCGCCGGCCTGCTCCTGGCCGAGACCGAGTACCGCCGCGCCATCGAGGCCATGATCGACCCGTTCAAGGGCCTGCTTCTCGGCGTGTTCTTCGTCTCGGTCGGCATGGGCCTCGACGTGACGCAGCTCGCCCGCAATCCGGGCACGATCCTCGCCGGCGTCCTCGCCCTCGTCGCCGTCAAGGCCGCGCTGATCGCGGGCCTCGCCCTCCTGTTCCGCCTGCCCCGCCCGGTCGCGTTGGAGACCGCCCTGCTCCTCGGCCCCGGCGGCGAGTTCGCCTTCGTGATCTTAGGCAGCGCCATGGCGGCGGCGCTCGTCCCCGAGGCGCTCGGCCAGCCGGCCCTCGTCGTCACGACGGTGTCGATGATCGCGATCCCCGGGCTCGCCCGGATCGGACGGGCCTTCGGGAGGCGCCTCGAAGCCCGCCGGGACGAGGCCGAGGCCGAGCCCCTGCCCGCCCCCGAGAAGGGCCGGGTGATCGTGGCGGGCTTCGGGCGCGTCGGCCAGCTCGTCGGCGAGATGCTGGCCCGCCACAACGTGCCCTATCTCGCGATCGACCAGAACCCCGCCCTCGTGCGCGGGCAGCGGGAGGCCGGCAGGCCGGTCTATTTCGGCGATTCGGCAAACCCCGAATTCCTGCGCCGCTGCGGCATCGAGAGCGCCCGCGCCCTCGTCGTCACCCTCGACGGCCCGCGTGGCATCGAGGCCGTGGTGGCGGCTGCCCGGGACGAGCGACCGGACCTCACGATCGTCGCCCGCGCCCGCGACGCCCGCCACGCCACCGCCCTCTACGACCTCGGCGTCGACGACGCGGTGCCGGAGAATTTCGAGGCGAGCCTGCAGCTCTCGGAGGCCGTCCTCGTCGACATCGGCGTGCCCATGGGCCTCGTCATCGCTTCCGTCCACGAGCGCCGCGACGAGTTCCGCAAGACGCTCAAGAAGGTCGACCGGACATCGGGAGAGGTGCGCGAGCCGCAGTTCCGGGGACGGCGCAAGACGCGGGGCGCCGCGCCGTAGGCCGCCCGCTTGACCTTGCGGCCCCCGTCCCGACATTGGAGCGATGTTCCTGACCTTCTTCACCGAGCTGCGGGCCGCGAAAGTGCCGGTGACCCTGCGGGAGTACCTCACCCTGATGGAGGCGCTCCAGGAAGACCTCGCCGAGAAGAAGGTCGAGGATTTCTACTATCTCTCCCGCGCCTGCCTCGTGAAGGACGAGCGCAACCTCGACAAGTTCGACCGCGTCTTCGGGCACGTGTTCAAGGGCCTCGAAACGCTCGCCCAGGCGCTCGAGAAGGCCGAGATCCCGGCGGAGTGGCTGAAGAAGCTCGCCGAGAAGTACCTGACAGAGGAGGAGAAGCGGCAGATCGAGGCGATGGGCTGGGACAAGCTCCTCGAGACCCTCAAGGAGCGCCTCAAGGAGCAGAAGGGGCGCCACCAGGGCGGCTCGAAGTGGATCGGCACCGCCGGCACCTCCCCCTACGGCGCCTACGGCTACAACCCCGAGGGCATCCGTATCGGCCAGGACGGCAACCGCAACTTCCGCGCCGTCAAGGTGTGGGACAAGCGCGAGTTCAAGGACCTCGACGACACGGTCGAGCTCGGCGTGCGCAACATGCGCATCGCGCTCCGGCGCCTGCGCCGCTTCGCCCGCCAGGGCGCGGCCGAGGAGCTCGACCTCGACACCACCATCAAGGAGACGGCGGAGAAGGGCTACCTCGACGTGAAGCTCAGGCCCGAGCGGCGCAACGCCGTGAAGGTGCTGCTCTTCCTCGACGTCGGCGGCTCCATGGACTGGCACGTCGAGCGGGCCGAGGAGCTCTTTTCCGCGGCCCGGGCCGAGTTCAAGCACTTCGAGCACTTCTACTTCCACAACTGCCTCTACGAGCGGGTCTGGAAGGAGAACCGGCGCCGCTGGGACGAGGTGACGCCGACCCTCGACGTCATCCGCACCTATCCGTCCGACTACCGCGTCGTCTTCGTCGGCGACGCCTCCATGAGCCCCTACGAGATCGTCATGCCGGGCGGCTCGGTCGAGCACTGGAACGAGGAGGCCGGGCAGGTGTGGGTCGAGCGGCTGCTCTCCCACTTCCACAAGGCGGTGTGGCTCAATCCCGTGCCGCAGAAGCACTGGGACTACACCCAGTCGATCGGCCTGCTCCGTCGCCTCTTCGGCGGGCGCATGTTCCCGCTGACCCTCGAGGGCATCGACCAGGCGATGCGCGAGCTCGTGCGCTAGTGCCGGCCGAGGTCCCCCTCGCCTACCGCCAGAACCCGCGGCCGATCGGCTTCGAGGTGTCTTATCGCCTCGCCGGCGGCCGGCTTTCCGTCGACTCGGGGCGCAAGGAGAAAGAGATCCCCCTCGGGCAGGTCGGCGAGGTGCGGCTCACCTACGAGGCGCGCAGCATGATGCAGGGCGCCTACCAGACGCGGCTGCGGCTGAACGACGGCACCACCGTGAAGCTGTCCTCGATCAGCTTCCGGAGCATGATCGACGCCCGCCGCCAGGACCAGGAGTACGGCGCCTTCGTGCGGGCGCTCATCGACGGGATCGCACGGGCGAACCCGGCGGCGCGGTTCGTCGCCGGAAAGCCCTATGTGCAGTGGCTCGCCCTCGCGGCGCTCACGGCGGCCTCCCTCGCCGGGGCGGCGTTCTTCGTCTGGCGGGCCGCGACGGCGGGAGCCAACACCGCGGCGATCCTCGGCGCCGCCATCGTTGCGGCAGGGGTCTGGCAGCTCGAGCCGATGGTGCGGCTCAATTACCCGCGGGCGTTCGCGCCCGACGACGCACCGCGGGCACTCCTGCCGTTATAGCTCACCCCTGCCGCTTCGGCGTCTGGACCACGAGGCCGTCGAGCTCGGGGCGGACCCTGATCTGGCAGGAGAGGCGTGAGGTCGGGCGCACGTCGGAGGCGAAGTCGAGCATGTCCTCCTCCATCGGCGAGGGCGGGCCGACGACGTCCTTCCATTCCTCGTCGACGTAGACGTGGCAGGTCGCGCAGGCGCAGGCGCCGCCGCACTCGGCGACGATGCCGGGCACGTCGTTGCGGATCGCCGTCTCCATGACGGTCGAGCCCTCCTCGGCCTCGACCTCGCGCGACGTGCCGTCCTGGTCCTGATAGGTGATCCTGATCATCGCTGAGCCCCAAGGGACGCCGCCGTCCGCCCGCCGCGGTTCGGGCGGGTGGCTCCTTAGAGCAAGCCTCCGGGAATGGCGAGGGCAAGGCCCTTCAGGCGGCCGCGTCGCGCCAGCGCAGGGCGACGGCGGCGCGGGTCTCGGCCATCGTCTTCTCGAGCTTCGCCCCGAGCCGGGCCAGGGTCTCGTCCGGCCGGGCGTCGTCGAGGGCGCCCTCCAGGGTCTCGGCGAGCGCGGCGAGGCGCCAGGCGCCGACCGCCCGGGCCGCCCCCTTCAGGGTGTGGGCGGCGTCCGCCCGCTCGGTCAGATCCGCACCCGCAACGATCAGCGGCAGGAGCCGCACGCACTGCTGCTCGAACAGGGCCAGCACCTCCCGCTCGAGCGCCCGGTCGGCGAAGGTCTGGCGCGACAGATGCGCGAGGTCGAGGAGGCGTCCGTCGGCGGAAGCGGAACTCATGGCTGATTCGGGTCCTGCAAGGACCGGGATCGTGCCAGCGCGCGCCGAGCGAAGCGTTTCCGGTGCCTTCGGCTTCCAAAGGAGGGCGGAAAATTCCGCAGGCGTGGTAAACAAGCCGTTAACGACGTTCGGAAGTGGCCACCTGTTCGGGTTTCCATGCGGACGGACGGCGTCTAGACTTGGTTTGGTAAACGGCGGGAAAGTCCGGGGGGCGGAGAGCGGCGGGAGGCGGCTCTGCGGTCCCTGCTGCGGTCGGGCGGCGCCCTCGCCGAGGGCACGCCCTTGGCCTGCGTCCGCTGTGTTGCGTCATCGAAGGCGGATCCATGGCGATCGAACGGAAGCTGAAAGACCCGACGGAGGCGGCCCTGTCGGCGATCGAGCAGGCCCTCAACCTCGATGCCCGGGGCGGAGCGCAGCCGGACGCGGCCGGGGAGCCGCGGCTGCCCGACGTCGGCGATTCGCTGCCGCTGTCTGAAGCTCCCCGGCGCCCGGTCGAGGGCGAGGGCGTCGCCCTCGCCGCCGCCGAACCGGCGGTCGCGCCCCCGCCTCTGCCGCCGCGCGCGCCCGAGGTGGTGAGCCCCGACCGCGCCGCCGCGAACGACGACCGCCAGAGCGCCGGAATCCTCCTGCAGGCCCTGCAGCGCCGGCCCTCGCGCCGCCCTTACGTGATCGCGACGCTCGCTTCGCTCCTGTGGCTTGGGGCGATCGCGGCCTTCGTCGTGATGCAGGTCGAGGGCGGTCCCCGCGCGCTCCTCGCTTCGCTTCAGCCGGTGCAGGCGCTCGTCGGCGCGGTCGCGCTCTTCGGGCCGGTGGTGCTCTTTTACGTCGCTGCGATGCTCGCGGTTCGCTCGATGGAGATGAGGCTCGTCGCCCGCGCCGTCGGCGAGATGGCGGTCCGGCTCGCCCAGCCCGAGGCCTTCTCGACCGACGCGGTCGTCTCCGTCTCCCAGGCGGTGCGCCGCGAGGTCGCGGCGGTCGGCGACGGAATCGAGCGGGCGCTCGCCCGCGCCGGCGAGCTCGAGACCCTCGTGCGCAGCGAGATCTCGACCCTCGAGCGGGCCTATTCGGACAACGAGATCCGCATCCGCTCCCTCGTCGACGAGCTCGTCGCGCAGCGCGAGTCGATCGTCACGAACGCGGACCGGGTGCGCGGCGCGATCACCGGGTCGCACCAGAACCTCACGCACGAGCTCGAGACCGCGGCGCACCGCATCGTGGAGGCGGTCGGCGCGGCCGGCGAGCGGGTCACGAGCTCCCTCGAGGAGCGCGGCAACCAGATGACGGTGGCGCTCGGGCGGGCGG
The DNA here is from genome assembly GCA_036389455.1 of Beijerinckiaceae bacterium. Classification (GTDB taxonomy): domain Bacteria; phylum Pseudomonadota; class Alphaproteobacteria; order Rhizobiales; family Beijerinckiaceae; genus JAJKJG01. Next base: position 25,825 of record DASVPW010000005.1, read on the forward strand.
GCGACCGCCTGATCGAGGACATGGCCGACCGCGGCGTCGGCATCATCGACCGCCTCGCCGGGACCCGGGACGGCATCCGCGCCGAGCTCGAGGAGGCCGGCATCCGCCTGACGGCCACCCTCGAGGGCAAGGCCCAGGAGGTGACCGCCCGGTTCGAGCGCACCGGGGAGCTCCTCTCCCATACGCTCGGCGAGCGCACCGCCGAGGTGACCCGCCTCCTCGCCCAGACCGGGTCCGAGGTGGTCGATTCGCTCGCCCGCCAGGGCGGCGAGGTCAGGCAGGCGTTCGAGCGCACGGCGCAGGGTCTCGAGGAGAGCTTCGTCGCGCGCGGGACCGAGCTCGCCGACCGCATGTCCAACACCAGCGCCGCCATCGCCGACGACATCATCCAGCGCGCGAGCGGCCTGCGCGAGCAGATCGCGTCGGCCGGAACCGGCGTCGTCGAGGAGATCATCCAGCGCGGCGGCGAGGCCCGGGACCGCCTGACCGAGGCGACCCACCTCCTCTCGCGGGAGATCGCGGACAGGGGGAGCGAGGTCCGCGAGCTGATCGTCACCATCGGCACCGGCGTCGCCGACAACATCCGGCAGCGCGGCGGCGAAGTCCGCGACGAGATCACCGGCGCGGTCGTCGGCATTGCCGACGAGATCTCGGAGCGCGGGCGCGCGACCCGCGACGAGATCGCGGCGGCGGGCGCCTCGATCGTCGACGAGCTCGCCCGCCGCGGCGGCGCGGTGCGCGACGGCATGACCCAGGTCGGCGCCCGCATCACCGAGATCATGCTGGCCCGCGGCCCCGAGCTGCGCGACCAGATCGCCGCGACGGGGACCGCCGCCGCGGACGAGATCCGCCTGCGCGGGGACGAGGTGCGGCTCCAGATCGCGGACGCCGGCTCCGGCGTCGCGAACGAGATCGCGGAGCGCGGGCGCGAGGCGCACGAGCAGATGACGGGCGCCGGCACGGCGCTCGCGGACGAGATCAGGGCCCGCGGCGAAGAGGTCCGGATGCAGATCTCGGCCGTCGGCTCGGGGATCGCGACCGAGATCGTCGAGCGCGGGCGCGACGCGCACGAGCAGATCGCCGGCGCCGCGACCGGTCTCGTCGAGCACATCAGCAGCCACGGCACGGAGCTCCGCGACCAGATCGCCGCGACCGGGACGGAGCTCGTCGAGCGGCTCGTCGTCGAGGGCGGGGCCGTGCGCGAGCAGATCGCGGCGACGGGAGCCGGCATCACCGAGGTCATCGTGCTCCGCGGCGGCGAGCTGCGCGAGCAGATCGCCTCGTCCGGCAGCGCGCTCGTCGAGCAACTCGTGTCGCGGGCAGGCTCGGTCCGGGACGAGCTCGAGACCGTCACCCGTATGGCGGCCGAGACCATCGCGACCCGCGGCGACGACCTCGCGCGCCGGCTCGAAGCCACGAGCCTCAACCTCAACGAGACCATCACGGTCCACGGCGAGACGCTCCACGCCAAGCTCGCCGACGTGGGCGAGCGCGTGACCGCGGTCGTCGAAAGCCGCACCGCATCCGTCACCGGCGCGCTCGACCGCACGATCCGCTTCGTCTCGGACGAGCTGGCGTCCCGCACGCAGGACTTCCAGGGCGCCTTCGAGGCCCGCAGCCGCGAGTTCGCCGAGGCGCTCGCGAGCCACGCGAGCGAAGCGCACGCGCGCCTCGCCGGCACCGGCAAGGACGTGGTGCTCGCGATCGCGACGCAAGGGGCGCGTGTCAACGAGGCCCTCGTCCGCACGGCCGACGCGCTCGCCGGCACCATCGAGGGGCGCGGGCGCGAGATCGACGGCATGCTCGGCAGCCGGCTCGGCCTCTTGGAGGAGACCGTCAACCGGAGCGGCACGCTGGTCGACCGCCTGTCCGGCGACATCGGCAGCCTCGCCCGGAGCGTGGCGGGCCACCTCGAGGAGATGGACCGCCTCGTCACCGACCGCGGCCAGGCGCTCGCGGCCGCGGTCGCCGAGCGGGCCCGCGAGGCGACGGGCGTGATCGAGACGCAGCTCGGAGCCCTCGAGGAGCGCGCCGCGAGGCGCACCTCCGAGATCGGCGCGAGCTTCGACGCCCTCGTCTCCCGCGTCGACCAGGTGCTCGGGTCGAGGGCCTCCGCCCTCAACGAGGCGCTCGTGGTGCGCACGGGCGAGCTCGCCCGCGTCATGGCGGAAGGCGGACGCGAGGTCGCGAAAGCCCTCGAAATCCGCGCCGACGAGAGCGGTCAGGCCATCACGGCGCGGATCGGCGCGCTCACGGAGGCGCTCTCGGTCAAGACCGAGGAGATCGGCCGCGCCCTCGACGGGCGGGTCGGCGAGATCGCCGCCGTCCTCGACCAGGGCGTGACCCGGTTCGAGGACCGGGTCGTCGGGCGTCTCGAAGGCGTCGCCGTCACCCTCGACGAGCGCGGCCGCGTGATCGGCGACGCGGTCGGATCACGCGCCTCCGAGCTGATCGAGCTTCTGGTCGAGCGCAGCCAGGTGACCGACGAGGCGCTGACGGCCCGCACCCGCGAGCTCCTCAACCTCTTCGACGAGCGCAGCCGCGAGGTCACGGCTACCCTCTCGGGCCAGACCGATGCCTTCGCCCGCGTGTTCGAGGAGCAGACCCGGGAGGTCGCCGCGGCCCTGGCGGACCGGACGGACGCCCTCGCCAGCACCTTCGACGAGCGCAGCCGGCACATCTCCGAGCTGATCGAGGGCCGCACCTCGGCGCTTTCGGCCCAGCTCGAGGGCAGCGGGCGGGCGGTGTTCGGGGCGCTCGGCAACCGCATGTCGGAGATGGCCGACCTGTTCGACCGGGGCGGGGCTTCGCTCGCCGAGCTCCTGGACAACCGCGGCAACCGCATCGTCGCGACGCTCGGCGACCGGGTGTCCGAGCTCACCGACCTGATCGACCGCGGCGGCGCGATGCTCGGCGCCCGCGTCTCGGAAGCCACGACCCTGTTCGACCGCAGCGGCGCATCCCTCGCCGAGGCGCTGGACGAGCGCGGAAGCCGGATCGTGGGCCTCCTCGGCAACCGCGTCTCGGAGATCACGAACCTCTTCGACCGCGGCGCCGAGACGATCGTCGGCACGCTCGGAGCGCGGGTCGCGGAGCTGAGCTCGGCCCTCGACGAGCGCACCGCTGCGTTCAACCGGCTCCTCGACGGCCGCACGGGCGAGATCGAGAGCCTGCTCGACGGCCGCCGGGAGGCGATCGTCGGCAGCCTCGGGCAGACCACGTCCGAGTTCTCGCGGCTGATGGAGGACCGCGCCGCCACCCTGACGCGGGTCCTCGACCTGCGCGGCCAGGCGCTCACGGCCGCGCTCGCCGAGCGCATCCAGGAGATCACGCAGGTCCTCGACGACCGCACCGGCGCCGTCGCCGGACTTCTCGAGACCCGCGGCGAGGCCATCACCGGGACTCTCGGCCAGCAGATCGCCGAGCTCGGACGGCTGTTCGAAGGCCGCACCGCGGAATTCAGCACCCTTCTGGACGAGCGCGGCAACGCCGTCGTCGACACGCTCGGACGGCAGGTCGCCGCGGTCGCGCAGCTCCTCGAGGGCCGCGGCGCGGAGTTCAACACCCTCCTGGACGAGCGCGGCAACGCCGTCGTCGAAACGCTCGGGCGGCAGGTCGCCGCTGTCGCGCAGCTCCTCGAAGGCCGCAGCGCGGAATTCAACACCCTCCTCGACGAGCGCGGCAAAGCCGTCGTGGCGGCGCTCGCGGAGCGGGTCGCCGAGATCGCGGACCTGTTCGACCGCCGCGGGACGTCCCTCGTCGAGGCCATCGGCGAGCGGGGCCTCGCCGTCACCCGCGAGGTGACGACGGCCGGCGACACGGTGGCCCGGACCCTCGACGAGCGCTCGACCGCGATCCTCGACGGGCTGCAGGCCCGGATCGCCGAGCTGACCTCGCTCTACGGGCAGTCGACCGAGGCGTTGCGGCGCGCGGTCGACGAAGGCGCCGCCAACGCCGTCTCGACGCTCGCCGCCACGAACGAGCGCGTCCGGGGCGATCTCAACGAGGTCCTCGGGCGGGTCCAGGACGCGGTCGGGCTCCTGCACGACGTGCTCGCGAACACGAGCGGCGACCTCGGCTCGCTCCAGGAGGGCCTCGTCGGGCGCGTGCAGCAGATCCAGTCGATCCTGTCGGAGGTGGCGGCCCGGACCGGCCGCGCCTCCGAGGAGGTCGCCGAGCAGGTCGTGGCGCTGCGCGGCGCCTCGGACGGCGCCCTGAAGGAGGCCGCCGAGCTCGTCGCCACGCTCGAGGGGCGCGGCCGCTCGCTCACCGAGAACACCCGCGAGCAGGTGCAGGCCTTGGCGGCGGCGACTGCGACCCTCGAGCAAGTCGAGGCCCGCATGGCCGAGGTGCTCGGCGAGCGCCGGCAGGTGCTCGAGGCCCTTCTCGCCCGCATCGACCAGCGCTCGGGCGACCTCGACCGGGTCACGGCCGCCTTCACGGCGCTCGTGGAGGACTCGCTCCGCAACGCCGAGGCGAAGGCGCGCCAGATCGGCGCGGTGCTCGCCGACAGCGCCCAGGCGACGACCGGCGCCATCGCCGAGCAGTTCGAGCGGCTCCGCTCGACCACCGGCGAGGAGAGCGCCCGCACCGCCGCGTCGCTGCGCGAGGCCTACGCGGAGGTCGTCCGCGAGATGGGCGAAGCGCTCGGCGCCGCGACCGGCCGCTTCCGCGACGCCGCCGGCGAGCTGCGCACCATGTCGGCGCAGATCCAGCGCGAGCTCGAGGCGACCCGCGCCGAGGTGCGGCGCGGCGTCGTCGAGTTGCCGCAGGAGACCGAGGAGGCCGCCGCCAACATGCGCCGGGTCGTCGCCGACCAGATCAAGGCGCTGAACGAGCTCGCGTCGCTCGTGTCGCGCTCGAACCGGGCGATCGACTCGGGCCCGCCGGCCGTGCCGGCGCGGCGCGTCAACGAGCCGGCGGCCGGAACTGCGGCGGAGCCGCGTCCAGCCCAAGGACCTGCTTCGAGGCCTGCGCCGCAACCCGCCCCGGCGGCGCGCCTCGCCGAACCTGCCGCGCCCGCCGCGCCCACTCCGAACGGGCGGCGCGGCGAGCCTGCCCGGGAGGCGCCGCCGGCGCGTCCCGCGGCGCGGCGCCCGGAGCCCGCGCCGGAGCCGCCGCGCGAGGACGGTGAGCAGGGCTGGCTGTCGAACCTCCTGACCCGCGCCTCCCAGGAGGAGGAGCAGGCGGATGCGGCGGCGGCGGATGCGGCGGCGGTCCCGGACCGCGCCGCGCCCAAGGCGCTCGACTCCCTTGACCAGATCTCCGTCGACATCGCCCGGATGATCGACCACGAGGCCGCGATCGACCTGTGGGATCGCTACAGCCGCGGCGAGCGCAACGTGTTCACGCGCCGCCTCTACACGGTCCAGGGGCAGCAGACTTTCGACGAGATCCGCCGCAAGTACCGGCGCGACCCGGAGTTCGGCCAGACCGTCGACCGCTATGTCGAGGAGTTCGAGCGCCTGATCGCCGAGGTGAGCCGCAACGACCGCGACCGCACCCTCGCCCGGACCTACCTGACCTCCGAGACCGGCAAGGTCTACACCATGCTGGCTCACGCGAGCGGCCGCTTCGATTAGAGCTGCCGGCAGGAGTTCGGCGTCCGTCCGTCCCCCGGCTTGCCGGGGGAGAAGGCTCAGGCCCCGGTGCCGACCCAGCGGACCATGTCGAGCAGCACCCGCGAGAGCGCGGCATCGAGGGCCTGGGCGGCGCTTCCCGCGTCGACCTTGGCGATGGGCTCGCGGGCTGAGAACACGCGACCGGCGACGATGCGCCCGGTGCGGTCGTGCACGAGCCGCCCCGAGAGCTCGACCACCGCCTCGCCGGTCGCCGAGGAGACCTGGAAGGCGCGGATCTCGGTGTTGAGGAGGTAGTCGGGGCTGACCCGCTCGCCCGGGCGGCTCACGGCCTTGAGCTTCGAGGAGTTCTCGAAGGTCTCGATCAGGCGCGCCTGGATCAGGCGTGGCAGCCGGTCGGCCCATTGCGCGCCGCCCAGGAACGAGACCGCCCCCGAGGCGTCCTTGGCGATGATTCTTTCCGCTTCGAGCGTCTGGATCGCAGTCGGCTCGGACACGACGACCTGGCCGCGCACGGCGCCGCCGACGCGCGCCCCGGCGCGGGGCGCCGAGAGGTCGTAGGTGGTCGGCGCCGGGCCCGAGCCGCAGGCCGCCGCGGCGAGCCCGACGAGCACCGCCGGCACGAGACGCCAAGCGGCGCCCCGCCGGGGGCTCTGGAGGGGGAGGAAAGCCCGATTGCGCATGCGTGCCTTCAGGGCCGTCCTCTGTACTCGGGGAGGTTCGGCTTGCCGCCGAAGATCAGCTGCTGCGGATTGCGCTCGAGGCTGCGCACGGCGCGGCCGACGTCGTTCAGCGTGCGCCGCCCCTCGGCCGTGAGCGTCTCGACCTCGCGCAGACCCGACCCGGTGAAGCGGTTGATGCCGGCCGTGATGTCGGCGGTGCGCTTGTCGAGGTTGTCGGCGAGGACGCGGATCGAGCGCGCCGCCTCGCGGACCTCGTGGAACATGCTCTTGCCTTCCTGGCCGGCGGCGCTGCCGAGGAAATCCTCGGCCGCCTTGAGCACGCCGTCGATGCGGTCGGCGGACTTGTTGAGCTTCTCGGCGAGCTGGCGCGCCTCGCTGATCGCCTTCTCGACGTCGGGGCTGGAGTTGCCGAGCGTCGTCGCGAAGCGCTCGGCGCCGTCGATGGTGCGATTGATCTTGGCGACGTCAAGCGCCCGCACGATCCCGGCGGCGTCGCGCAGGATGGCGTCGATGTTCTGGCGGTTCTCGGCGAGCGTCAGCGAGAAGCCCTCGAGGTTGGCGAGCGTGCGGTTCACCATGCCGGTGTCGACGGAGCGGAACAGCTTCGAGGCGTCGTCGAGGGCGGTATCGGCCTTGGCGCGGGTGCCGTTGAGGCCGGCGGTCAGGGTCGCCGCGTCCTTGAGGATCTGGTCGACGTTCTGGCGGTTGTCCTTGAGGGTCGCCGTGAAGCCTTCGATGTTGTCGAAGCTTCGGTTGATCTTGCCGGCGTCGACGGCGCGCACGAGCGTGCCGATATCGGTGAGCGTCTGGTCGAGCTTGTCGGCCGATTCGTTGAGGCGGCCCGCGAGGCGCGCCACGTCGCGGAGCGTGTTCGACACGTTCTCTCGGTTCTGCGCCAGGGTGTCGGTGAAGCCCTCGATGTTCTCGACGGTCCGGGCGACGCGCTGCGGCTCGATCGCGCGCACGACCTTCTGGACGTCGTCGGTGAGGGCCTCGAGCTTCGCGGCGAGCGGCCCGATGTGCTCCGCGGCCTCGCCCACCTGCTCCAGGAAGCGGTCGACCCGCGGGGCGTTGTTGCTGAGGGCGAGCGAGAACCGCTCGACGTTGGTGATCGTGCGGTTGATCGGGCCCTCGTTGTCGGCAATGAGGCGGCCGACCCGCTCGAGCACGTCGTCGGCGCGCCGCGCGATGGTGCGGGCGGCCTCCATCAGGTCCTGGAAGTCGGAGCGGTCGGCGAAGATCGTCGGCAGCGGCTGCCCGGGCCCACGCTGCAGCGGCGGCGCGCTGGTGTCGCCGCCCGCGAGGGCGATCGTCGCGACCCCGGTGAGCCCCTGGAGCTCGAGGCGGGCGCGGGTGTCGGTGCGGATCGGCGTCGCCTTGTCGATCTCGATCTCGGCGACCACCCGGCTCGTCTCCTCGAGGTCGAGCTTCGTCACCTCGCCCTTGCGGATGCCGTTGAAGGTCACGACCGAGCCCTTCGAGAGGCCGGACACCGAGCCCGAGAAGACCACCCGAACGGCCTGGCGCTTCGCGCCCGAGTCGCCGCCCGAGAACCAGTAGACGAACAGGAACCCGGTCGCGATGACGGCGAGCGTGAAGATGCCGATGAGGGCGTAGTTGGCGCGCGTCTCCATGGGCGGCCTCTAGGCTTCGCCCGCCATCACGGCGCGGGCGCGCTTGCCGTGGAAGTAGGCCTTGAGCCAGGGGTTGTCGGATGCCAGCATCGTGTCGATGGTCCCTGCCGCAATGATGCGACCGCCGCCCAGCGCGGCAATTCGGTCGCATACCGTGTGAAGGCTGTCCAGGTCGTGGGTGACCATGAATACCGTAAGGCCCAAAGTTCGCTGAAGTGTGGCGATCAGGTCATCAAATTCGCCGGCCCCGATGGGGTCGAGCCCCGAGGTCGGCTCGTCGAGGAACAGGATCTCGGGGTCGAGGGCGAGGGCGCGGGCGAGCGCCGCGCGCTTGATCATGCCGCCGGAGAGCTCGGACGGGAGCTTGTCGGCAGCGTCGGGCTTGAGGCCGACCATCTCGATCTTGAGCATCGCGAGCTCGTCGAGGAGGCGGTCGGAGAGGTGCAGGTACTCCCGCATCGGCACCTGCACGTTCTCCTTGACGGTGAGCGAGGAGAACAACGCCCCGAACTGGAACAGCACGCCCCAGCGGCGCTCGATCGCCTTGCGGGATGCGGGCGAGAGGTCGTCGACGTTCTCGCCGAACACCTCGATCGTGCCGGTCCGCTTCGGCACGAGGCCGAGGATCGCCCGCGTCAGCACCGACTTGCCGGTCCCGGAGGCCCCGACGAAGCCGAGGATCTCGCCCCGGTACACGTCGAGGTCGAGGTCCTTCATGATCGTGCGCTCGCCGAAGCCGACCTCGAGGCCGCGCACGCGGATGACGGCTTCGCGCTGGGTGTCGGCGACGAGGCGCGGGCGGGTCTGGAGCATCGGCGCGCCCTAATACCGGATCGCCGCGAAGAACATCGCGAACACGCCGTCGACCACGATCACCATGAAGATCGCCTTCACCACCGACGAGGTCACGTGGCGCCCGAGCGACTCGGCGGAGCCCTCGACCGCGAGGCCCTCCATGGAGGCGATGAGCCCGATGATGAGCGCCATGAACGGCGCCTTGATGATCCCGACCAGGAAGGTGTTGAGCGAGATCGCGGCGCGCAGCCGCGACAGGAACACGTCCGGGCTCACGTCGCCGTAGATCCAGGCGACGAGCCCGCCGCCGTAGAGGGCCGCGAGGTCCGACAGGAAGGTCAGGAGCGGCAGGCCGATGATGAGGGCGAGGAGGCGCGGGACGATCAGCACCTCGATCGGGTCGAGGCCCATGACCCTGAGCGCGTCGATTTCCTCGCGCATCTTCATCGAGCCGATCTCGGCCGTGAAGGACGAGCCCGATCGGCCCGCCACCATGATGGCGGTGAGCAGCACGCCGACCTCGCGGAGCGTCAGGATGCCGACGAGGTCGACGACGAAGGGCGTCGCCCCGAACTTGTTGAGCTGGAAGATGCCCTGCTGCGCCACGATGCAGCCGACCAGGAACGAGATCAGCGCGATGATCGGCACGCCCCGGAAGGCGATGAGCTCGAGCTGGTGGACGAGGGACGGCCCGCGGAAGCGCCGCGGCCGCGCCGCGACCCGCGCCATCGCGGCCATGACCTCGCCGAGGAAGCTGACGCCCGAGGCGAAGTCCTTGGCGGCGGCGACGACCCCCTGGCCGATCTCGGCCAGGAAGTCCATGAGCCAGTTGCGCTTGACGACCGGGTTCGGCTGGAAGCCGCGGTAGGCGACCTCGTTGAGGAGGATGTGGTGCTCGGCCCTGGCGCCGACGAAATCGGCCGAGTGCCCTTCCGCGCCGAGATCATGCCGGGTGCGGTCGAGGACCCAGGCACCGAGCGTGTCGAGGCGCTCGACCTGCGACAGGTCGAAGATGATGCGCCGCTCGTCGCCGCGCGCGGACAGGAGATCGGCGACGCAGCGCTCGACCGCGGGCGCCTGGTCGGCGGTCCAGCGGCCGGTGAGCGTCGCGCGCAGCTCGTCGCCGATGCGGTCGAACGTCAGCTGCGGCTCGCGGACGACGTCGCTCGTGGCCAAGGTATGCCTGTTCCCCGTCCCTTCCCCGGGTGTAGATACCCCGCCCGGGATGGCGAAGTCGAGGCATGGTTAATGGGATGGCCAGGAATGTTAAGCCGCATGGTTAAGGGGGGAGACTCATGCGCGTCCTGACGGTCAAGATCGAGCGCTTCTCCGTAGCGGGGCAGTTCGTCATCGCCCGGGGCGCCCGCACCGAGGCCGTGGTGGTGACGGCCGAGATCGCCGAGGGCGCGGCGGTGGGGCGCGGCGAGTGCGTGCCTTATGCCCGCTACGGCGAGACCGTCGAGGGGGTCGCGGCGGCGGTCGACGGGCTGGCGGCCGCGGTCGCGGGCGGTCTCGACCGCCTCGCGCTCCAGGACGCGATGCCGGCGGGCGCCGCCCGCAACGCCCTCGACTGCGCCCTGTGGGACCTCGACGCCAAGCTGACCGGCGTGCCGGCCCACGTTTCGGCCGGCATCGACCGGCTGCGGCCGGTCTCGACCGCCTACACCATCAGCCTCGGCGAACCCGCCACCATGGCGGCGGCAGTCGGACGAGCGAGCGCGCGGCCGATCCTCAAGATCAAGCTCGGCGCGCCGGACGGGGACATCGAGCGGATCGCCGCCGTGCGCGCCGCCGCCCCGGAGGCGACGCTCATCGCCGACGCCAACGAAGGCTGGACCGAAGACAACCTCGACCGGCATCTTACGGCCTGCGCCGAGGCCGGCTTCGCCCTGATCGAGCAGCCTCTTCCGGCGGCCGCGGACGAGGCCCTGCGCGGCCGTCCCCGCCCGGTGCCGCTCTGCGCCGACGAGAGCGTCCACGACCGGCGCGGGCTCGACCGCCTCGCCGGCCTCTACGACGCGGTGAACGTCAAGCTCGACAAGACAGGCGGCCTCACCGAGGCGCTGGCGCTCGCCGACGAGGCCGAGGGCAAGGGCTTCGCCCTGATGGTCGGCTGCATGCTCGGCACCTCGCTCGCCATGGCTCCGGCGCTGCTCCTCGCCCCGCGCGCCCGCTTCGTCGACCTCGACGGTCCGCTGCTGCTGGCCCGCGACCGGGAGCACGGGCTGGCTTACGACGGCGGCCTCGTCCACCCGCCCTCGCCGGCCCTGTGGGGCTGAGCGCGGTAGGCCCGCATCGCGAGGAGCCCGAAGGCGAAGCCGGCTGCGGCGAGCGGCACCATGGCCAGGAACACGAGGGGGCCCGCGGCGCGGAAGACCGGGCCGCTCGCGACCGTCCCGGCCGCCATGGCGAGCGCCATGGCGGCGCTCATGAACCCTTGCGCCCGGCCCCGCGCTCCTTCGGGGGCGAGGAGCGCGAAGGCTGCCATGGTGCCGAGGTGCGTCGCCGCGAAGGTGAGGCCGTGCAGGACCTGGAGCGCGAAGGTCGGGATCAGGCCGGGATCGCTCGCGAGCGCCGTGAAGCGGAAGACGCTGGCGCTCGCCCCGACGAGGATCAGCCAGAAGGCCGCGCCGCGCCCGACGTCCCGGCCGAGCACCCCGAAGACGAGGATCTCGGTCACGACGCCGACCGCCCACAGCCAGCCGACGGTCGCGCTCGAGAAGCCGAGACCGCGCCAGTGCAGGCTGCCGAAGGCGTAGAGGGCCGCATGGCTCGCCTGGGTGCAGGCCCCAGCCGCGATCACGAGCCATAGGCTTGGAGGGAGCCGCGCCCGGCCGTCCGCCGCCCCGGCCCGGTCGGAGCCGGGATGAGCCGACCCGTGCTCCGGCACCACGGCGAGCGCCGTCGCGAGAGCCGCGACCGCAAGCCCGACGAGGAGCCAGACCGTCGCGTCGGCGGGAAGCCGTCCGAGAAGGATTCCGCCGCTGACGCTCACGGCGAGGAACGAGATCGAGCCCCACAGGCGGATACGCCCGTAGTCGAGGCGGGCGTCGCGCCGCACCTCCTGCAGCGTCACGAGGTCGGAGGCCGGGATGACCGGGGCCTGCGCCAGGGCGGCGAGCGCCACGAGCGCACCGAGCGCGACGACGCCCTCGGCTCTCAGCAGGGCGAGATAGACGAGGGCCGACCCGAGGCACGCGCATGCGATGAGGCGGCGCGGCCCGACGCCGCGGTCGACGAGCGACATCAGGGGCGCGACCGCGACGATGCGCACGACGATCGGCAGCGCCAGGATGACGCCGATGGCGTCGGCCCCGACTCCGCGCTCCCCGAGCCAGACCGGGAAGAACGGCATCCAGATGCCGAGGCCCGCGAAGCTCGCCGCCTGCAGTGCCGCAAGCCGCGCACCCGGGCCGAACGCCAGTCGATTCATCGGAAGAAGCCGGAAGCCTTTAGTCGAGAGCACGAACCTTCGCATCCGGTGCGTAAAGCGAAATTAACGGGCTTGCGATATCGCTGGCCGCCTGGACACTGGCGGCCAGGCCAGAATCGGCCCGCGGATCTCAGGCAGGATGGCTCAAGGGACCTCCCTCACCCCGCTCGGCGCGGCCGAATACGACGCCATCGCGGAGGCCGTCATGGAGACGGCGCGCGGGCGCTGGTTTCTCGCGGAGTTCGCGCGCCGCAACCGCACCGCGGACACGGCCGTCCTCCTCGATGCGATCGGACGCCTCGAGCAGGCGGTCGTCGCCGAGCGCAGCGCCCAGGACCTCGACCGCCTGCGCTTCGACCTCATGGAGATGGCGAAGGCGATTTCCTTGACGAAGTCGGAGATCGCGGCAATCCGCCCCGCGGACCACCAACACAGCCACCTGATCGTCGCCTCCGAGGCCCTCGACGCGATCAGCCGCACGACCGAGCGCGCGACCTCCGAGATCCTCGAATCCGCCGAGCACATCCAGGAGGCGGCCTGGACGCTGCGGGAGGACGGCGCGGACGCCCGGCTCTGCGACGAGCTCGATCGCCGCGCGACCGAGATCTACACCGCCTGCTCGTTCCAGGACCTCACCGCCCAACGCACGGCCAAGATCGTCCAGACGCTGCGCTACCTCGAAGGGCGCATCAACGCGATGATCGACATCTGGGGCACGGCGGCGGCCGCCGTGCCGGAGAGTCCGCGCCGGGCGCACCCGGCTCCGGACCTCGAGACCCTGAGCCGGAGCGCCGCCGACCTGACCCAGACCGACGTCGACAGCGTGATCGTGGACGAGAACCTCTTCCCCGGCCCGGGCCTGCCGAACGAGCGGCGCTTCGAGCTGAGCCAGCCCCCCATCGGCGAGCCCTTCGCCGACCCGGAGGAGCTCGCCTTCGTGGACGCGGCCGCGGAGGTGCCCCCACCCCGCGCGGCAGCCGAGCCGGACAGGCGTCCTCCCCTGCGCCTCGACGCCTTTGCCGAGATCGACGCCCTCGATCCCCGCGAGAAGCTGAAGCGGTTCACGTAAAGGCGGATTTACGGCGGCGCTCCGTAACTCCTCCCGCAAGCGGGAAGAGGGGCGCTCGTCTCGGCATCAGCCGCCGGGCTTTCCGCCGTCCCGGAACTTGCGCACGGCCCGGCCGAGGTCGCGGCCGAGGCTCTCCCAATCCTGCGGCGTCTTTGCCGGCTTCGACGGTCCGTTCGGGTCGCGCGGCAGGCCCGCCGCGCGGACCCACTTCACGGTCGTCACCAGGAAGCGCATGAAGGGGCTCATCGTCGTCCTCGCCGCATCCGGACCGGTCCGATCGCGATGAATAGCACGCGGGCCGGCATCGCGAAGGGCGTTCATGCGCCGGGCGCAGGGCGGGTTCAAGCCGCCGCCCCTACCGGAGGCGGCATCCCCGTGATCTAAGTCCGGCTCCCGCCCCGAGACTCCCCCAAGGCGCCGTGAAGCCGCTCCTCGGCATTGGCCTGAAAGTTCTCTCCGCCCTCGCCTTCACGGTGATGTCGGCCGGGATCAAGCACGTCAGCGCGGACTATCCGACGGGCGAGATCGTGTTCTTCCGCTCGGCCTTCGCCATCGTGCCGCTCCTCGCCTGGCTCGCCTGGCGCGGCGACCTGATCAATTCGGTCAGGACCTCGAACCTCTCCGGCCACCTCCTGCGCGGCATCATCTCGAGCTGCGGCATGTTCTCGGGCTTCGTGGCCCTCGCCTACCTGCCCCTCTCGGACGCGGTCGCGATCGGCTACGCATCGCCGCTGATCGTCGTGGTGCTCGCCGCCCTCGTCCTCGGCGAGACCGTGCGGGCCTATCGCTGGACCGCGGTGGTCGTGGGCTTCTTGGGCGTGCTCATCATGCTCATGCCGCACCTCTCGGGCGGCGCCCTGGCGGGAGGGCTCGCCGGTGGGCCGGCGGTGGGCGCGATGTTCGCGCTCCTCGGCGCCGTGTGCTCGGCCGGCGCCACGATCCAGGTGCGGCGGCTGCTTGCGACGGAGCGGACCGGCGCCATCGTGCTCTACTTCTCGCTCATGACGACCGTCCTCGGCCTCGCCACGATCGTGCTCGGCTGGCGCATGCCGGACGGGCCGGACTTCGCCCTCCTCGTCGTCATCGGCATCCTCGGAGGCATCGGGCAGATCCTTCTGACCCAGAGCTACCGCTACGCCGACGCCTCCCTCGTGGCGCCGTTCGAGTACACGACCATGGTCTGGGCCTTCCTGATCGGCTGGTTCGCCTTCGGCCAGGCCCCGCGGCAGGCAGTGGTCGCCGGCGCCGTGATCGTCGCCGCCGCCGGCCTCTTCGTGCTGTGGCGCGAGCACCGCCTCGGGCTCGTCCGCGAGAAGGCCATCGAGGCCGGCTCCCAGCGCCCCGCGTGAGCGCTCCCGGCTTGCAAAGCCCGCCTCCCGCGTATAACTGCCGTCCGATCTCCTTGGGGTGCCCGCGCGGGCTGAGAGGCTTTTCGAGCCAACCCATCGAACCTGAACCGGGTCATGCCGGCGGAGGAAAGCGAGATGACAGCCCGAGCCGCCCGAGCGGCCCCCATCCCAGGCGCCTCGACCGACTGGCCCGAGAAGACCGCCACGCTCCTTGACCGCCTGCGGGCCGAGCGGACCCGCGTCCACGCGATCACCAACGCCGCCGCGCAGGCGCTGACCGCGAACCTCCTGCTCGCCGCCGGCGGCACGCCGTCGCTGACCATCGCGCCCGAGGAGATCACCGCCTTCGCCGCCTTAGCGGATGCGCTCCTCGTCAACCTCGGGACGCTCGACGGCGACCGCCGGGCCGCGATCCCGTGGGGCATCGCGGCCGTCAAGGCGGCGGGCAAGCCCTGGGTGCTCGACCCCGTCTTCGTCGACGCCTCCCCGCCCCGCCTCGAGCTCGCGCGCCTGTGCCTTGCCGGCACGCCCTGCGTCCTGCGCCTCAACGGCACGGAGTTCGCGGCGCTCGCCGGCGAGGAAGCGACGCCCGAGAGCGTCGCGGCTTACGCCCAAAGAATCCGGTCCACGGTCGCGCTCACCGGGCCAACCGACTGGGTGACGGACGGCGAGCGCTTCCTCAAGGTCGAGAACGGCCACCCTTTGATGGCCCGGGTCACCGCCATGGGCTGCGCCGCGACCGCCCTCGTCGCGGCCTTCGCGGCGCTGGAGCGGGACGGCTTCATTGCGGCGGCCGCAGCCCTCCTCGCCGTCGGCGTCGCGGCCGAGATCGCGGGCGAGACCGCCGCAGGGCCGGGCAGCTTCGCAGCCTCCTTCCTTGACGCACTGCATGCCCTCGACGTCGACGCCTTGAGAGCGCGGGCG
The DNA here is from genome assembly GCA_036389455.1 of Beijerinckiaceae bacterium. GTDB lineage: Bacteria > Pseudomonadota > Alphaproteobacteria > Rhizobiales > Beijerinckiaceae > JAJKJG01. The sequence goes on from DASVPW010000005.1 coordinate 41,291, forward strand.
CGCGTCGCATGAACCCCGTCGACCTTCGCCTCTACGGCATCGCGGATCCGGCCCGCGCCGGCGCTCGCGATCTCGCGGAGCTCGTCCGGGCGGCCGTCGCGGGCGGCTGCACCCTCATCCAGTACCGCGACAAGGAGGCCGACGTGCGCACCCTCGTGACGCGCGCGCGCGCCATCAAGGCGGCGCTCGAGGGCACCCGCGTCCCGCTCCTCGTCAACGACCGGATCGACGCGGCCCTCGCGGCAGGCGCCGACGGCGTCCATCTCGGCCAGGAGGACATGCACGCCGCCGACGCCCGGCGGGTCATGGGGCCGAACGCCATCATCGGGCTCACCATCAAGACGCCGGCGCAGGCCGACGAACTCTACCGGCTGCCGGTCGATTACGCCTGCATCGGCGGGGTCTTCGCCACGGGGAGCAAGGCGAACCCGGAGCCTCCGGTCGGCCTCGAAGGATTCTCGCGCATCGCCTTCCGGGCCCGGCTCGCGGGCGGGAAGATCCCGGTCGGCGCCATCGCCGGCATCGACCACGCGAACGCCGCTTCCGTGATCGCCATGGGGGCCGACGGGGTCGCGGTCATCTCCGCGATCTTCTCCGCCGACGATGTCGCGGGCGCGGCCCGGCGCCTGCGGACGGCGGTCGACCAGGCGCTCGCCGCACGGGGGGCGCTGTGACCGCGATCGCCGTCACGATTGCGGGCTCCGACCCGAGCGGCGGCGCCGGCATCCAGGCCGACCTCAAGACCTTCTCGGCGCTCGGCGTCTACGGCGCGAGCGTGGTCACGGCGCTCACCGCCCAGAACACCCGCGGCGTCCAGGGCATCCACGACGTGCCGCCGGAGTTCGTGGCGCTTGAGATCGACAGCGTGTTCTCCGACCTTTCGGTCGACGCCGTGAAGATCGGCATGCTGTCGCGCCCGGCCGTCATCGAGGCGGTGGCGGCGGGGCTCGACCGGCACGGGGCCGAAAAGGTCGTGCTCGATCCCGTCATGGTCGCGGCGAGCGGCGACCCGCTCCTCGTGCCGGAAGCTGTCGAGACCTTGCGCCGGGCGCTCCTGCCGAAGGCGCTCCTCGTCACCCCGAACCTGCCGGAGGCCGCGGCGCTCCTCGGCGAGGACACGGCGCAGACGGACGCCGCCGTCATGGGCCAGGCCGAACGGATCCTCGCGCTCGGCCCCCGCGCCGTGCTGATCAAGGGCGGCCACGCGGACGGCGCCGAAAGCGTCGACGTGCTCCTCGACCAGGAGGGCTTTACGCGCTTCGCCTCGCCCCGCATCGAGACCCGCAACACCCACGGCACCGGCTGCACCCTCTCCTCCGCCATCGCGGCGGGGCTCGCCAGGGGCCTGCCCCTGCGCGAGGCGACGGCCGAGGCCAAGACATACATCGCCGCCGCCATCGCGGCCTCCGACCGGCTGCGCATCGGGCACGGGCACGGCCCCGTGCATCACTTCCATGGCGTCTGGACCGCATAAGGAACTGTCGCGCCGGGCGGCACTCGGGCTCGGAGCCGGCGCGGTCGCGGCGCCGGCGGTCGCTCGGGCGCAGGACCGCCTGCGCTGGCGCCTGGTGACGTCGTGGCCGAAGGGCCGCGCCGGTCCGGGCGTGTCGGCGAAGAGGATCGCGGACCGCATCAACGCGATGACGGGCGGGCGTCTCCAGGTCGATCTCTTCGCGGCGGGCGAGATCGTGCCGCCGCTCGCTGTCCTCGACGCGGTCTCGAACGGCACCGTCGAGATGGGCCACACGGCGGCCCTCTATTGGCAAGGCAAGATCCCGGCCGCCGGCTTCTTCACCACGGTGCCGTTCGGCTTAAGCCCCGTCGAGCACGAGGCCTGGATCGAGCTGCGCGGGGCCCAAGCCCTGTGGGACGAGCTCTATCGCCCCTTCGGCGTGCGCGCGTTCCTCGCCGGCAACACCGGGCCGTCCATGGGCGGCTGGTTCCGCAAGAGGCTCGAAGGGCCCGACGACCTGAAAGGAATGCGCATCCGCGTCCAGGGCCTCGGCGCCGAGGTCTTTCGGCGCCTCGGAGCCGTGCCGCTCACGGTCTCGGCCGGCGACCTCCTGCCGGCCCTCGAGCGCGGCGCCATCGACGCCGCCGAGTTCCTGGCGCCGGCCCCCGACCTCGAGACCGGCCTGCAAAAGCACGCCGCCTACTACTACGCTCCCGGATTCAACAAGCCGAACGGCGCGAGCGAGCTGATGGTCTCGCTTGCCGCCTGGGAACGCCTCCCCGAGGACCTGCGTGCGATCGTCCGCGAGGCGGCGCGGGCCGAGCACACCCTCGGCCTCGCCGACGCGCACGAGCGCAACGCCGCGGCGCTGACCGAGATCCTCGGCCGGCACCAGGTCACGCTCGAAGCCTTCCCCCGCACGATCCTCGACGCCGCCCGCAAGGCCTCGGCCGAGATGATCGCCGAGATCGCCGAGACCTCGCCGCTTGCCCGCCGCATCGTCGATTCGTACGCGGCGGCGCTCGCCGACATGCGCAGCTGGTCCGCCCTTTCCGCCGACATGACGCGGGCGCTGGCGCGCGGGTGACAACCTCTCCCGGAGGGAGAGGTCGAGTCGCGGCGGCAGCCGCGACGGGGTGAGGGGTCCGGCGGTGGGGGCGGCAGCACTTACGGCGCCTTCTGTGGCGAGGGCGGTCCCCTTGTAACTCTCATCTGGCCGACTCAGGCATGATGCTTAGAGCGGTGGCAGGCGAGAGACCGTCGCCCCTGAGGGACACCAAGCCCGTGGGTGAGCGCGGGTCATCGCCTGCCGTTCCATCGAACCCGAACAGTCGCT
>DASVPW010000006.1:0-29891 GCA_036389455.1 Beijerinckiaceae bacterium
CGTCGAGCGCGACGATGAAGCCCGCGAGCGCCAGCATCGCCGTCACCGCGACCGCGATGCCGAAGAGGCCCCCGAGCGAGTAGGTCACGATGATGCCGGCGACGATGACGATCGCCGGCAGCGCGGTCGATTCGAGCGAGACCGCGAGGCCCTGGATCACGTTCGTGCCGTGGCCGGTGCGCGAGGCCTCGGCGATCGACTTCACGGGCCTGAAGTTCGTGCCCGTGTAGTACTCGGTGATGACGACGATGAGGGCCGTGATGACGAGGCCGACGACGGCGCAGCCGAACAGCCCCGCCGAGGTGAAGGTCGCGCCGCCGTTGGTGCGGAACGCCGTCGAGAAGCCGCCGAACACGAGGAGGTTCACGATCGCGATCGCCGCGACCGAGAGGACGCCGGTGGCGATCAGCCCCTTGTAGAGGGCGCCCATGATCGACTGGTTCTGGCCGAGCTTGACGAAGAAGGTGCCGGCGATCGAGGTCACGATGCAGGCCGCCCCGATGGCGAGGGGATACAGCAGCATCGCCTCGAGCACGGGCTGCCCGGCGAAGAAGATCGCGGCCAGCACCATGGTGGCGACGATGGTCACGGCGTAGGTTTCGAACAGGTCCGCCGCCATGCCGGCGCAGTCGCCGACGTTGTCGGCGATGGTCGCGGGGTTGCGCGGGTCGTCTTCCGGGATCCCGGCCTCGACCTTGCCGACGAGGTCGCCGCCGACGTCCGCGCCCTTGGTGAAGATGCCGCCGCCGAGACGGGCGAAGATCGAGATCAGGGAGGCGCCGAAGCCGAGCGCCACGAGGGCATCGATGACGGTCCGGCTCGAGGGCGAGAGTCCGAGGCCGCGGGTCAGAAAGGCGTAGTAGATCGCGACGCCGAGGAGGGCGAGGCCGGCGACCAGCATGCCCGTCACGGCGCCGGACTTGAAGGCCACGTCGAGGCCGCCGCCGAGGGAGACCGTCGCGGCCTGGGCGGTGCGGACGTTCGCGCGCACCGACACGTTCATGCCGATGAAGCCGGCCGCGCCCGAAAGCACGGCGCCGATCAGGAAGCCGATGCCAACCCAGATGCCGAGCAGCCATACCAGCACGACGAAGAGCACGATCCCGACGACGCCGATGGTCAGGTACTGCCGGCGCAGATAGGCCTGGGCGCCCTCCGCGATGGCGGCGGCGATCTCCTGCATGCGCTGGGTGCCGGCGTCGCGGCGCATGACGTCGTTGATGGCCCAGAGGCCGTAGGCGATCGACAAGGCGCCGCCCAGAATGATGAGGAGGAGTGCCATCGGTGCGTCCTTATTGTTCTAAAAGGCACGCGGGAGGGAGCGGCGAGCCCTTGAGGTCCCTTCCTTGCCGCCATGCGTGCCTAGGATGTGCGCCCTACTGCCAAACTTCGGGCCAAATCGCAAACGCGACTTGCGTACCATTCAGGGCTTTTCGGCGAAAATCCCTCAGGCCGGCGCCGGAACCGTGCGCCGGGATTGCCATAGGATAAGGCCGAGCACGAGGATGATCGGCGGGAACACGAGCCAGTTCACGCTTTCCCAGCCGCCGACGGCGAGGAGCTTGCCCGACGAGAAGGAGGCGACCGCGACCGAGCCGAAGACGAGGAAGTCGTTCGCGGCCTGGACCTTGGCCCGCTCCTCAGGGCGGTAGCACTCGGTCACGAGGACGGTCGCGCCGGTGAAGGCGAGGTTCCAGCCGACGCCGAGGAGGACGAGGGCGAGCCAGAAGTTCGCGACGGTGAGCCCGGAAAGCCCCGTCGCGGCCGCCGCCCCGATCAGGAGGAGGCCCGCCGTGGTGACGCGGGGGGTGCCGAAACGTCGCATAAGGCGCGGCGTGACGAAGCTCGGACCGAACATCGCGAGCACGTGCCACTGGATGCCGAGCGCCGCCGTCCCGACGGAATGGCCGCACTCCACCATGGCGACCGGCGCCGCCGTCATGAGGAAGCTCATCAGCGCGAAGGAGACCACCCCCGTCGCCACCGCGACCAGGAACCGGGGCTGAAGGACGATCTCGGACAGCGGCCGCCCGCCGGACCAGAACGCACCCGCCGTCGCGGGCGCGGGGCGGAGGCAGGCGACGACCGGGATCGTCAGGAGCGCCAGCGCTCCCTGAGCCAGGAAGCTCGCCGCGAACAGGCTGCCGGGAATGAGGTCGCGGGTCCAAATCACCGTCTGCGGGCCGATGATGCCGGCCGCAAGGCCGCCGGCCATGACCCAGGAGATCGCCCGAGGCTTGAAGGCGGGCGAGGCCGAATCCGCCGCGGCGAAGCGGTAGCTCTGGACGTAGGAGATGTAGAAGCCCGCCGTCAGGGTGCCGAGGCAGAACGCGAGGAAGCTGCCCGCCGCGATGCCGGCCGCCGCGACCGTGCCGCCGAGGACGCCGACCATCGCCCCGAGGATGTAGCCGCTGCGCCGCCCGAACCGGCGCATGACGTAGGCCGCGGGGAGCGTGCCGAGCGCCAGCCCGAGCTGGAGCAGGCTCACCGGCAGCGTGGCGAGGCCCTTGTCGGGCGAGAGCGCCTGCCCGACGATGCCGCCGAGCGACACGACGATGGGCGGGCTCGCGCCGCCGAGCGCCTGCGCGACCGCAAGCACCCGCGTGTTGTGCCTGGCGATCCGATCGTCGATCATGGCCCGTCCCGAAAATGGCTGTACGAGCCGCGCTCGTAGCGGCGCTCCTCCCCGCCACGGCGGAACACGGGCAGCCCCTGCCCTTCCGTAACGGTTCCGATCGCGATTGTCGCCACCCCGGCCGCGGCCGACGCGGCGAGATAGGCAGCGAGCCGCCCGGGGCGAACCGTCGCCAGGATCTCGTAGTCGTCGCCGCCGGTGACGAGGCGGTCGAAAAGAGAAGGATCGGCGGCAAGGGCCGCGCGGGCCGCCGGCGAGAGGGGCACGTCGTCCGCCGCGATCGTGGCCATCGTTCCGCTTGCCCGCATCATCTTGGCGAGGTCGCCGGCGAGCCCGTCGGACACGTCCATGGCGGCGGAGGCGTGGTCGAGGAGCGCCGGGGAGAGGGCGACCCGGGGCCGCGGGTGCAGGTAGCGGTCGACCAGAAATGCCAGCTCGTCGCGGGAGAGGCCGGAGGCCCAGGCTTGAGCGGCGGAGCGGCGCAGCATGAGGCCGAGGGCGGCGTCGCCGATCGTGCCCGAGACGCAGATGCGGTCGCCGGGCCGTGCCGTGGTCCGGCGCACCATGCGTCCCTCCGGCACCTCCCCGAAGGCGGTGATCGAGACGGCGGTGTCGAGCCCGCGCACGGTGTCGCCGCCGAGCAGCGGGCAGGCGAAGGCGCGGGACGCCTCGCCGAGGCCTTCGCAGAACGCGGCGAGCCAAGCCTCGGTCCAGTCCTGCGGCAACGTCACAGTCATGACGAAGCCCACCGGCGCCGCGCCCTTGGCGGCGAGGTCCGACACGTTCACGCCGAGGGCTTTTTGGGCAATCGAGCCCGGCGGGTCGTCGGCGAAGAAGTGCACGGCGGACACGACGGCGTCCGCCGTCACGACGAGGTCGTGCCCGGGCCGAGGATGAAGGAGAGCGGCGTCGTCCTTCAGCCCGAGCGCCCCCTCGCCGGCGATGGGCGCGAAATAGCGGGCGATCAGCTCGTCCTCGCCGGGGCGGGCTCCGGCCATGATGGCTCAGCGCGCCTTGCGGGCGCGCGTCTGGGCGGGCCTCGCGGTCCGCTTCGCCTCGAGCTCCCCTTCCCTCACCTCGCGGGCGACCCCGTCGAGCACGGCGTTGACGAGCCCCGGCTCGTCGTCGCTGTAGAAGCCGTGGGCGATGTCGACGTATTCCGAGATGACGGCGCGGGCCGGCACGTCCTTGCGGAACATCAGCTCGTATGCGCCGGCGCGAAGGATCGCGCGCAGCACCGCCTCGACGCGCTTGAGCGGCCAGCCCTCGGAGAGGATCTGGTCGACCTTGCCGTCGACGGCGCGCTGCTCCTGCACCACCCCCGAGAGGATCGCGCGGAAGAACGCGTTCTCGGCCGGCTTGAACTCGATCCCCTCGACCACCTGCCCGATCCAGAACGCCTCGAACTCGGCGAGCGCGTCGATGACGCCCTTGCCGGCGACGTCCATCTGGTAGAGCGCCTGGACGGCGGCGAGCCGGGCGGCGCTGCGCTCCGCGGTCTTCGCCATGATCCTAAAGAACCTCCTCGGACAGGCGACGCCTGACGCGCAACACCGTCAGCGCCGCCCGCGCCGCGGCGCCGCCGACATCCAACTCCGTGGCGCGCGCTCGGGTCCAGGCCTGCGCTTCGGTGTCGACGGTGAGGATGCCGTTGCCGAGGGGCAGGCGGCGGGCGACGGAGAGATCCATGAGGGCGCGCGCGCTCTCGCCCGCCACGACGTCGAAATGGAAGGTCTCGCCGCGGATGACGCAGCCGAGCGCCACCGCGGCGTCGTAGGCGCGCCCGGCGGCCTCCGCCGCGTCGAGCGCGATCGCGAGCGTCTGCGGGATCTCGAGCGCGCCCGAGACGGTCAGCACGTCGGCCTCGGCCCTGGCCGCCTCGATGGCGGCGAGCGCGCCCGCGAGAAGCTCGTCGGCGATGTCGTCGTAGTAGCGCGCCTCGACCACGAGCACGCGCGCGCCCTCAAGGGGCGTGCCGTCGCTCGCGCTTTGCCGGGGTGTCGCCATGGGAGGGGCGGTCAGTAGCCCGCCCGGCGCGCCTCGGCAAGCCGCGCGGCGTAGCGCGCCATGAGATCGACCTCGACGTTGAGGCGGTCGCCCGCGCGGCGTTCGCCCCAGGTGGTGACGGCGAGCGTATGCGGGATGATGAGGACCGAGAGCACGTCGTCTTCGACGCCGTTGACCGTGAGCGAGACGCCGTCGAGGGCGACCGAGCCCTTCTCGGCGATGAAGGGGGCAAGCGCGCGCGGGACCCGGACTGCGAAGCGGGCGCTCGGGCCCCAAGAATCGCCCCAAGAAGCGCCTGAAGTATCGTCGTCCGCGGTCAACGCCTCGCGCGACAGGATTTCGGCGACGCCGTCGACATGGCCCGTGACGATATGGCCGCCGAGCTCGTCGCCGACCTTCAGCGGGCGCTCGAGGTTGAGGCGGGTGCCGGCCGCCCACTCGCCCACGGTGGTGCGCTCCAGAGTCTCCGCGGCGGCGTCGACATCGAACCAGCACCCGCCGTCGCGGGGGCCGACTCCAACCACCGTGAGGCAGGGGCCGGAGCAGGCGATGGAGGCGCCGAGCGCGATTCCCGCGGGGTCGTAGGACGCCTCGATCCGGATGCGCCGCAGCCGCTCGCCGCCCTCGACCGAGGCGACGGTGCCGATGTCGGTGACAATGCCGGTGAACATCTAGGGGCCGTAGCTCTGAAAGTGAGGGGAGCCGCCACAACCCTCCTCATGCTGAGGTGCGAGGCCGAAGGCCGAGCCTCGAAGCACGCACGCCGGCGACGCTGCAAGAACGTGGTGCGTCCTTCGAGGCTCGCTTCGCTCGCACCTCAGGATGAGGGGAAAGGAGGATGGCATCGACGGTCTAAGCTCGCTCGTACAAATCGAGCCGGTCGGGGCCGAGATCTTCCGTGGCGACGAGGCGGAAGCGATCGGCAAGCGCGGCTTGAAGGCGGGGCCCAAGCGCCGGCACGCCGGGCTCGCCGAGGGGGGTGGCGCTCGTCGCAAGCGCGAACTCGTCGACGAGGCCCTCCTCGACCAGCACCTCGGCGCAGCGCGGACCGCCCTCGCTGAAGACGCGGGTGATGCCTTCGGCGGCGAGAAGCCGCAGGGCCGCGGCCACGTCGAGGCGGGCCTCCCGCGCCGGCGCGCGGAGCACCTTGACGCCGAGCGCGAGGAGCGGGCCTTCCGCCTCCGCCGGGGCCGTGTCGGTCGCGACGATCCAGGTCGGCACCTCGCGGGCGGTGCGAGCCACCCCGGCCGTGGGCGGCGTGCGCAGGCGGCTGTCGAGGACGACGCGGACCGGCGAGCGGTCCTCCATCCCGGGCAGGCGCACCGTGAGCTGCGGGTCGTCGGCGAGCACGGTCCCGACGCCGACCATGATGGCGTCGGCGTGGGCGCGCATCAGGTGCGTGCGGCAGTTCGAGCGCTCGCCGGTGATGAGAAGGCGCGCGCTCGAAAGCCGCGCCGCATAGCCGTCGGCCGTGCGGGCGAGCTTCAGGGTCAGGGCCGGCCGCCCTTCGGTCGCGCGCAGGATGTGGCCGCGGTGCGCCCGCCGCGCCTCGTCGGCGAGCACGCCGGTCGTCACCGCGACGCCGTGCTCGCGGAGGAAGCGGTGGCCGCGCCCGCGCACCCGCGGGTCCGGGTCCTCGATCGCGGTCACGACCCGGGCGGCGCCGGCGGCGAGGATGGCGTCGACGCAAGGGGGCGTGCGGCCATGGTGGGAGCACGGCTCGAGCGAGACGTAGAGCGTCGCGCCGCGCGCCGCCTCGCCCGCGGCCTCGAGGGCGATCCGTTCGGCGTGCGGCCGCCCTCCCCGCTCGGTCACCCCTTGGGCGACGATCAGCGGCCCGTCCCCGTTGTCGCGAACCACGAGGGCGCCGACCGAAGGGTTCGGCCAGGTGAGGCCGAGGTGGCGCTCGCCGAGCGCGACCGCGGCGCGCATGAAGCGCTCGTCGAGAGCGCCGGCGGCGGCGGGAAGCTCGGTTGCGAGCGGGAGCGCGCTCACGCGTCCGTCCGCGCGGGCTTTCGCGGGCCGGGGCGCTTCGGGGCGGGCTCGTCGCCGGTCAATTCGCCGATCAGCTCCTCGAAATCCTTGGCCTCGCGGAAGTTCTTGTAGACGGAGGCGAAGCGCACGTAGGCGACGTCGTCGAGCCCTTTCAGCCCCTCCATGATCAGCTCGCCGATGCGCTCGCTTGCGACCTCGCTGTCGCCGAGGCTCTCGAGCTGGCGCACGATGCCGTTGATCATGCGCTCGACCCGCTCCGGATCGACGGGGCGCTTCCTCAGCGCGACCTCGACCGAGCGCTGGAGCTTGTCGCGATCGAACGGCACGCGGCGCCCCGAGCGCTTGACGACCATCAGCTCGCGCAGCTGTACCCGCTCGAAGGTGGTGAAGCGCCCGCCGCAGTCGGGGCAGACGCGCCGGCGGCGGATCGCCGAAGAATCGTCCGTCGGACGCGAGTCCTTCACCTGCGTCTCGAGGCTCCCGCAATAGGGGCAGCGCATCGGCTATCTCACAGGAAGGGCCTGGAACGCGGCGATCATGGCGTCGCAGGCCTCCTTGGGGCCGCCGCACCCGGCCTGGAGTTGAACGCTGATCTGGTTGCCGTTCTGCACGGGGCGGCGGCAGACGACGGCCGGCGCCGCCGGGTGGCCGGGCTTGGTGAAGGTCCAGACCGTGCGTGCGCCCTGGTCGGCATAGGCGGCATACTGGTCGTTGTCGAGCACGCGCTCGACTTGGGGGTTGTTCGCCAGCTCGTCCTGGAGCGCCTGCAGCGAAGCGACCTCGCGCCCGCACAGCGGCGCCGCTTGAAGCGGCCCGGTCATCGCCGCGAGAACCGCAGCACCGGCGCACCAAAGGCGGGACTTCACCGGCCGGCCTCAGTAGATCGGGAAGCGCCGGGTGAGGTCGTGCGCCCGCTCCTTGACGGCGGCCTCGACCGCGCCGTTGCCGTCCTCGCCGTTCTTCGCGAGGCCGTCGAGCACCTCGACGATGAGCTCGCCGACGCGGCGGAACTCGGCGACGCCGAAGCCCCGGGTGGTGCCGGCGGGCGTGCCGAGCCGGATTCCCGACGTCACCGTCGGCTTCTCGGGGTCGAACGGCACGCCGTTCTTGTTGCAGGTGATGTGGGCCCGCGACAGCGCCGCCTCCGCGGCCTTGCCGGTGAGCCCCTTGGGACGGAGATCCACCAGCATCAGGTGGTTGTCGGTGCCGCCCGCGACGATCGCGTAGCCGGCGGACGCGATCGTGCCGGCAAGCGTCTTTGCGTTCTCGACGACGGCGTGGGCGTAGAGCTTGAACTCCGGGCGCAGCGCCTCGGCGAAGGACACCGCCTTCGCGGCAATGACGTGCATCAGCGGGCCGCCCTGGAGGCCCGGGAAGACCGCCGAGTTGATCTTCTTGGCGAGCGCCTCGTCGTTCGTCAGGATCATGCCGCCGCGAGGGCCGCGCAGGGTCTTGTGCGTCGTCGTCGTGACGACGTGGGCGTGCGGGAAGGGCGAGGGGTGCGCGCCGCCGGCGACGAGCCCGGCGAAGTGCGCGACGTCGACCATGAAGAAGGCCCCGACCGCGTCGCAGATCTCCCGGAAGCGGGCGAAGTCCCAGAAGCGGGAATAAGCCGAGCCGCCCGCGACGATGACCTTCGGCCTGTGCTCGTGGGCGAGCCGCTCGACCTGGTCCATGTCGACCCGCTGGTCGTCGGGACGGACGTTGTAGCTCACGACATTGAACCACTTGCCCGACATGTTCACGGGCGAGCCGTGGGTCAGGTGCCCGCCGGAGGCGAGGTCGAGCCCCATGAAGGTGTCGCCGGGGCGCATCAGCGCCATGAAGGCGGCCTGGTTCGCCTGGCTGCCGGAGTTCGCCTGGACATTGGCGAAGCGGCAGTCGAATAGGCGGCAGGCGCGCTCGATCGCGAGTGTTTCCGCGATGTCGACGAACTGGCAGCCGCCGTAGTAGCGCCGGCCGGGATACCCCTCCGCGTACTTGTTGGTCATTACCGACCCTTGCGCCTCGAGCACGGCGCGGGAGACGATGTTCTCGGAGGCGATCAGCTCGATCTCCTCGCGCTGGCGCCCGAGCTCGAGGTCGATCGCGCGCGCGATCTCCGGATCGACCTCGGAGAGGCTGCCCGAGAAGAAGTCGTCCGGAAATTGCGTCTTCGCCGCTTCGCTCGCGCTCATGCCCGCCTCGATCCTCGTCGGGAGAAGCCCGGCCGACCAGGGCCGAGCCGGTCCGTCCGCTCTTCGGGCCGGTCGTCTCTTCGAGTCCCGGCCCCGGACGCGCACGGGGTTTAGCATGCGCCGTTCCGCCGCGCCAAGGTCGCGCGGACGGCCCAGCGGCCGTCGTCCACCCCCTGCGCATGCGCCTGCCGGGAAGGCCGGCCGCAACACTTCGCATCAAATCCGCATCAATATCGAATCGGGTTTTTCGACAAACAACGACGTAACGCCAAGTCAAATCGTCGTTCTTCGGCAAATCCCGGCTTTACATCCGACTTGATAATCTGGCCGGCGATGCAACAGATCAGGTGAGTTGCGCGCCATGGCCCAGCGTTACGTCAGACGTTTCTCGCAGCACGAAGGCGGCAACACCGCGGTCGTCTTCGCGCTGTCCCTGATCCCGATCGTCTTCGCCGCCGGCTCGGCGCTCGACTACACCCGGGCATCGGACCTTCGCACCAAGCTGCAGGTCGCGACCGACGCGACGCTCCTCAACCTGTGCCAGGCGAACACCGGGCTGTCGACCGACGACCTGCACGCCATGGCGAAGAAGGCCGTCGCCGCCTTCATCCCGAGCGCCACGGCCGACCGGCCGATCGTGACCAGCGACCCGCGCAAGATCACGCTCACGGCGCGCGCGACCTACGAGACGACCTTCGCCAGGGTGTCCGGCTTCACCAGCATGGACCTTTCGGTCACCGGCGGCTGCTCGGCCGAGGAGCGTTTCTTCGAGATCGCGCTCGCCGTCGACACCACCGGCTCCATGGCGGCCTCCAGCGGCTCGATGTCGAAGATCGACGCCCTGAAGAAGGCGGCCTCGGACTTCGTCGACTTCACGGCGACCTACCCGACCCTGAAGGGGCGCACCAAGGTGTCGCTCGTGCCGTTCTCGGCGGCGGTCGCGGTCGACCCGGCGACCTACCGCAACGCCGCCTGGATCGACCAGGGCGCCAAGTCGAGCCTGCACTGGAACAACCTCAACCCCTCCGGGACGGGGTTCAAGAGCCGCCTCGACGTGTTCGCCAAGCTGCGCGGCTCCTATCTCGGGTGGGACTGGGCGGGCTGCTTCGAGTCCCTGCCCTACCCGGCGAACACGCAGGACGGGAAGCCCGACGCGCTCGCCCCCGACAGCCTCTACGTCCCGATGTTCGCGCCGGACGAGGCGGGCAGCGGCGGCTCGACGAGCCATACCGAGACGAGCTCGGGCAGGACCCAGTACACCGCGAACAGCTACATCAGCGACCGGAACGGGCTTGCGGGCTGCGACACGAACCCGCCCGACGACAAGACCCGGATGATCCGCGGCTGCAAGTACCAGAGCCCGCAGGGCGCCACGACCTCGAGCGGTCGCGGGCCGAACTTCATGTGCCGCTCGCGCCCGCTCACGCGCCTGACCGACAGCACGACGAAGCTCAAGACCGAGATCGGCCTCCTCGAGGCGAACGGCAACACCAACATCCACGAAGGGCTGCTGTGGGGCTGGCGCACGCTGTCGCCGAACAGCGTCTTCGCCGACGGCGTGCCCTACACCCAGAAGAACACCACCAAGGTGCTGATCCTCATGACGGACGGCATGAACACCTGGGGCTCGGCCAACAACACGGTGCTCAAGTCCAACTACTCGGCCTACGGCTACTGGACGAACGCCGACGGCTCGACGCCGAACGTGCGGCTGCCGCCGGCGAACGCCAACCCGTCGAACGACGCCCAGGCCCGCGCCGCCATGGACGCCCTCGTGCGCGAGACCTGCCTCAACGCCGGCAAGAAGGTGATGGTCTACACGATCGGGTTCAGCGTCGCGACCGATCCGATCGACCAGCAGGGCCTCAAGCTCCTGTCGGACTGCGCCGGCTCCGAGGACCGCGCGTTCGTCGCGAACGACGCGAGCGGGCTGATCACGGCCTTCCAGAAGATCGCGCGCAGCATCGGCACCTTAAGGCTGACGCAGTAGGGCGCGGAGCCCCGAACGGAAAAGGCCCGCCGGCAAGGCGGGCCTTTCTCATGTGTCGTGCCGAAGCGTCAGTTGACCTGCTCTTCCGGCTCCTTGTCGACCGCGCGGGCGACCGGGATGCCGCCGAGGCCGTCACGGTTGTAGATGTCGTCCCGGAACTGCACCAGGCCCTCCGGGGTCGCCCAGGCGGTGATGTAGGTCCAGTAGACGTTGACGGCTTGCGAGAGCTTCGCGTCGACGCGCTGGCCGCCCTGGATCGTGGCGTCGATCTGGTCGCGGCTCCAGCCGGGCGTGTCCCTGAGCAGGAAGGTGATGTAGTCGCGCACGTTCTGGACGCGCACGCAGCCCGAGGAGACGAAGCGGAAGTCGTCGCCGAAGATGCCCTTCGCCGGCGTGTCGTGCATGTAGACGCCGTGCGGGTTCGGGATGTTGATGCGCACGAAGCCCATGGAGTTGAGGTCGGCGCCCGGGTCCTGCCGGAACATGTAGCGGGTCGCCTCGTCCGAGTGCCAGTTGACCCGCTGCGGGGCGATCTCCTCGCCCTTTGGCGAGTAGATGCGGATCTTGTTCTCGGTGAGGTAGTTCGGCTCCTTCTGCATCTTCGGGATCAGGTCCTTGCGGATGATCGAGGCCGGGACCGTCCAGAACGGGTTGAAGTTCACCTCGGTGATCTTGGCGTTCATGATCGGCGACTGGCGGTCGATCTTGCCGACGCCCGCCGCATGGCGGCTGACGACCCGCCCCTCGTCGACGGTCTCGACCACGGCGGCCGGGATGTTCACGATCACGTAGCGGTGGCCGAGGTTGCCCGAGTAGGCGCGAAGGCGAACGGCGTTGAGCTCGAGCTGGCGAAGGCGCGTCTCGGCCGGGACGTTCATGGCCGCGATCGTCGAGGCGTTGAGCGCCCCGGTGGTGTTGAGCCCGTGCCGGGCCTGGAAGCGGCGCACGCCCGCCTCGACGTAGGAGTCGTAGACGGGCGAGGAGCCCGCGGCCGGGTCGAGGTCGCCGGTCTGGATCAGGCGCTGGCGCAGCGCGAGGACCGCCGGGCTCCTCGCGCCGAGGCGCATCTGCCCGGCCTGCACCGGCTCCCAGCCGCCGCGGGCGACGATGTCGCGATAGCGCTCGATCATCTCCTCGGTCGCGGCGAGCGCCTGGGCCGAAAGAATCGGCGTCGACGAGCGCGGCACGCGGATGCTCGAGGCGGCGTCGTAGTTCTGGCGCCATTCGGCCTGGCCGCCCAGTTGGGCGAAGTCCTGCGCCCAAGCCGCTGTAGCGCCGAGGACAAAGGCCAGCGTTCCGGTGAGGAGCGAAGCGCGAAGGTGCATGGTCTGAAACCCGCGGAAGCCTTGTTCTTCTTGACTGGGCACGGGCGGCCTGGGAGCGGTCCCCGACTCCGTCCGCCGTGTTTTTCGAAAGTGCTCAGGCGCGGTTAACGAACCATGATCAGTCGGGCCATTTTGTGGCGGCCGCGTGATCGGCTCTGCGCGGAGCCCCCCATACCCGGCCTGTTGCTGCCCCGCAACACGGCGGGCCGGCCGAGGTCTGCCTCAGGCGTCGCTCACCGTCATGATCGCTGACTCTTTGCGCCTTTTCACCGTCTCGATCAATCCGTCGAGAGACTTTTGCGCGTCAAGCGCGGACGACTGTGCGCTCCGGATCGCAGCCAATGCTCCTTCGATCAAGCCGGACAAGCGCAACCTTTGCAGGCCGTCCCTCTCGACGACGGCATCGTCCTCCGACATGGACGACAGCACAGTCAGGAACATGGAGGAAGCTTGGTCGGCTCTCAAGTCGGTGGCGAGGGTGAGGTCCTTGGCGAGTTGCGTCAGGTCGCCGTCCAATCTCCTGTCCTCGGAATAGTGAATGACCCGGGCGCGAAGGAACTCGAACGGCTCGCGCAGGCCGAGAGTCGTCTCGACCTGGACTTGAATTGCCCGCGGCACGACGTCGTTGGCCGAGAATCGATCCAGCAGAAGAACTGCCTCGTGCAGTTCGGAGAGCCTGGCGCGAATGGACGACACGAGATCGTACAGATCCGCGGCGTGACCGAGCTTGCGCTCCAGCGTCGGGAGTTGGGCAATGGCCGCTTGCTTTCGCATCGCTGCCAATTGCAGACCGGCGAAGACCACGGCGGCAAAGGTGATGCAGCCGGCCAAAAGGCTTCCGGCGTTGATGCCGCCGGCAATCGGGTTGTCGCCGGTTGTGAACACGATCGCGAGCGCGAGACTGAGCAGGCCGAGGGCGAACAGCGCCGCCGGCCATTCCGGCGGAAGGCGAGCCTTCATGAGCGTTTTTGCAAGGCTCATCGCGACGCGCGGCGCAGCTCCATGGGCGCTCGCCCTCAGGCGAAGCCCGCCCTGACCGGCAGGCCCATGCGCTTCAGCATCCGGACCACGGGGCAGATCCCGGTGAAGGACGCCTGCACCAGATGGACGCCGAGGAGACCGGTCAGCCAGAGCCACTTCGGGCTGTGGTAGACCGCGAGCAGCACGCTCGCGATCACGAGGCAGCCGACGACGAGAAGAACGGCGCGTTCGACGCTCATGAGCTTTCCCTTTCCCGGACGATGCGGAAGACAAGCTTAGCCGTCAGCGGCGCAAACGCAACGCACGGCCCCGGCTCCGGATGGGTTTGACCTCGGCAATTCCGCGGAGTCATTGTTACCCTTCCAGTTGTACCGATTATCCGATTCAATTTTCAGTGCCAGGAGGAACTCTCATGACGAAATCGCGTGCTTTCGCGTCTGCGCTCGGGGTTCTCGCGTGCGGCTCGGCCGCCCTTGCGGCCTCGGCGGCTTCGGCTCAGCAGAGCCCGGCGGCATCGGTCCCGCCGGGCCATTTCTGCGGCGGGTTCGGCGGCTCGGGGGCGCCGGTGATCAAGCCGGTGATCTATCCCCAGCTGCAGTTCGACCGCTCGAACCCGGGCTTCGACTGCCAGGCCTGGCAGGCCTTCATCTATCTCAACTGGCCGGCCCAGACGACCGGCCCGCGCGGAACCCCGAACCCGAACGCCAAGTTCGGCGCGCCGGGGACGACCGTGTGGGAGACCTACAAGACCCTTGAGCAGACCTTCCTGCCGGCCGGCGCCGATCCCGGCCCCTGGAGCGGGGTCGGCCCCCTCGCGGGCGTGCCCCAGAAGCTTGCCGCGCAGGCCGGCTCCGGGCGGGTGCGGGTGCTGGCGCGGACCTCGAAGATCTCGCGCACGGCGATCCGCAACGTCGTGCACTCGAAGATCGACCAAGCGATCCTCGACAGCATCGTGCAGGCGGGCGGCGGCACGCTCTACGACCAGCAGTCGGTCCCGGTCTATTACGAGATCGCGATGAACCAGGACCAGTACAACTACATCCAGCAGAACGGTCTCTACAACGCCGACACGCAGCTCACCTTCGCGCAGAAGACGACGATCGCGTTGCCGGGCGGCGCGACGCAGTACGGCCCGACCGGCGCGATCGAGATGAAGGCGGCCTGGAAGGTCCTGACGCCGGCGGAGGCGAAGTCGAACCGCTTCCATACGGCGCAGGCGATCCTCGTGGGCAAGTCGGCGAACCAGCCGGTCACGGTCGGCCTCGTCGGCTTCCACATCTTCCAGATGCTTGGCCAGAGCAACCAGGGCATCTGGGCGACCTTCGCGCAGGTCGACAACGCGCCCGTCGGCTCAGGCGGCACGCAGCCCTTCACCTTCTACAACCCGGCTTGCCAGCCCTCGCCCTGCCCGGTCAACAACGAGCAGACGAACCCGACACAGGTCGTGCAGATGTTCCCGGATGACGCCGCCGCCGTCAACGTCAACAAGAACATGCTGGCGATGATCCGGCAGTACAACCCGGCGGCGCCGTGGCAGTACTACAAGCTCGTCAACGTGCAGTGGCCGCTGACCCCGGTCGCACTGTCCTCGCTGCCGATCCCGGCCAACGAGCCGCTTCCGGGGGGCGATCCCAATACGGGCCCGATCGACAAGGGCACGCTGATGAACGCCGTGCTCGAGACGTTCCAGCAGGCGCCGGGCACGAGCTGCCTCGCCTGCCACATCGGCGCGACGATCTCGCCGAGCCAGTCGACGAAGCCCTCGCCGCCGCCGCAGAATGCCTCGAGCTACAGCTTCATGTTCGGCTACGCCCAGTCGCCGGCGGCGGCGAAGCCGAAGCCGTAGGGGGGCGGCGGCCGCGTGCTGCCGATGCGAAAGCCCCGCTGCCGGCAGGCCGGCGGCGGGGCGGTCGGGAAGGCCCGCTTGCTTAGAGGCGGTAGCGGATCTGGTCGGTCCAGAAGCGCTCGAGGCGGGTCAGCGCCTGGTTCAGGCGCTGGAAGTCGTCGTCCGAGATGCCGCCGATCGGGTGGATCGTCCGGCTGTGCTTGTCGTACAGCTCCTTGACGATCTCGTGCACGGCGCGGCCCTTGTCGGTCAGGCTGATCCGCACCGAGCGGCGGTCGACCCGCGAGCGGGCGTGGTGGAGGTAGCCCATCTCGACGAGCTTCTTGACGTTGTAGGAGACGTTCGAGCCGAGGTAGTAGCCGCGCGTGCGCAGCTCGCTCGCGGTCAGCTCCTTGTCGCCGATGTTGTAGAGGAGCAGCGCCTGGACGCTGTTGACGTCGTCGCGGCCGCGGCGCTCGAACTCGTCCTTGATGACGTCGAGGAGCCGGCGGTGGAGGCGCTCCACGAGGTGGAGCGCCTCGAGATAGTGGGGCTTCACGGCCAAATCGGCGTCGCGACGCACGGGGTTGGCCACAGCTTTCACTGCAGTGTTCATCTGACGCCTCGCCATTTTCCCTGTCCGGCCGGCTTTTCCCGGTCCGCTTATGGCAGGCAATCTAGGTTACGCGTGTGAAAACCGGATTAAATAGTAGGATGAATTCTGAATTTACTCCTCGAAGTGAATCAACATTGAACCAAGGGCCCGTTTACCTTTCCAAACCCTTCACGGGAGCTCAGGAATTCGCCTTCAGCCCTCTTCTCCGGCGGCAAGCCAGGAGACCGTGAGGTAGGCCAGGATGAAGGCGAGGAAGAAGGCGATCGAGACCGTGTTGCTCGGCACGACCGAGGGGAAGAAGAACGACAGGATGAGATGGCTCATGATGGCGAGAAGCCACATCACGCCGCCCCACACGCTCGCGAGCCACAGGCCGACCGCCGCGATCGGGTCGATGACGGCGAAGTAGATCACGGTCGCCTGATGCCCCATGAGCCGCGCCTCGAACGGCGGCACGGGGGTGCCCGCGCCCAGGATCAGCGCCCAGGCCGACAGCCCCTTGGCGACCCACAGAAGCGCGAGAAGGCGCATGTACCAGACGAGGACGAGGTCCCAGCGCACCCGCTTCGCCGGCGGCTCGCCCGAGCGGTCGCGGATCGCGTCGTCGCCGCCCTCGAAGGCGAGGCGACCCTTACGGAAGCGGGCCATCAGGAAGCTCCAGCTCGGCCGGGCCGAGATCGGCGAAGTGGCCCGCCACCACCCTATCATCGACTTCGGCGAGCGTCGCGGGGTGCCAGCGCGGCGCGCCGTCCTTGTCGATGATCGCTGCGCGCACGCCCTCGTAGAAGTCGCGGCCCCTGACGATCCGGGACACGATGCGGAACTCGGTGCGCATGGCTTCCGCGAAATCCAGCGCCCCGCCGCGGCGCATCTGCTCGAGCGCGACGGCCAGGCTCGTGGGCGATTTCCGACGGATGATCTCAGCGGTTTTGCGTGCGAATGCAGAGCCTTGCACGGCGACCTTGTCAAGTTTCTCCAGGATGCCGGGTACGCTCGGTGCCGCGAAGCAGCGGTCGATCGTCTCCCGTTCCGCCATGAGCGGCGGCGGGCCGGGGTCGCGGGCAAAGCGCGCAAGGACCTCGTCCACGGGCTCGCCGGCGACCAGCGCCTCCCGGATTCCTGCAAAGGCCGCGGACGGCGCCGCGTGCGTCGCGAGGCCGAGGGCGAGGGCGTCGGCCGCGCGCACCCGCTCGCCGGTGAGCGCGAGGTACGTGCCGGTCCTGCCCGGCAGGCGCGGCAGGGCATGGGTCGCACCGACGTCGGGGAAGAAGCCGATCCCGACCTCGGGCATGGCGAACTGGTAGCGTTCCCCCGCCACCCGGTGGCTGCCGTGCAGCGACACGCCGACGCCGCCGCCCATGACGATCCCGTCGATCAGGGAGACGTAAGGCTTCGGGTAGCGCTTGATGCGGACGTTGAGGGGGTATTCGTCGCGCCAGAACCGCAGCGCCTCCTCGTGGTGGCCGGCCATCCCAAGGTCGTAGAGGTGGCGGATGTCGCCGCCGGCCGAGAAGGCCTTCTCGCCCGCGGCCGTGACCACGACGCGGGTCACGGCGGCATCGGCGGCCCATCCGTCGAGCGCCCGGCCGAGCGCCAGCACCATGCCATGGGTGATGGCGTTGAGGGCCTCGGGCCGGTTGAGGACGACGAGCCCCGCGGCTCCGCGCCGCTCCAACAGAATTTCCGGGTCCCCGGCCATCGATCCTCCGCTCCCGGGCGGCCTTAAAGCTCAGGTGCGTCGCACGTCAACGGAGCGGGACCGTCCTCCCCGTTCCCAGGCTGTCCAGCCATCATGAAGATGCGCGCCCATGATGGTCGGAATCGGGGCGCCTCCGATGACGGGCCGGCTGTCGGCCATGATGGCGATTCGGCACCCTTTCCCCACATTCCCTGGATTCGTTCTAATGTGATAGGACCCGTTCGAAGCCAGCTTTCCAGCGCCGCGGAGCCGCTCGATGCCGTCGACCCTCACCCCGTTCACGAGGCCTTCCGCCCGCGAGCCGCGCCCCGAGAGCGCCGTCGCGAAGCCGCTTGCCCTCACGCATCGTCCGCGCCGCAACCGCAAGGCCGACTGGTCGCGCCGGCTCGTCGCCGAGCACGCGCTCACCGTGAACGACCTCATCTGGCCGCTCTTCCTCATGGAAGGGACGAAGCGCCGCGAGCCGGTCGGCTCGATGCCCGGCGTCGAGCGGCTCACCGTCGACGAGGCGGTGCGCGAGGCCGAGCGGGCGGCGAAGCTCGCGATCCCGGCGCTCGCGCTCTTCCCCTACACCGACCCGGCGCTGCGCGACCCCCGCGGCTCGGAGGCGCTCAACGGCCGCAATCTCGTCTGCCAGGCGGTGCGGGCCATAAAGAGCGCGGTGCCGCAGGTCGGCATCGTGACCGACGTGGCGCTCGACCCCTACACCAGCCACGGCCACGACGGCCTCCTCGACGGCGAGCGCATCCTAAACGACGAGACCGTCGCGGTCTTGGCCGAGCAGAGCCTGATCCAGGCCGAGGCCGGCGCCGACGTCATCGCGCCCTCCGACATGATGGACGGGCGCGTCGGCGCGATCCGACAGGCCCTCGACGGGGCGGGCTTCGCCGACGTGCAGATCATGGCCTACGCGGCGAAGTACGCCTCCGCCTTCTACGGCCCGTTCCGGGACGCGATCGGCACGAACGCGACGCTTATCGGCGACAAGCGCACCTACCAGATGGACCCGGCGAACACCGACGAGGCCCTGCGCGAGGTCGCCCTCGACCTCGACGAGGGCGCCGACATGGTGATGGTGAAGCCCGGCCTCCCCTATCTCGACATCGTCCGCCGGGTGAAGGACACCTTCGCGGTCCCGACCTTCGCCTACCAGGTCTCGGGCGAGTACGCGATGATCCAAGCGGCGGCGCAGAACGGCTGGCTCGACGGCGAGCGCGCCATGATGGAAAGCCTCCTCGCCTTCAAGCGCGCCGGCGCCGACGGCGTCCTGACCTACTTCGCCCCCCGCGTGGCGGAGAAGCTCAAGGCCGCCACCTGACGCGGCATGTCTGCTTGCGGCGGTGAAGGTTCGCCGTAATACTGCCCGGCAACTCTACGGCTTCGGCTGCGCGGTGCGTGACGCGATCCGGCGCGGCGCCTGGACGGGGCAGGAATGGTTTCGAGTAAAAGTAATCCGGGCAGCCGCCGGATGTTGGCCTTTCCGCGCGTTGTGCTGCTGTCGTTCGTGGCACTGCTCACGGCGCTCGGCCTCGGCGTCGCGATCGGCGCGGCCTACATTTACTACGACTTGAGCGACGTGGCGGGCTGGGCCGGGGACAAGCTGCTTGCGCATGCGCGCGCGCCGTCCGACAGCGAACTGCCGCCCACCGCACACGCGATCCCCTATTCGGCCGCCGACGTTCAGCTCATAGGCGGCCAAGGAGAGGAATTGAGCTGCAGCGTTCCCGGGTGGGTCGAAAAGCTTGCCTTTCCGCCCCGGGGGAACCTGGCCGCGATCTCGTTGCGCATGCGGCAGGCCTGCGCCTTCCACGATTATTGCTACCGCCACGGGGCGGCCACATACGGTTACAGCCAAGCCGATTGCGATTACCTGCTGCTGGAGCATGCCTATCGGATCTGCCGGTTCATCAACACGGCCGCAACCGTCATGAAGTGCGTTCGGGACGCGCGCAAGGTCCTGCTCGGAGTTCGCGTCGGGGGCGCCGAGAATTTCAAGCGGGCCGACCGCATCGGGCCGTCCATGGCGGAGCCATCCCAGCGGAAATGTCCGGAAACGCCCACGGAACAACGGCGTCCGAATGAGCAGAAGGCAGCGTCTGAGGCGGGGCTCTTCGACGACGCATGCACGTCGTCGTATTTCGAGTTCAACCCCTATCCGACCCGGACTCCCTTCTACACGGTATATCGCATCGCCGACGCGCCTGAGAGCTGGATCCAGGAGGGTCTTGTCCGGAAGGCGGTCTATGCGTTCGAGATGCGGCCGTCCGGAACGCGGCTGACGATCATCGGATACAAACCCGGTGATGGGCAGCGGTACTGCCTTCGCTACAGCCTTCCGGCAGACTTCCACTTCCTCAACACCGCCCCGCTGGTTGTGAACGCCGGGAAGGACAAGGACAGCGAAGAATGGCTGGTGTGGTGGCGCCGCCGTAGCTTGGAAGAGACGGGAGGCCACCTCGCCATCCTCGCCCCGCGGCGTGCCGCTTTGGCGGATTGGGTCCGTCTCTTCCCGGGCGCCGTCCGGCTCAACACGAACAAGGACGAGGACAGAGACGCTTGCCCTGCGCCGCTCGGGTCGGAGGAGGCGATCGACCATCCCCCCGACTCCCACCTTCCTGCGTCGAAGCGGGTCCTGATCACGGCCGCGACGATCGAAGACGCCGACCTGCGCAAGATGCATGAGGACAAATGGTACGAATGGAAACACGACGACGCCGAGTTTTCCGAGCTTCATCCCGCGCCCGGATTCGGCGGGAAGCCCGGAATCCGTCTGATGGCGCTCCGGACGCACGGCTGCCTGAAGAATAGAAGGAACGTCATCTGCTATCAGGAAGTGCTGGTCGACCCCGCGAAGCCGTTCTATCAACGCCAGGAGCCTCACGTCGCGCGCGACCGCATCAACTGGAATCTGACGGGGCCGGGAGAGCGCGACGCAAGCAACGACGGCGACGATCCGGACCGCTACCGCAACTACGCCACGCCCCCGATCGTCATCGCCGGACCCGGCCTCGCCGACGACCCGAACGGCCCCGTGCTCGCCTGGCTCAGACGCGGCGAGGCGAGCGACCGTGGCGAAACATACAAGGACACGGCCCTCCTGAGGCGTGCGCACCACAAAACCGTCGACGGAAAGGACACCGGGCAAGGCTTCGGAATCGTGCAGCTTCTCGACTTTGCAGAGGCCGCGGACCCGGTCTTCGTGCTCGGGAGGACGACGGACCACCCCCGGCTCGCGTCGATCCAGCTCCGGCCGGACGACGGAAAGGTCGCGATGTACCAATGGATCCTGCGCCCCGCGGCTGCACGCAGCAAGCCCATTGGCCAGGATTGCGCAAAAACGGCCAGGCCTATGCCTGACGACAGTCCGGTCAGGGTCTCTCTGGCGGATTGCGCCGAGGTGGTGGTCCCCCGGGAACCGCTCGGCGAGGAGTGCGCCAAGGCGTTGGACCGGACATGGCTTGTGCGGCCGCCGATCGCCCTTGCATCGGCGGAACCGGGCCGCGCCTCCGAGATCGTCTTCACGCGTCTCGTCCTCAAGGATGCTCCGGCCGAGCCGGGCGTCCCTCGGCGCAAGGCCGTTTTCCTCGAAGCGGTGTCGGCCCGGCTGGATACGGATGGCCGCGGCTGTACCCTGTCGAAGCCGGTGGCCCACTCGCTCGAGACTGATGTGGAGGAGGGGCCAAACGCCGGGAAATCGTCGGACGATGCGGTCGACGAGGAAGACAAGGCCGTGCGCGAATGGGAAGACAGGATTGGCAATCGCGTTGCGGAGCTTCGCGCGCGTCCCCTGCTCGCCGTCGACATGGACGAGCAAGGCCGCTACCTCATCCTCCCCCATGCGAGGGACCCCAAGAAGACCCTGCTGCTGCCTGCCCCGTGACGGCTTGAGCCGCCGGCCTCCCGATTTTCCGATGGAAGGTGGTATGCAGGCCGGCGATGCAAACCCGTATGCCAGCATCGCATCGGCTCTGCGGCGCGGCGCTCCTCTCCGCCCTCGCACTCCTCGCCGCCTGCGGCCTCGCCGTCGATGCCGAGCAAGCGCGGGTGTGCCGCCTCGCGCTGCCGGCGCTGAACCCGGAGGGCGGGCACATCGTCGTCGAGCGCACCGCGCCCTGGCTCGAGGCCTACTCGATCCGCGTCGACTATCGGGTCGAGCGCGAGGGACGGCCGCCGCTGGAGCGCTACGTCATCTGCCGCTTCGCGGCCGAGGGGCTCTCGGCCAACAAGGCCGACCTCGTCGGGCTCTCGACCGAAGCCGGCCCGGTCGCGGGCCCGACGGTCTATCTTCTCAAGCGCTTCTACATCGACTCGCCCGAGGGCGTGGCGGGCGACCCGGGGCCCGGCGACCGCGCCGCCGGGCTCATGGAGGTGCCGCGCCCCCTCGCCTACGGCCTCCAGCAGGTGCTCGCCGGCCTGCCCCGCACCGCGATCTACGGCCTCCTCGCCGCGGCCTATGCCCTCGTGTTCGGCCTCGTCGGGCGCTTCAACCTCGCCTTCGGGGAGCTCGCGGCGCTCGGCGCCGCCGCCACGGCGGTCGGCGTCGCGCTCCTCCTCAACCTCGGCGAGGCGGCGCCGCTCCCGGGGCTCCTCTTCGGGACGGCTTGCGCGGTGTTCGCGGGCGCGGTGCACGCCGCCGTCGGCGGCTACTGGACCATCGCCAGGATCGCGGGTCCGAGCGGCCAGCCGAGCCTCGTCGCGACGGTCGGCCTGTCGCTCGCCCTCATGGAGTACCTGCGCATCGCGCAGGGGACCGCGACGGTGTGGTTCCCGCCGGTGTGGGCGCAGAGCTGGCCGCTCCTCCGATCCAGCGAGTTCGTGGTCAGCATCACGCCCGTGTCGCTCCTCACGACCGCGGTCGGGCTTTGCATCGGCGGCGCGGTCCTCGTCCTGATGCGGCGCTCCCGGTTCGGGCGCGCCTGGCGGGCCTATGCCGACGACGCCAGGGCCGCGGCCCTGTTCGGCGTCGACGGACGTGGGCTTCTCATGCGGACCCTCGCCCTGAGCGGCGCCCTCGCCGGCCTCTCGGGGTCGCTGGTGGTGCTGCAGTACGGCGGGCTCGGCTTCGCCGGCGGCTTCGCCCTCGGCCTCAAGGCCCTCGTCGCGGCGGTGCTCGGCGGGGTCGGCTCGGTCCCCGGCGCCTTCCTCGGCGGACTCGCGATCGGGACTTTCGAGACCGTCTGGTCCATGCTCATGCCCATCGACGCCCGCGACATCGCCCTCTATTCCGTGCTGATCGCGGTGCTGATCTTCCGCCCGGGCGGGTTCTTCGGGATGGGAGACGCCGGGCCACGCCAAGTGTGAGGAGCGAGCATGGGGCGCCATGCCATCGACATCGGGGACGTGAAGCGCGCCGCCGCGACGATCGCGCCCCACGTGCTGCGCACGCCCCTCGTGCCCGCCCCGCGCCTGTCCGAGCTCACCGGCGCGGCCGTGTCCGTGAAGCACGAGAACATGCACCCGACCGGCGCCTTCAAGGAGCGCGGCGCCGTCACCAAGCTCGCGAGCCTCACAGACGACGAGCGCCGGCGCGGGGTCATCGCCATGTCGGCCGGCAACCACGCCCAGGCCGTCGCCTACCACGCCAAGCGTCTCGGCGTCCCGGCCACCATCGTGATGCCGGAGACGACGCCGCTGGTGAAGGCCGAGAACACCCGCGCCCATGGCGCGGCCGTGGTCCTCGAGGGCGAAAGCCTGTCGGATTGCAGCGTCCGGGCGCAGGAGATCGCCCGCGAGAAGGGCTTCGTCCTCGTCCATCCCTACGACGACGCGCTCGTGATGGCCGGCCAGGGGACGGTCGCTCTCGAGATGCTGGCGGACGCGCCCGACCTCGACCGGCTCGTGGTGCCGATCGGCGGCGGCGGGCTGATCTCGGGGATCGCGGTCGCCGCCAAGGCGCTGAACCCCGCAATCGAGATCGTCGGCGTGGAGGCGGCGCTCTACCCCTCGTTCCACAACGCCATCTCGGGCGAGGACCGCCCGATCGGCGGCGCGACCCTCGCCGAAGGCATCGCGGTCAAGACCGTCGGGGACCTCACCCTGCCGGTCGTGCGCGACCTCGTGCAGGACATCATCCTGGTCGAGGAGCCCCTGATCGAGCGCGCGGTCAGCCTCTTCGCGACCCTCCAGCACACCATGGCCGAGGGC
This sequence comes from Beijerinckiaceae bacterium, assembly GCA_036389455.1. Taxonomy (GTDB): domain Bacteria; phylum Pseudomonadota; class Alphaproteobacteria; order Rhizobiales; family Beijerinckiaceae; genus JAJKJG01. The sequence continues at coordinate 23,395 of DASVPW010000006.1, forward strand.
GCCGGCGCCGCGGGACTTGCGGCCATGCTGGCGAGACCCGATCTGTTCCGGGGCCGGAGGGTCGGCCTCGTCCTGTGCGGCGGCAACATCGACGCGCGGCTCCTCGCCTCGGTCATGGTGCGCGAGCTCGAGCGGGGCGACCGGATCGCCTCGTTCCGGATCACCTCGAACGACCGTCCAGGCGTCCTGGGGCGCGTCGCGAGCCGGCTGGGCGAGCTCGGGGCCAACATCCTGGAGGTCTCGCACGGGCGGCTGTTCCTCGACGTGCCGGCCAAGGGGGTCTCGATCGACGTGACGGTCGAGACCCGCGGCGCCGGGCACACGGCCGAGATCCTTCAGGCCCTCGCGGCCGACGGGCTCGACCCGCAGCGCGTCAACCCCCGCGGCCTCTCCGAGGCCGCCTACTGAGAGGTCTTGTGGTCATGGCGAACGGTCCCTACGGCGCCCCGCCCTACGGGCGGCCGAACTCCATGCCGCCTGCCGGCGGCTGGGGAGCCTATGCGACCGAGGGCGTGCTCGGCCGCCGCCTCTTCGGCTACCTCGTCGACCTCGTCATGATCGCGCTTCTCATCGGGCTGCTCTCGGTGTTCATCGCGATCTTCGGGCTCTTCACCCTCGGCTTCGGCTGGGCCCTGTACGGGCTCATCCCCTTCACCGGCGTCCTGTACAGCGCGATCACCCTCGGCGGGCCGAACCAGGCGACGGTCGGGATGCGCATGACGGGGGTCCGCGCCGTCGACGCCGCGACCGGCGGGCCCGTCGACCGGCTCACCGCCGCGGTCCACGCGCTCCTGTTCTACGTCGCGGCCGGGACCTTCGTCCTGTGGCTGGTCGACATCCTGATCGGAATGGTCCGCCCGGACCGCCGGCTCGGCCACGACCTCCTCGTCGGGATCATGCTGGTGCGCACGTCCTGACGATGCGACGCCGAAAACCTTGATAGAAGTGCTTGAGACCGTTTCGGGCAATGCTACGTTGACGTCTGCGGCCTTTTTCAAGATCCGGCCCATAGAGACCCCGCCAGCGTGACGAGCCATCACCGCGATACGCCCCAGTTCTACCTCACCGCCCCCTCCCCCTGCCCTTACCTGCCGGGCAAGGAGGAGCGGAAGGTGTTCACGCACATCGTCGGCAAGCGCGCCCGGGAGATGAACGAGATCCTGACGCAAGGGGGGTTCAGGCGCTCGCAGACGATCGCCTACCGCCCGGCCTGCGAGGCGTGCCGGGCCTGCGTCTCGGTCCGGGTGGTCGCGGATGAGTTCCGGCCGTCCGCCAACATGCGCCGCGTGCTGCGCGCCAACGCCGACCTCGTCGGCAGCGCCGCGGCGAACCGCCCGTCCTCGGACCAGTACTCCCTCTTCCGCCGCTATCTCGACTCGCGCCACGCCGACGGCGGCATGGTCGACATGACGGTGCTCGACTATTCCATGATGGTCGAGGACAGCCACGTGGAGACCCGGGTGATCGAATACCGGCGCCGCGGCCCGGACACCGCGATCAACGGCCGCGGGCGGGGCGACATCCTCGCGGTCTGCCTCACCGACGTGCTCGGCGACGGGCTGTCGATGGTCTATTCCTTCTACGACCCCGAGGAGTCGCGCCGCAGCCTCGGCACCTTCCTGATCCTCGACCACATCGCCCGCGCCCGCGCCATGGGCCTGCCCTACCTCTACCTCGGCTACTGGGTCGATGTCTCGCCGAAGATGGACTACAAGGCCCGCTTCCGCCCGCAGGAGCGGCTGATGCCGCAGGGCTGGGCCCGGGTGGAGTGAGAGGCTCAGGCGCAGAACAGCGCCTTCCATCCTAAGCGGACGATGCCGCCGCAGGTCCGTGCGACGATGTCCTGGCGCTCACCCCAATACCACGCGCCGATGACGAGCGGGGCCGCCGCGCCGGAGAGGACGTAGTAGGCGAGGTTGCGCAGACTATAAAAGTTCCACCAGCCGCCCTCGTCCCATCGCGCCTTGATGACGTCCCGCTCGTAGACGTAGTCCGCGCCCCCGAGCGCCGCGTTCCAGCGCTCGTCGTCGAACAGCTTCTCCGGATAGGGTGCGGCGTTCGCCCGCCACCAATGGGCCACGGCGCCGAGCCCGGCTCCCACGACGGAGCCGGTCAGCACCAGCACGAGATAGCCGAAGGTCGCCATGGGCTTTGAGGTCCGGGCCCATGGTGGCGGAGAGGGATTAAGGTTCGCTTGCGCGTCTCGGCGGTACTACTCGCTTCTCTTGCGCCCGTAGCCCGGCGAAGTCGCGTAAAGGCCAGTTGATCAGAACACAGATACGCCAGACGATCCGTCGGTCCGTCACCAATAGCTCACCCGAACTTGTTGTTCTTCGGGAATCCCTTCATCGGCAGCCGCCCGGCCTCGGCGCGGTTGCCAAGCCAGTCCTTGAGGTCGGTCGCGTCGACGGTCCAGGTGCGGCCGGAAGAATCCTTCCAGGTGAGGCCGTCCTTCAACGCGAAGACCTTGGCGTCGGAGACGCCGCCGTCGCGGTAGCGCTGGAGGCGCACGCCCTTGCCGCGGACCATCTCGGGGAGCTGCGCCACCGGGAAGATCAGGAGCTTGCGGTTCTCGCCGACGATCGCGACGTGGTCGCCCGAAGCCTCGGCCGCGACCGCGAGCCTCGCCTTGCCGTCGAGGCCCATGACGTTGCGGCCCTTGCGGGTGTTGGCGACGGCCTCGTCCGCCGGCACGACGAAGCCGCGCCCCTCGGTGCTTGCGAGCAGGAACTTCTGGCCGGCCCGGTAGGGGAAGGCCGCCACGATGTCGGCGCCCTCGTCGAAGTCGACCATGAGGCGGATCGGGTCGCCGAAGCCGCGCCCGCCGGGGAGCTTCGCGGCGTCGAGGGTGAAGACCTTGCCGTTCGAGGCAGCGACGAGGATCTTCGCCGTGGTCTCGGTGAAGAACGCCACCTTGAGGGCGTCGTCGCCCTTGAACGGCACCCCCGAGAGGTCGGTGACATGCCCCTTCATGGAGCGGATCCAGCCCTTCTGGGACACGATCACGGTGATCGGCTCGCGCTCGACCATGGCCTCGGCGAAGTCGAGGTCGGAGGTGTCGGGGGCCTCCTCGAAGGCGGTGCGGCGTCGTCCGAGCGGAGTGTCCGGCCCGAAAGTCTTCTTCACCTCGCGGATCTGCCAGGCGACGGTCTTCCACTGGGTCGCAGGCGAGGCGAGAAGCTCCTCGACCTGCTGCTTCTCCTTCGTCAGCTCCTCGAGCTCGCGCTTGAGCTCCATCTCCTCGAGCTTGCGCAGCGAGCGCAGGCGCGTGTCGAGGATCGCGTTCGCCTGCATCTCGGTGAGGCGGAAGACGCGCATCAGCTCCTGCTTCGGCTCGTCCTTCTCGCGGATGATCTTTATGACCCGGTCGAGGTCGAGGTAGACGATGAGGAGGCCGCGCAGGATCTCGAGGCGCTTGTCGATCGCGGCGAGGCGGTGGCGCGAGCGGCGGATCAGCACCTCGCGGCGGTGGTCGAGCCACTCGCGCAAGGCTTCGGCGAGGCCGAGCACCTTCGGGACCTTGCCCCCCGAGAGCACGTTGACGTTCAGCGGGATGCGGCTCTCGAGCTCGGTGAGCCGGAAGACGGACTCCATCATGACGATCGGATCGACGGTGCGGGCGCGAGGCTCCAGCACGATGCGCACGTCCTCGGCCGACTCGTCGCGCACGTCGGCGAGGAGCGGCAGCTTCCGCTCGGCCAGAAGCTCCGCCATCTTCTCGATCAGGCGCGACTTCGGCACGCCGTAGGGGATTTCCGTCACGACGATGTTCCAGGTGCCGCGGCCGGCGCTCTCCTGCGCCCACCTGGCCCGCACCCGGAACGAGCCGCGCCCGGTGCGGTAGGCCTCGGCGATGGACTCCCTCGGCTCGACGATGACGCCGCCGGTCGGGAAGTCGGGGCCGGGCACGAAGTTGAGGAGCTGGTCCGTCGTCGCCTTCGGGTGGGCGATGAGGTAGAGCGCCGCGTCGCAGAGCTCCGCCGCATTGTGCGGCGGGATCGAGGTCGCCATGCCGACCGCGATCCCCTGCGAGCCGTTGGCGAGCAGGTTCGGGAAGGCGGCCGGGAGCACGACCGGCTCCTCCTCCTGGCCGTCGTAGTTCGGGCGGAAGTCGACCGCGTCCTCGTCGATGCCTTCGAGGAGGAGGCGCGCGACCTCGGTCATGCGCGCCTCGGTGTAGCGCTGGGCCGCGGGGTTGTCGCCGTCGATGTTGCCGAAGTTGCCCTGGCCGTCGACCAGCGGGTAACGCTGAGCGAAATCCTGCGCCATGCGCACGAGCGCGTCGTAGGCCGCCTGGTCGCCATGCGGATGGAACTTGCCGATGACGTCGCCGACGATGCGGGCGCATTTCTTGTAGCCCTGGCCGGGGTCGAGGCGCAGGAGCCGCATGGCGTGCAGGATGCGCCGGTGCACGGGCTTCAGGCCGTCACGGGCGTCCGGCAGGGCCCGGTGCATGATGGTCGAAAGGGCGTAGGCGAGGTAGCGCTCCTCGAGGGCCTCCTTGAGGTTGATCGTCTCGATGCCCTCGCCGGAGGGCGGGTTGACCGGCTTGCCCATGGGAAGAAGTGGCCTTTCGCGAATCAAGCGGGAAATTGGGGGGAGAATGGACCCGAAAACGCGCCTTATGTGGGCGCGCCGCCCGGGTTTCGTGTGGACAGTGCGACGAAACGCGCCCGCTCCTCGGGGAGCGGCAGCCCGCGGGCCTCGAAGAGGTGGGCGCGCAGGAAATGCTCGGTCAGGGCGAAGCCGGCCTTGACCTCGTCCGGCGGGGGCGCGGCATCGATCTCCCCGTGCAGGAAGGCCGGTAGGGAAAAGAGCCGGTCGCGGTAGGGCGCGCCGGCCGCGCCGCTCACGGCGCGACCGCTCTTCGGCGACACGAATTCGAGGTTTTCGCGCGCGCCCGTCGCGGCACATTCGGAGAGGTCGAGGCCAAAGCCGAGCTCGGCCAAGAGCGCAAGCTCGAAGCGCACGAACAGCGCCGGCGCGAGGTCTGCATCATCCAGGTGATCGGCGAGGCCGGCGGCCGCGTCGTAGAGGGCGGGGTGCGGGTCGCGCTCGGGCACGAGACGCAAGAGCGCCGCCATGGCCCCGATCCCATAGAGGGCGAGCGGCGAGCCGATCAGCCGCGCCGAGCGCAAGGTCCCGCCCTCGACCGTGAAGACGCCGAGGTGCTCGTCGAGCCGCGCCCGCCACACCGCCTCGACGGAATTGCCGGGCTGGAGCACGGGCGCGAGCTTCTTGGAGCGCCCGCCGTGCACGAGCCCAAGATGGCGCCCGTGCTCACGCGTCATCACCTCCAGGATGACGGCGCTCTCGCCGTGCCGCCGCGCGCCGAGCACCAGGGCTTCGTCGGACCATTGCATGGGAAGGCGCCTACCGCTCCGCGAGGACGGGGTCGAGTCGGCGGAAGGCGGCGCTTCAGCTGCCGCGCCTCATTCGGCCGCCGGCTTCTTCGCCGCGCGAAGCCGCTTGGTCCGGTCGCGCACGGCTTCTTCGAGCTCCTCGTCGCTCGGCAGATGGGAATCCGGATCGGCGCTTGCGGCCGCCTCGATCTCCGCGTCGGTCATGGCCTCGATGCGGGACCAGTCGAAGCGCCGCGCCTCATCCTCGAGTTCCGCGAGCGTCTGCTTGCGCTTCGTAGGCACGCCGTTCCTTCCTGCTGGCCGGCCGGACGGAAATAATCCGTCTCCCGCGGCAGCCTACCCTTTCGGGAACTCCAGCCCCATCTCGCGATAGCGTTCGGGGTCGTCGCCCCAGTTCTCGCGCACCTTGACGAAGAGGAAGAGGTGGACCGGGGCCTCGGCGATCTCGGCGATCTCCTTGCGGGCCGCCTGGCCGATGGCCTTGATGGTCTGGCCGCCCTTGCCCAAGACGATCTTCCGCTGGCTCTCGCGCTCGACGAAGATCGTCTGCTCGATCCGGACCGAGCCGTCGTCCCGCGCCTGCCACGAGACGGTCTCGACGGTCGAGCGGTAGGGCAGCTCCTCGTGCAGGCGGTCGTAGATCTTTTCCCGCGTGATCTCGGCCGCGAGCATCCTCAAGGGGGCGTCGGAGATCTGGTCCTCGGGGTAGAGCCAGGGACCGGGCGGCATCATGACGGCAAGCGCGCGCTTGAGGTCGGCGACGCCGTCGCCGGTCAGCGCCGAGACCATGTAGGTGCGCTCGAAGGGGAGGCGCGCGTTGAGCGCCGCCGCGAGATCGAGAAGCTTCGGGCGGGCGATCAGATCGATCTTGTTGAGGACGAGCATCTTCGGCCGGCGCACCTCGGGGAGGCGCGCGAGGATCGCCTCGTTCTCCTCCTCGACGCCTTTCCTCACGTCGAGGAGGAAGCAGACCACGTCGGCGTCGCCGGCCCCGCCCCAGGCCGCGGCCGCCATCGCGCGGTCGAGGCGGCGCTTCGGCCGGAAGATGCCGGGGGTGTCCACGAAGACGATCTGCGAGGCGCCCTCGATGGCGATGCCGCGCACCACCGTGCGGGTGGTCTGGACCTTGCGCGA
>DASVPW010000007.1:0-2801 GCA_036389455.1 Beijerinckiaceae bacterium
TTCGCCGCCAAGGTCGCGACCGAGTACCGGCAGCGCTTCCAGAAGCCGGTCGTGGTCGACATGTTCTGCTACCGCCGCTTCGGCCACAACGAGGGCGACGAGCCGGCCTTCACCCAGCCCAAGATGTACCGGGTGATCCGCCAGCACCCCTCGGTGACCGAGCTCTACGGAAAGAAGCTCGCCTCGGAGGGCATCGTGACCGATGCCGAGGTCGACGGGATGAGGTCGGCTTGGCGGGCGAAGCTCGAAAGCGAGTTCGAGACCGCGCAAGGGTACAAGCCGAACAAGGCCGACTGGCTCGACGGCAAGTGGGCGGGCCTGAAAGCGGTGCGCGAGGACGAAGACGACCCGCGCCGGGGCAGGACCGGCGTCTCGGCCGAAGCCCTGAAGGAGGTCGGAACGCGGATCACCGAGGTGCCGTCGGGCTTCAACCTGCACCGCACAATCCGCCGCTTCCTCGACAACCGCAGGAAGGCGGTCGAGACCGGCGAGGGGATCGACTGGGCGACCGCCGAGGCGCTTGCCTTCGGCTCGCTCCTCCTCGAAGGCCATCGGGTCCGCCTGTCGGGCCAGGACGTCGAGCGCGGCACGTTCTCTCAGCGCCACTCGGTCCTGATCGATCAGGAGTCCGAGGAGCGCTACACGCCCCTCAATCACATCAAGGAAGGCCAACCCCGTTACGAGGTCATCAACTCGATGCTCTCCGAGGAGGCGGTGCTCGGCTTCGAGTACGGCTACTCGCTCTCCGAGCCGAACGCCCTCGTGCTCTGGGAGGCGCAGTTCGGCGACTTCGCCAACGGCGCCCAGGTGGTGTTCGACCAGTTCATCTCGTCGGGTGAGCGCAAGTGGCTGCGCATGTCGGCGCTCGTGTGCCTCCTGCCGCACGGCTACGAGGGCCAGGGGCCGGAGCATTCCTCGGCCCGCCTCGAGCGCTGGCTGCAGATGTGCGCCGAGGACAACATGCAGGTCGCGAACTGCACCACGCCGGCGAACTACTTCCACATCCTGCGCCGGCAGCTCAAGCGCGACTTCCGCAAGCCGCTGATCCTGATGACGCCGAAGTCGCTGCTCCGCCACAAGCGCGCGGTGTCGCGCCTCACGGAGCTCGCCGACGGCTCGACCTTCCACCGGGTGCTGTGGGACGATGCCCAGTTCGGCCGCGATGCCGTGAAGCTCGCGCCGGACGACAAGATCCGCCGCGTGGTGCTGTGCTCGGGCAAGGTCTACTTCGACCTCTACGAGGAGCGCGAGAAGCGCGGCGTTGACGACGTCTACCTGATGCGGGTCGAGCAGCTTTACCCGTTCCCGCTGAAGGCCCTCGCCCACGAGCTGTCGCGGTTCCGCAACGCCGACGTGATCTGGTGCCAGGAGGAGCCCCGGAACATGGGCGCCTGGGTCTCGGTCGAGCCTTATATCGAATGGGTGCTGGCCCAGGCCGGGTCAAAGGTGCGCCGCCCGCGCTACGTCGGGCGTCCGCCTTCCGCCTCGACCGCGGTCGGACTCATGTCGAAGCACTTGGCCCAGCTCCAGGCCTTCCTCGACGAGGCCTTCGCGGCGTAAGGGAAGGAACACGTCGTTCCGGATGCGCCGAAGGCACGATCCGGGACCGTCCGACGAGCAGGCCATACGGCCCCGGCGCTCCGCCGCGGCCGGGACGACGACCGGGAACGAGAGAAATGGCGACCGAAATCCGCGTGCCGACCCTCGGCGAATCCGTCACCGAAGCCACCATCGGCAAGTGGTTCAAGAAGCCCGGCGACCCGGTCGCCGCCGACGAGCCCCTGGTCGAGCTCGAGACCGACAAGGTGACGCTCGAGGTCAATGCGCCGGCGGCCGGCATCCTCGGCGACATCCTGGCGAAGGACGGCGCGACCGTCGGCCCGGGCGCCGTGCTGGGCTCGATCGTCGAAGGCGGCGCCGCCGCGAAGCCCAGCGCGGCCAAGGCCGCCCCTGCGAAGGCGGAGGGCGCATCGGCGAAACAGCAGGCGCCTCAAGCCTCGGCCGGCAACGGCAACGCCGCCGCGACGGGGGCGAAGCCGGCCCAAGCGGCGGGCAAGGCCGCGGCCGCCAAGGACAGCGGTCCGGCGGTCGCGCGGCTCGCCCGCGAGAGCGGCGTCGACCCGGCCCGGGTTGCGGCCTCGGGCAAGGACGGGCGCGCCACCAAGGGCGACATGCTGGCCGCGATCGCCTCCGGCGCCGCCGCCGCGCCGGCCCCCGCGCCGGCGCCGGTCCAGGTGCGCGCCTCCTCGGCGCCCGACGACGCCGGGCGCGAGGAGCGCGTGCGCATGACGAAGCTGCGCCAGACCATCGCCCGGCGCCTCAAGGACGCGCAGAACACCGCCGCCATGCTGACGACGTTCAACGACGTCGACATGGGCGCCGTCATGGACCTGCGGAAAGAGTACAAGGACCTCTTCGAGAAGAAGCACGGGGCGAAGCTCGGCTTCATGGGCTTCTTCGTGAAGGCCTGCGTCCAAGCCTTGAAGGACATCCCGGCGGTGAACGCCGAGATCGACGGGCAGGACATCGTCTACAAGAACTACTATCACGTCGGCGTCGCGGTCGGGACCGACAAGGGCCTCGTGGTGCCGGTGGTGCGCGACGCCGACCGCCTCTCCATCGCCGGCATCGAGACGGCGATCGCCGACTACGGGCGCCGCGCCCGCGACGGCAAGCTCTCGATCGAGGAGATGCAGGGCGGCACCTTCACGATCACCAACGGCGGCATCTACGGCTCGCTCATGTCGACGCCGATCCTCAACGCCCCCCAGTCCGGCATCCTCGGCATGCACCGCATCGAG
>DASVPW010000008.1:0-9945 GCA_036389455.1 Beijerinckiaceae bacterium
GACGTGCGCGAGGTCGAGGCGGTTTAATCCGCCGCGCTCCGGCCGAGGATAACGACTGCCCCACAAGCTTGACGTCGGCGGCGCCCGCGCCCATTGGCTGCGGGCCGGCGTTAAGGAGCTTGCGTGCGGATTCTCGCCATCGACACGGCGCTCGGCGCCTGCGCGGCCTGCGTCGTGGACGAAGGCCGGGCGGAGCCGCTCGCCCAGGAGACGCTCGTGATGGAGCGCGGCCATGCGGAGGCGCTCGTGCCGCTCCTCGACCGCGTCGTCTCGAAGGTCGAGGGCGGATTCCACGCTCTCGACCGGGTCGCCGTGACGGTCGGGCCCGGGAGCTACACCGGCCTGCGCGTCGGCATCGCGGCGGCGCGGGCGATCGGCCTTGCGGCGCGCGTCCCGGTCGTCGGGGTCACGACCCTGTCGGCGCTGCTTGCGGCCCTCGTTGCCGAGGACAACCGGCGCGTCCTCGCGGCCGCGATCGACGCCCGCCACGGCCAGGTCTACTTCCAGGCGATCGCGCCGGGCGGGCAGAGCATCGTCGCGCCGGCCCTCGTGCGCGTCCGCGACGCCGCGCGGCTGATGGGCGGGGCTGCCTCCCTCGTCGGCTCCGGAGCGATCGCGGTCGCGGCCGAGGCCGCCGGCGCGGACATCGCCGTGCACGACCCGAGGCCCTTCCCGGACATCGCCTGGGTGGCGCGGCTCGGCCTCGTCGCCGATCCGGAGCAGGCGCTGCCGAAGCCGCTCTACCTGCGCGGCCCCGACGCGCGCCCGCAGGACCAGGCCCGGCTGCCGAGGCGGTGAGACTCTCGTGAGGTTCTCGGACCTCTTCCACCGCGACCGGACGGCGCGGGTCGCGCTGCTGTCGAGCCGCCATGCGGCGCGTCTTGCCGAGATCCACGGCGAGGCCTTCACCCGGCCCTGGGACGCCGTGGAGTTCGAGCGCTCGCTTTCGGAGAAGAACGTCCATGCCGACGGGCTCTTCCTCGGGCGCGCGTCCGAGCCCGCCGGCTTCATCCTGTCGCGCCGAGCCGCTGACGAGGCCGAGATCCTGTCCATCGCCCTCGCGGCCGGGGCGCGCGGGCGCGGCCACTCCGGGGCGCTCCTCGACCGCCATCTGCAGACGCTCGCGCAGGCCGGCGTGCGCACGGTCTTCCTGGAGGTCGAGGAGGGCAACCGCCCGGCGCTCGCCCTCTACCGCCGGCGCGGCTTCCGGGAGATCGGGCGCCGGCAGGGCTACTACGCCCGCTCCGACGGCACCCGCGCGAGCGCCATCACGATGAGCCGGCGGCTGTAGGCGCCTCGGTGGACGGAGCGCCGGGCCGCCCGTATATCTCGGCCGGGACCACACGCCGGGGCGCCGTGACGGCCGAGCACGCAGGAAGACCCGCCCGACGCCGCCGCACCGGCAGCGCGATCGAGCGCGCGTGCCGGGACAAGGGCCTGCGCATGACCGGCCAGCGCCGGGTCATCGCGCGCGTCCTCGGCGAGGCCGTGGACCACCCGGACGTGGTCGAGCTGCACCGCCGCGCCGCCGCCGTCGACGACCGCATCTCGCTCTCGACCGTCTACCGCACCGTCAAGCTGTTCGAGACGGAAGGGATCATCGAACGCCTCGAGCTGCGCGACGGACGCGCCCGCTACGAGCGCGCGCCTAGCCAGCACCACGACCACCTCGTGAACCTCGCGACCGGCGACGTGGTCGAGTTCCGCTCCGAGGAGATCGAGGCGCTGCAGACCGAGATCGCGAGGCGCCTCGGTTTCCGCCTGGTCTCGCACCGGCTCGAGCTCTACGCGGTCCCCCTCGACGAGGACGGCCCCGCATGAGCCGGGCCGGGGCCGGCTCGAGGCTCCTCGTCCAGGCGCTGTTCTTCCTCGCCGCCATGCCGGTGCAGGCGCTGGCGATGCGGCTCGGCGCACGCCGCCTCGCCGGCTGGATTCCGGTGCTGTTCCATCGCCTGTTCCTACGCATGTTCGGGTTGCGGATCGAGGTGCGGGGCGAGCCGGCCCGGGGGACGCCGGTGCTGGTGCTGGCGAACCACGTGTCCTGGCTCGACATCAGCGCGCTCGGGAGCCTCATGCCCCTGTCGTTCGTGGCGAAGAGTGAGGTCGCGGGCTGGCCGGTGGTGGGGCTCTTCGCCCGGCTCCAGCGGACGGTGTTCATCGACCGCGCCCGGCGCACGCACACGGCGACGGTGAACGCGACGGTCGCGCAACGGCTCGCCGCAGGCGACGTGATCGTGCTGTTTCCGGAGGGGACTTCGAGCGACGGCAACCGGGTGCTGCCGTTCCGCTCCGCCCTCGTCGGGGCGGCGCGCTCGGCGCTCGAGGAGACCGGAGCCGGGACGATCCATCTCCAGCCGCTCGCCATCACCTACACGCGCCGCAACGGCCTGCCGCTGACCCGCCGCGAGCGCCCGGAGGTCGCCTGGTATGGCGACATGGATCTTGCGCCGCACCTCTTAGGGTTCCTCACCGGCGGTCCCTTCGACGCCCGCGTCGTCTTCGGCAGGCCGATCCCCTTCGACGCCGCGACCGACCGCAAGCAGGCGACGGCCGAGGCCGAGGCGGCGGTGCGGCGGGCGTTTCACGCGGCCGCCGTTTCGGGGCGGCCCGGAACGACGGGGGCGAGCCCCGTCACACGAATGCGGTTCTTTTCTATTCTCTTGGGCGTCCGAAACCCCTAAATGGGCTTTCCGTCGAGACCATCGGCCGCGTGGGCGGCCTAACGGGCCTGTTGGTGAAAAAGCTCTTCGTCAAGTCCTACGGCTGCCAGATGAACGTCTACGACGCCGAGCGCATGGCGGACGTGCTGGCGCCGGAAGGCTTCGTCCAGACGGCCGCGATGGAGGAGGCGGACCTCGTCATCCTCAACACCTGCCACATCCGGGAGAAGGCGGCCGAGAAGGTCTATTCCGAGCTCGGCCGGGTCCGGCGGGCGAAGCGCGCGCGGGCGGCTGAAGGCCGCGAGACCCGGGTCGTGGTCGCGGGCTGCGTCGCCCAGGCCGAGGGTAAGGAGATCGTGCGGCGTGCGCCCGTCGTCGACGTGGTGGTCGGGCCGCAGAGCTACCATCGCCTGCCCGCCCTCGTCGCCCGGGCGCGGCGCGGCGCGGTCGTCGACACCGAGTTCCCGGTCGAGGACAAGTTCGACCATCTCCCGGCGGTGCGCGGACGCGGCGTCGCGGCGTTCCTGACCATCCAGGAGGGATGCGACAAGTTCTGCACCTTCTGCGTCGTGCCCTACACCCGCGGCGCCGAGGTCTCGCGGCCCGCCGCGAAGGTCGTGGCCGAGGCCGAGCGGCTCGCCCAGGCGGGCGTGCGCGAGATCACGCTGATCGGCCAGAACGTCAACGCCTACCACGGCGAAGGCGAGGACGGGCGCGCCTGGTCCCTCGCGGACCTTCTGCATCGCGTCGCAAAAGTGCCCGGCCTCGCGCGCCTGCGCTACACCACGAGCCACCCCCGCGACATGGACGAGGCCCTGATCGCCGCCCACCGGGACCTGCCGGCGCTGATGCCCTACCTGCACCTACCCGTGCAGGCGGGGTCTGACCGCATCCTTTCGGCCATGAACCGCAAGCACACGGGCGACGTCTACCGCCGCATCGTCGAGCGCGTCCGCCGGGCCCGGCCCGACATCGCGCTGTCTTCGGACTTCATCGTCGGCTTCCCGGGCGAGACTGACGCGGATTTCGAGGACACGCTGCGGCTCGTCCAGGAAATCGGGTTCGCGAGCGCGTTCTCGTTCAAGTACAGCCCGCGGCCCGGAACGCCCGGCGCCGATCTTCCTGATCAGGTCCGAGAGCCGGTCAAGGCCGAGCGCCTCGCCCGCCTCCAGGCGCTCCTCGAAGAGCAGCGCCAGGCCTTCAACCGCGGAACTGTCGGGCGTGACCTGGACGTTCTCCTGGAGAAGCCGGGGCGCCATCCGGGCCAGCTCGCCGGCAAGTCGCCCTACCTCCAGGCGGTGCAGATCGAGGCGGGCGGCCGCAGGGTCGGCGACGTCGTTCCGGTCCGGATCGTCCGGGCCGGATCGAACAGCCTCTTCGGCGAGGCGGCGGACGCGCCGGGCCTGACGGCGGCGGCGTGAAGGGAGAGCGCGACTTGAGGCCATCGGACGGCCCGCGCGGGCAGCGGACGAAGCCGGTTGCTCCTCCGGGCGTCGTGGACGAAACCGCCGAGATCACGCTCACCTTCGACGACAACCGGCTCGCGAGCCTGCTCTTCGGCCACTACGACCAGAACCTCGCCCACCTCGAGCGCCGCCTCGGCGTGACCGCGAACGCCAACGGCAACCGGGTCGTGGTCAAGGGCGCGCCGGAAGCGTCCGAGCAGGCCCGCCGGGTGCTGGAGGGGCTCTACGAGCGCGTCCGCAACGGCGCGCCGCTCTCCCTCGGCGACGTCGACGGCGCGATCCAGGAGAGCGCGCTCCAGGGCAACCTCTTCCCGGGCCCCGACGAGCCGGCGTCCGGGCGGCCGAGCTTCGACCAGATCTCGACCCGCAAGCGCGGCCCCGTGCGGGCCCGCAACGCCGCCCAGGACACCTACATCAAGGCGCTCCGGCAACACGAGCTCGTGTTCGCGGAGGGGCCGGCCGGCACCGGCAAGACTTGGCTCGCCGTCGGCCACGCGGTCTCGCTCCTCGAGCAGGGCCAGGCCGAGCGCCTGATCCTGTCGCGGCCCGCCGTCGAGGCCGGCGAGCGCCTCGGGTTCCTGCCCGGCGACATGCGCGAGAAGGTCGATCCGTACCTGCGCCCGATCTACGACGCCCTCTACGACTTCATGGAGGCCCGGCACGTGGAGCGCGGGCTCGCGACCGGCATGATCGAGATCGCGCCCCTCGCCTTCATGCGCGGGCGGACCCTCACGAACTCGATCGTGCTCCTCGACGAGGCGCAGAACACGACCACCATGCAGATGAAGATGTTCCTAACGAGGCTCGGCGAGGGCTCGCGCATGGTGGTGACCGGCGATCCGAGCCAGGTCGACCTGCCGCCGGGGCAGAAGTCCGGGCTGATCGAGGCCTCCCGCATCCTGACGAACGTGGAGGGCATCGCCCGGGTCGTGTTCCGCGACGTGGACGTGGTCCGCCACGACCTCGTCCGCCGCATCGTCTCGGCCTACGACCAGGATGCCGCCGCCGCCGTCACCGCGGCGGCGACCGCGCGCCGCGAGGGCCGCCAGCCGTGATCGGCATCGACCTCGCGGTCGAATCCGAGGGCTGGGCGGCCCTCGGCGACGCAGCGGCCGCCGAGGCGCTCGCGCGCCGCGCCGTCAAGGCCGCCCTCGCGGTCGCCGGGCGGCCGCCGGAGGAGGAGCCGTCCCTGAGCCTGCTTCTCGCCGGCGACGAGGCCGTGCGGGCGCTGAACCGTGCCTTTCGCGGCCAGGACAAGCCGACCAACGTCCTGTCCTTTCCGGCGGCGCCGCAGCCCGGCGGGCCCGGGCCGTGCCCCCTCGGCGACATCGCGCTCGCCTTCGAGACCGTCGCGGGTGAGGCGGAATCGGAGGGCAAGACCTTGGCGGACCACGCCGCGCACCTTATTGTCCATGGCGTGCTCCACCTTCTCGGGTACGATCACGGCACCGAAGCCGAGGCGGAGCGCATGGAGGCGCTGGAGGTCGAAGCCCTGGCGCGGCTTGGGATTGCGGACCCTTATCGCGAGATGGCGGCCTGACCCGCGGCGCAGCATCCTCACCCATGAACGATGATCGAAGTCGCAACGGTCGCGTCGGAGAGCCCTCCGACGGCGACGGCGCGCGCGAGCGCTGGTACGAGCGCCTCCTGACCCGCTTCGGCCTGAAGTCCCGCGACACCATCCGCGACGACCTCGAGGAGGCGCTCGCCGAGGTCGGCGAGGAGAACTTCTCCCCGCAAGAGCGGGCGATGCTGAAGAACGTGCTGGGCTTCCACCGCATCCGCGTCGACGACGTGATGGTGCCCCGCGTCGACATCGTCTCGGTCTCACTCGACGCGACCCTCGGCGAGCTCCTGGCGCTGTTCCGCACCGCCGGCCATTCGCGCCTCCCGGTGTTCGGCGAGACCCTCGACGACCCGCGCGGCATGGTCCACATCCGCGACTTCCTCGACTACATCGCGGCCCGGGCCGAGGCCGGGAAGCAGCGCCGCCGCAAGACCGTCGAGGAGAGGCCGCCGAGCCTTGGCGACGTGGACCTCTCGGTCACGCTCTCGACCGCGCGGATCCTCAGGCCGGTCCTGTTCGTCCCGCCCTCGATGCCAGCGGTCGACCTCCTCGTCAGGATGCAGGCGACGCGCACCCACATGGCCCTCGTCATCGACGAATACGGCGGCACCGACGGCCTCGTCTCGATCGAGGACCTCGTCGAGATGGTGGTCGGCGACATCGAGGACGAGCACGACGTCGACTCGGGCCGGATGATCGTCCGCGACGGCGACACCTGCGTGGCCGACGCGCGAGCGAGCCTCGAGGAGGCCTCGGAGGCGGTCGGCGTCGACCTCGCCATCGGCGACATGGCCGAGGAGGTCGATACGCTCGGCGGCCTGATCGTGACGCTCGCCGGGCGCGTGCCCTCCCGCGGCGAGCTCATCGCGGGCCCGGAGAATCTCGAGTTCGAGGTGCTCGACGCCGACCCGCGCCGGGTCAAGCGCCTGCGCATCCACCGCCGCGCGGAGGGCATGCCCTTCCGCCCGGCGCCGCCGGCCAGGGCCGCCGTCGAGCCGAAGCCAGAAGGGCTTCCGCCGCGGGCCACGGAGCCGGGGCCGCCCCTGCCCGTCCCGGTCCCGGAGACGGAGCCGCCGGCGCTGCCGGATCCGCCTCCTCCCGAGGCCGGGGCGCCGCCGCCCGAGCCCTTCGCGGGCGAAGCGAAGGAGCCGGTCCCGGCCGCCACGGACGCGGGCGCCCGCCTGGCATGAAGTCGCTCGCCGCCCGCGTCATCCTCTCCTGGGGCTGGACCCGCGCGCTCGTCGCCTTCGCGGGCGGCGCCTTCGGGGCCCTCGCCATGCCGCCGTTCGGCATCCTGCCGGCGCTCGCGGTGTCGCTCACCGTCGCGGTCTGGCTGATCGACGGCGCCGCGACGAGCGGGCGGTTCGGCGGCGCCTCGACCTTCGTCTCCGCCGCGGCCGCCGGCTGGTGGTGGGGCTTCGGCTATTTCGTCGCCGGCCTGTGGTGGCTCGGCGCGGCGTTCCTCGTCGAGGCGGACCAGTTCGCCTGGGCCCTCCCCTTCGGCGTCCTCGGGCTGCCGGCGTGCCTCGCCGCCTTCCCAGCCCTCGGCTTCGCGCTCGCCCGCGCCTTGTGGTCGCCCGGCCCGGGGCGGCTCTTCGCCTTCGCCTTCGGCCTCACGGCCGCGGAATGGCTGCGCGGCAGCCTCTTCACCGGCTTCCCCTGGAACACGCCCGGCATGGCGCTCGGCCAGAACCTCTGGCTGATGCAGGGAGCCTCGGTCGTCGGCCTCTACGGCCTGACGGTGCTCGCGGTCCTGATCGGCGCCTCGCCTGCGGTGCTCGGCACCGAGGCCGGGCGCCGCCGCTGGGCGGCCCCGGCGCTCGGGCTCTCGGCGCTCGCGCTCCTCGCCGCCTTCGGGGCCTGGCGCGTGCCGAAGGCCGAGACGCCGACCGTCGCCGGCGTGAAGCTTCGGATCATGCAGCCGAACCTGCCCCAGGACGCCAAGTTCCGGCCCGAGAACCGGGACGAGATCATGCGCCGGTATCTCGCGATCAGCGACCGCGCCACCGCGCCCGGCTCGGGCGGCGTCGCGGACGCCACCCACCTGATCTGGCCCGAATCCGCGTTCCCGTTCCTCCTGCACCGGGACGCCAGGGCGCTCGCCCAGATCGCGGCCCTGCTGCCGCCCGGCGTCACCCTCGTGACCGGCGCGGCGCGGGCCGAGGAGCCGCTGCCCGGCGAGGAGCGCCTGCGCTTCTACAACTCGATCCAGGTGGTCTCGGACGACGGCACGATCCTGGCGACCTACGACAAGTCGCACCTCGTGCCGTTCGGCGAGTATTTTCCCCATGTCCTCGACGCGGCCCTGCGGGGCTTGGGCCTTCGCCAGTTCGTGCACGTGCCGGGCGGCTTCGAGGCCGCCGAGCGCCGCAAGGCCCTTGCCGTGCCGGGCCTGCCGCCGGTCGCGGCGACGGTCTGCTACGAGGCGATCTTCCCGGGGGAGGCGGTGCCCGAAGGCGCGCGGCCCGGCCTCATCCTCAACGTCACCAACGACGCCTGGTTCGGCATCACGCCGGGGCCGCATCAGCACTATGCCCAGGCGCGGCTGCGCGCCGTCGAGGAGGGGCTCCCCCTCGTGCGGGCGGCGAACAACGGCATCTCGGCGGTGGTCGATCCCTACGGCCGGGCGCTCGGCCTCCTCCCCCTCGGCGTCGACGGCGTGCTCGACGCAGGGTTGCCGGCCGCCATCTGGCCCACATCTTTTAGCAATCTTGGCCGTATTCTTTTTACGGCCTTGCTCCTATTGTGTGGCGCTTCGGCCCTGGTCGCGCGCGGACGGCCGCGCGCCCTGAGAACGGGTCGGCCGCTGAGTGACCAACATGCCCAGTAGCCCGAAGGGGTCAGACAAGATGGTCACGAAGTCGCCCAACCCGGTCGACCGGCACGTGGGGAGCCGGGTGCGCATGCGACGCATGCTCGTCGGCATGAGCCAGGAGAAGCTCGGCGAGGCGCTGGGCATCACGTTCCAGCAGATCCAGAAGTACGAGAAGGGCACGAACCGCATCGGCGCGAGCCGCCTGCACCAGATCGCCCGCGTGCTGAGCGTGCCGGTCGAGTTCTTCTACGAAGGCGCGCCCCAGATCGGAACCGTCCAGGGCTTCGCCGAAGCGCCGTCCTCGGGCTACGTCGCCGATTTCCTGACGACCTCCGAGGGCCTCGAGCTCATCAAGGCGTTCATCGCCATCAAGGACTCGAAGATCCGCCGCAAGCTCGTCGACCTCGCGAGGGCGCTCGGGCAGGGCGAATAGCGCCAGCCGTCCCCGGGAGCGGGGGCGACCTGTTCCGGCCGAGGTTCCATTTCGCTTGACCCGTGCGGCCGCCCGGGGCAAAAGCCCGCGTCCGGCGGGAACCCGCGCGGGCTTGGGCGGAGCGTGGCCGGCGAAGATAGCCGCCCCCGCCAATCATCCGAAAGCGATCGAGGGGGCCTTGCCGTGACCCGAGCCAATTACCTGTTCACCAGCGAGTCCGTGTCGGAAGGCCATCCGGACAAGGTCTGCGACCGCATCTCCGACGAGGTCGTCGACCTGTTCTTCCGCGAGGCCGAGACGCAGGGGTTCGACCCCTGGGCGGTGCGCGTCGCCTGCGAGACCCTCGCGACCACGAACCGGGTCGTCATCGCCGGCGAGTACCGGGGACCCGCGAGCGTCACCCCCGACCTGATCGAGAGCCAGGCCCGCTCGGCGATCCGGGACATCGGCTACGAGCAGGACGGCTTCCATTGGGATCGCGCCAAGGTCGAAATCCTGCTCCACGCCCAATCGGCAGACATCGCGCAGGGCGTCGACTCCGGCGAGAAGAAGGAAGAGGGCGCCGGCGACCAGGGCATCATGTTCGGCTACGCCACGGACGAGACCCCCGAGTACATGCCGGCGCCGATCCTCTACGCCCATAAGATCCTGGAGAGCCTTGCCCGAGCCCGGAAGAACAAGGCCAACGGCGGAGCGAAGCTCGGCCCCGACGCCAAGAGCCAGGTCACGGTCCGCTACGAGAACGGCAAGCCCGTCGGCGTGACCCAGATCGTGCTCTCGACCCAGCACCTCGACGAGAGCCTCGATTCCGCCGGCGTGCGCGCCATCGTCGAGCCCTACATCCGCGAGTCCCTCCCCGACGGCTGGATCTCGAAGGACACGGTCTGGCACGTGAACCCGACCGGCAAGTTCGTCATCGGCGGCCCGGACGGCGACTGCGGCCTCACCGGCCGCAAGATCATCGTCGACACCTACGGCGGCGCGGCCCCGCACGGCGGCGGCGC
>DASVPW010000009.1:0-12963 GCA_036389455.1 Beijerinckiaceae bacterium
CGGGGCCGCCGGCGCGAAGGTGCCGGCCAAGCGCGCTCCGAAAGCCGTGGCGAAGGCCGTCGGCGCGCCGGTGAAGACGGCCGCGGTGAAGACCGCCGCGACGGCGCCGGACCCGCGCAGCGTCCCGGCCCCGACCGCGCCGGCGAGCGTCGCCCGCAAGGCCGCCGAGGCGATCGCGCCCGTCGCGAGCGTCGCGGCCGCCGCGCCGAAGGCCGTCGCGAAGGCGGCGCTGGCTCCGGCGTCCAGGGCCGAGGCGCCCATGGCCGCCTTCGCCCCCGTGACCCTCGAGGGCGTGGCCCCGCTCGCGGCGGCCTTCCAGGCCGGCGCCGACCAGGCCCGCGCCGCCTACGATCGCGCCCGGGAGAACGGCGACACCTTCCGGCAGGCCGTCACGGACACGACCGCGGCGACGACCCGCGGGTTCCTCGAGTTCAACGGCAAGGTCATCGACCTCGTCCGGGCCCAGAACGAGGCCGCCCTCGACCTGTGGCGCTCGACCCTGACGGCCGGCTCCTTCTCGGAGGCGATCCGGGCCCAGACGCACGGGATGCGCGAGGCCTACGAGACGAGCGCGGCGCAGTGGAAGGACCTCGCCGAGACGGCGGGCCGCCTCATGGGCGAGGCGACGCAGCCCCTGCGCTCGGCCTTCCAGGGCCGCTGAGCGGCCGGCCGGCTTCGGCCCTGCCATCGACACGGGAAAGGCCGCCTCGGGCGGCCTTTTTCATGCGCCGGGCGCGCGGCGGGCGCGCGGCGGGCGCGCAACGGCCGGCTCGCCCGCCCTCCCGAGCTGTGGCATCGTGCCGGGGACCACCGGAGGAGCGCGCCATCGGACCGTCCGTCGCCCACCTGAAGATGACCCGCGAAGGGGTCTGCAAGGCCTTCGGCCTGTCGCCCGAGCTCTTCGAGGCGCTCGAATCGGCCGAGGTCCTGAAGCCCGGCGAGGACGGCGCCTTCGAGCTCGCCGACGTCGCGGCGGCGCTGTTCAACTACGGCATCCAGCGCGCCCGGGCGGCGGACGAGAAGCTCGCCGCGGTGGCGAGCGCCCTCAACGACGCGCTGCCGGCGCTGCAGCGCCTCTCGACCCTGCCGGACCACGCCGCGCTCGAGGGCGCGCCGCGCGAGCGCGCGACCGCGGAGCTCTCGACCTTCTTCAACGCCTTCGCGGGCCTGATGGCGCGCGCGACCGCGGCGCTCCAGGGGAAGGAATGAGCCGGCAGGCCTTTATCGGCTTGCGTCAGCCGCAAAGCGCGGCCGAGGGTTTTCCCGCCCCTCTTCGCCGTCAGAGCGGCAGGTAGGGATTGACCAGGAAGGCGAGGGCGAAGCCGCCAAGGGCTGCGGCGGCGCTGAACGCAAGCTCGAGAATGGTCGTCATGGCGAAGGCTCTCCCCCGTGTTGGGCGAGGCTTTAAGGGGCGCCTGTTTCGGGGCGATTGCGTCCACGGTTTCGGGACTGTTTCGCGGGCCCTTCTCCGCGGCTATCCCGTCCTCTTGCGGCGCGCGAAAACGAAGGCGTCCGCCGAGTAGAGCGCGAGCGCCGTCCAGATTGCCGCGAATGCAACCGCCTTGATGGCCGTGAACGGCTCGCCGTAGACCAGGACGCCGAGCGCCAGGAGGCACGACGGCGCGAGGTATTGCAGGAGGCCGACCGTCGAGAGCTTCAGCCGCTGCGCCGCCGCCGCGAACCAGATCAGCGGCGCCGAGGTCGTGACGGCGGTGAGAATCAGGAGGAGGTCGAGGCGCCAGTCGCCTTTGAGGACGACGCTCGCGCCGGCCGCGACGAGAAAGACGACGTAGGCCAGCGCGAACGGCGTAAGCAGCAGCGACTCGACGCAGAACCCGATCAGCGGATCGATCCGGACCGTCTTGCGGATAAGCCCGTAGAACCCGAAGCTGATCCCGAGCGCGAGCGCGATCCACGGCACCGTGCCGCCCGCGACCGTCAGGACCAGCACGCCGATGGCGGCGAGGGCGCAGGCGAGGAGCTGCAGCGGCCGCAGCCGCTCGCCGAGGAAGCCGATCCCGAGCACCACGTTGACGAGCGGGTTGATGAAGTAGCCGAGACTCGCCTCGACGAGCTGCCCGGTCGCGATCGCCCAGATGTAGACGAGCCAGTTGCCGGCGACGAGCAGCGCCGAGAGGGAGAGCATCGCAAGCGTCCGGCGGACGCCGAGCGCGTTAAGAAGCGCGCGCCAGCGCCGGCGCGCGCCGATGATGCCGAGCACGAGGAGCGTCGACCAGACGATCCTCTGCGCCAGCACCTCGAACGGCGGCACGGCCGCGATGAGCTTGAAGTGGACCGGCGCAATAAGGCCCCAGGTCCCGAACGCCGCGAGCGCGTAGAGGATGCCGCCGACGCTCCGGCGCCGGTCGCGGTCGCTCGGTGAAAGGTCCATGGCGCCGTCCGGGTGCGGGGCGAGTCGTCGACGCGGCGGGAACATCGGCGGGTGCTCTCCGTTCCGCCACCGGGGGCAGCGCGTCAAGGCTCCCCCCGAGGGCTCCCATGGGCTTCGGAGAGGACGTCACGCGCCGCGTCGGCGAGGTCTCGCTGCACGTGGTCGAGGCCGGCCCGGCGGACGGGAGGCTTACGATCCTGCTGCACGGCTTCCCGGAGTTCTGGTACGGCTGGCGGCGCCAGATCGGGCCTCTCGCCGCCGCGGGCCTGAGGGTCGTTGCCCCCGACCAGCGCGGCTACAACCTCAGCGACAGGCCGCCGGGACCCGCGGCTTACGCCATCGACCGCCTCGCCGCCGACGTGGTCGGCTTGGCGGACGCGCTCGGGCGCGAGCGCTTCGTCCTTGTCGGACACGACTGGGGCGGGCTCGTCGCCTGGTGGGCCGCGGCGCGTCATCCGGAGCGCGTCGAGCGGCTCGCGATCCTCAACGCGCCGCATCCGCGCGCCTTCGGCCCTTACGCCCGCGCGCATCCGAGCCAAAGGCTGCGGAGCGCCTACGTGGCCTTCTTCCAGCTCCCCTTCGTGCCCGAGGCCGTCCTCCGGGCCGGCGACTTCGCGCTCCTCGAGCGCGCGCTCAGGGCCTCGAGCCGTCCCGGCGCGTTCACGGACGAGGACCTCGCGCGCTACCGCGAGGCGTGGCGCCGGCCCGGGGCGCTGACCGCGATGCTCGACTGGTACCGGGCGCTGCGCCTCAAGCCCAGGCTGTCCGAAGGCGAGGCCCGCATCCGCTGTCCGACGCTCGTGATCTGGGGCTGCCGCGACTCGGCCCTCGAGCCCGGCCTCGCCGAGGCCAGCGCCGCGCTCTGCGACGACGCCCGCGTGATCCGGTACGACCGCGCCACCCACTGGGTCCAGCACGAGGAGCCGGACGCGGTGAACGAGGCGCTGATTGGGTTCCTGGCCGGGTAGCCTCTGGGGAAGGACTCCGCAGTGCTTGAATTCCAGGGCCTGTGTTATACGTTCTGTACAACACAGCTGCCGGAACCCCTATGAAGCTCGAAATCAAGAAGATCGGTAACTCGACGGGCCTTCTCCTCCCGAAGGAACTCCTGACCCGGCACAACCTCTCTCAGGGGGATTGGCTCTCGGTGGCCGAAACCGCCGACGGCGGTCTCCTCCTGATGCCTTATGACCCCACTTTCGAGAAGGGAATGGAGATCGCCGAGCGTGCGATGAAGACCTATCGCAACGCCCTGGCCGAGCTTGCGAAGTGACGGAGAAGAGCGGAGCGCCCGTCTGGCTCACTCCGGAACTCGTCAAAGCGATCCACGCTCGGCAACTGCGCCTGTTCGGAGGACCGCCCGGAATCCGGGACGAGGCTGCCCTCGAGCCGGCGCTCGGCAGGCCGGTCAACCGATGGGCCTACGAACAGGCCGGCTTGCCGGAGTTGGCGGCGGCCTGCGCGTTCGGGATCGCCCGCAACCATCCTTTCACCGACGGCAACAAGCGTGCGGCGCTGCTGGCGCTCGTGACGTTCCTCGGCCTCAACGGCATCGATTTCGCAGTGGATGAGGCCGAAGCCGTGGTGATGATCCGCGGGCTCGCGGCCGGCGAGGTGGGCGAGGCGGGGCTGTCCCGATGGATCAGGGACAATTGGCCGGCGAGCTGAGCTGCGGGCATGCGCCCTGGCTTTGCGGGCCTTGAGGCTTATCTAGCCTGCAGCCTGCCCGAGAGACTCGATGCCCCCCACCGACCGCGAAGCCAACCGCTTTTCCGCCCGCGCGGCGCGCTATGCCCGGGTCGGGGCGAACGTCGGCGGGGTCGCGGCGCGCATCGCCGGGACGCGGCTGTTCGGACTCGAAGGGCAGGGTGCCTCGAACGCGGCGGCGCTGGCGCAGGCGCTCGGCGGCCTCAAAGGCCCGATCATGAAGGTGGCGCAGCTCCTCGCCACCATCCCCGACGTGATCCCGCCGGAGTACGCGGCGGAATTGCAGAAGCTCCAGTCGGAGGCGCCGCCCATGGGGGCGGCCTTCGTCAAGCGCCGGATGCAGGCGGAGCTCGGGCCGGGCTGGCAGCAGAAGTTCGGGTCCTTCGACCTGCATCCCGCGGCCGCGGCGTCGCTCGGCCAAGTCCATCGGGCCACCGCCAGGGACGGCTCGGCGCTCGCCTGCAAGCTCCAGTATCCGGACATGCAGTCGGCGGTCGAGGCGGATCTCCAGCAGCTCCAGTTCGTCTTCGCGGTCCACCGGCGCATGGACCCGGTCATCGACACCCGCGAAATCGCCAAGGAGATCGGCGACCGGGTCCGGGAGGAGCTCGACTACGGGCGCGAGGGCCGGCACGTCACCCTTTACCGCCGCGTGCTGGCGGACGTGCCCGAGGTGCGGGTCCCGAGCCTGTGGCCGGAGCTGTCGACGAAGCGGCTCCTGACGCTCGGCTGGCTCGAGGGGGAAAAGATCCTGAGCTTCGTCGGCGCGCCGCAGGCGGTCCGCAACCGCCTCTCGACCGCCATGTTCAAGGCCTGGTGGCATCCGTTCAGCCACAACGGCGTGATCCACGGCGACCCGCACCTCGGCAACTACACGGTCTTCTCGGAAGCCGGCGAGCCGCAGGGGATCAACCTCCTCGACTACGGCTGCATCCGGATTTTCCCTCCCAAGTTCGTCGGCGGCGTGGTCGACCTCTACCGCGGGCTCCTGCACGGCGACCGCGACCGGATCGTCCACGCCTACGAGGTCTGGGGTTTCAGGAACCTGTCGGGCGAGCTGATCGACATCCTCAATATCTGGGCCCGCTTCATCTACGGGCCGCTCCTGACCGACCGGGTCCGCAGCATCGCCGAGGGAGTGAGCCCGGCCGAGTACGGCCGCAAGCAGGCCTACCAGGTCCACATGGCCCTGAGGGAGAAGGGCCCGGTGACGGTGCCGCGGGAATTCGTGTTCATGGACCGGGCCGCGATCGGCCTCGGCGGGGTATTCCTGCACCTCAGGGCGGAGCTCAACTTCCACCGTCTGTTCGAGGCCGAGATCGAGCGGTTCTCGCTCGCGGACCTCGGCCGGCGCCAGGCGGCGGCGCTCAAGGCCGCGGGGCTCGAGCCGAACCCGGCCGGCTAGCCTGATCGGTCCCCGCGGTCATGCTCCGGCTTTGCGCGGCGGCGCACCCTCGCTATACCCGCGCCGGCGGATCGGAGGGGCCTGATGGGCGACATGCGGCTGGTGGTGGTGGGCGCGGCCGGGCGGATGGGCCGCATGCTCGTCCGGGCCGTGCACGAGGCCGACGGCTGCGAGCTCGCGGGCGCCGTCGAGCGCGAGGGCTCGATCGCGCTCGGCGAGGACGCAGGGCTCCTCGCCGGCGTCGGCAAGTCGGGCGTGACGATCAGCGACGACCCGCTGCCGCTGTTCGCCGCCGCCGACGGTGTGCTCGACTTCACGGCGCCGCCCGCGACGGTGGAGTTCGCGGCGCTCGCGGCCCAGGCCCGCATCGTCCACGTCGCCGGCACGACGGGGCTCGCCGAGGCGGACCTCGAGAAGCTCGAGGCGGCGGCGCGCCACGCCCGCATCGTGCAGTCCGGCAACATGTCGCTTGGGGTGAATCTCTTGGCGGCCCTCGTCCGCAAGGTTGCGGCGGCGCTGGGAGAGGATTTCGACATCGAGATCCTGGAGATGCACCACCGCATGAAGGTCGACGCCCCCTCGGGCACGGCGCTGCTCTTCGGCGAGGCCGCAGCCGAGGGCCGGGCAATCGCGCTCAAGGAGCGCGCGGTGCGCTCCCGCGACGGCCACACCGGCGCGCGCCGGAGCGGCGACATCGGGTTCGCGGCGCTGCGCGGCGGCACGGTCGTCGGCGAGCACAGCGTGATCTTCGCGGGGCCGGGCGAGCGGGTCGAGCTCGTCCACAAGGCCGAGGACCGCGCTCTCTTCGCCCGCGGCGCCATCAAGGCGGCGCTGTGGGCGCGCGACAGGAAGCCCGGCTACTACACCATGATGGACGTGCTCGGGCTCAGCGACCTTTAAGCGCCTCGACCGCATCTCGACATCAACGGAGCCAGAATGGACCGCCTCCTCGTCCTCGTCCGCCATGGGCAAAGCGAGTGGAACCTCAAGAACCTCTTCACCGGCTGGAAGGACCCGGGCCTGACCGAGCTCGGGGTCGAGGAGGCGCGCACCGCCGGGCGGCGGTTGAAGGCCCGCGGTCTCGATTTCGACGTCGCCTTCACCTCGGCGCTGTCGCGGGCGCAGGAGACGCTGCGGCTGATGCTGGAGGAGATCGGCCGGCCGGAACTGCCCACGATCCGCGACGCGGCCCTCAACGAGCGCGACTACGGCGACCTCTCCGGCCTCAACAAGGACGATGCCCGCAAGCGCTGGGGGCCTGAGCAGGTGCATCTCTGGCGCCGCTCCTACGACGTGTCCCCGCCGGGAGGCGAGAGCCTCAAGGACACGGTCGCCCGCGCGCTGCCCTATTACGTCCGGGAGATCCTGCCGCGGGTCATGCGAGGCGAGCGCGTGCTCGTCGCGGCGCACGGCAACTCGCTGCGCGCCCTCGTGATGGTGCTCGACCGGCTGACGCCTGAGACCATTCCCTCCATGGAACTCGCCACCGGCCTGCCCCTGGTCTATCGTCTCAACGCCGACACCACCGTCGCGGAGAAAGAGGTGCTGGAGCGGTGACCGACACGCTGGCCGAGAAGCCGCCTGCGGCGGCTCAGGCGCCTTCGGCGCAGGACCTTTCCGTCCGCATCCTCTCGGCGCCTGAGGCTGGGCGCGACCGGCTCGCCTTGGCCGAGGTCCTGGCCGATTGCGTCACGGGCGGGGCTTCGGTCAGCTTCATGTGGCCGTTCACGACCGACGATGCGCACCATTGGTGGGGCGGGGTGATCGAGAGCGTCGCCGCGGACAAGACGGTCCTGTTCGGCGCCTATCTCGGCCGCCGCCTCGTCGGCACCGTGCAGCTCGGCCTCGACGTGCCGCCGAACCAGCCACACCGCGCCGACGTGAAGAAGCTCCTCGTGCACCGCGACGCCCGCGGCCGCGGCATCGGCGCCGCGCTCATGCAGGCGCTCGAGACGGAGGCGGGCCGGCGCGGCCTCTCCCTTCTCACCCTCGATACGGCGAGCGGCGACGCCGAGCGCCTCTACCGGCGCCTCGGCTGGACCGCGGCCGGCGTCATCCCGCGCTACGCCCTGTGGCCCGGCGGCCGTTTCTGCGACACGACGGTCTTCTGGAAGGCGCTCTGAATGCCTCTCCCGCTTGCGGGAGACGCCGACTCGGGCGAAGCCCGAGCGGGTGAGGGTCAGCCGCGACGCATCTTCGCCGCTTTTTGCGGTCTCCGGTGCGGAATGGATCCCGGGAGACCCGCGTGACATCACTCCTGCGCAGCTTGGCGCTCGTCCTTTCCTTCATAGTGTCCTGCACCCTTGCGACCGCCGCCGAGCCGGTGTTCCCGCCGGGCTCGCGCATCGGATTGGCGCCCTTTCCCGAGATGGAGCCGTCGCGGCGCTTCACCGGCTTCGAGGACGGCAAGGGTCTCGCCTTCACCTTCGTCGAGATGCCGCCGGATGCCTTCCGGGAGTTTTCGACCGGGTTCACCCCGGAGCGGCTGAAGGAGCAGGGCGTCACGCTCGGCAAGCGCGAAGAGCTGAAGGTCGGCGAGCGCAACGCGGTGCTCGTCACGGGCGAGCAGAAGGCGGGCGACGTGGCGCTGCGGCGCTGGTTCCTCGTGGTCGAGGACCCGTCGATGACGGCCTTCGTGGTGGCGCAGGCCCTTCCGGCCGCGCAGGGCCGTCCGGACCAGGAGATCAGGGCCGCCCTCATGACGGTCGCGATCCGCCCGCCGCTTGCGATCGAGGACCAGGTTGCGGCACTGCCGTTCAGGCTCACCGAGCGCGCCGGCTTCCGCCCGGTGCGGGTGCTCGCCGGGAACGCGCTCTTCCTCACCGACGGGCCGAACGACGTCGTCAAGAATGCCGAGCAGCCGATCGCGATCCTCGGCCAGTCGACCGCGCCGGCGCCGCCGCACGGCCCGCAGCGGGACGCCTTCGCCCGGGCGGCGCTTAGCGCCAACGCGGTGTTCAGGGACGCCCGCGTGGAGCGGGCCGAGAGCTTCCGCCAGAAGGGCGCGGAATGGCACGAGATCGTCGCTTCCGCGACCGAGATCGCCTCCGGCGCGCCGGTCGTCGTCACCCAGACGATCCGCTTCTCGCCGACCGGCTACGTGCGCATGCTCGGCGTCGTGAAGGTCGAGGCCCGCGACGAGACGATGCCGCGCTTCCGCGCCCTGTTCGACGGGATCGAGGTGGAGTGAGGCGAATGGCGAATGGTGAGTAGCGAATGGAGGCCATTCGCCATTCGCTATTCGCTATTCGCCCTTTCGGAGTCCGCGGCGCCGTTCGCGGCGGCCGCGGGGCCGTCCGCCGGGGCCGCCTTCGGACCGCCCTTGGCGACCCCGACGAGGGCCGGGCGCAGGACGCGGTCGCCGATCACGTAGCCGGTCTGCACGACCTGGACGACCGTGCCGCTCGGCACGCTCGGGTCCGGCACCTCGAACATGGCCTGGTGGACGTTCGGGTCGAACTTCTGCCCTTGCGGCTCGAGGCGCTTGACCCCGTGGCGCTCGAGCGCCTTGAGCATGTCGCGCTCGGTCAGCTCGATGCCCTCGATCAGCGCCTTCACGGCGGGCTCCGCTCCCTCCCGGGTCTCGGCCGGGACGTTGTCGATGGCGCGCTGGAAGTTGTCCGCGACGGTCAGCATGTCGCGGGCGAAGTTGGCGATGCCGTAGGCGCGCGCGTCCGCGACCTCGCGCTCGGTGCGCCGGCGCATGTTCTCCATGTCGGCGAGCGTGCGCAGGAGCTTGTCCTTGAGGTCGGCCTTCTCGGCCTCGAGCGCCGCCACCGGATCGGGCTCGAACGCCGCGCCCTCCGGCGCGTCGCCGGGGGCGCCGGGACCTGCGGCGTCGTTCGCGGCTTCCTTCGGAAAAGCGTCACCGTTCGGTGCAGCCTTCGGATTCGTGTCGTCGGGCGTCATCGTGCTGTCTTGAGCTGTCGGAATTCGAGCCTGATATCGGGATTTCGCGCCTTGGAATCAAGCGCGCGCCTTCGGCGAATCGCCCTTTGCCGAAGGGAGCGGGAAAGCCTCAGCGCTTCCGATAAACCCATACCCGCGCTGGCGGCAGGTTCAGCCAGACGCGGTTCGAGGCGCTGGCGCTGTAGTCGATCGACTGGGTCGGGATCGGCGGCACCATCGCATAGGTGAACTGGACGAAGGGGGCGCCCGGGCGCATCCGCGCCTGTGCCTCGTCGAGGAGCTCAAGGCGCTTCTCGAGGGGCTTGTTGAACAGCGGCAGGCTCGAGACCGTGGCGGCGGCGGATTCGTCGACCACGTCCCTGAGCGTCTCGTCGAGATCGTAGGCGTCGCCCTGGACGATGGTCGCCTTCGGGAATTTCCGATGCAGGAGCTTGCAGAACTCGGGATTGTACTCGACGAGCACGAGCCGGTCCTGGGCGACGCCCCGGCGCACGAGCGCGGTCGTGACCGGGCCGGTGCCCGGCCCGAGCTCGATGACGGGCCCCGGCACGCGCGGATCGACATAAGAAGCCATGGTCCGGGCGAGCAACTTCCCCGACGGCGTGACCGCACCCGTGACCAGGGGGCGCTCGAGCCAGGAGCGGAGGAAGCGGGTTTCGTCCTCGAAGCGGTCCTTGCCGAGCGGCTTGCGCGCCGGCCTCTGGAAGGATTGGAGCACGATGGAAACCTTGGCCGCGGAACTCAAAAAGCGTTGTCGGCCCTGCAACAACGCGGGTCAAGCCCGAGTCGATCCCTGGGCACGATCAAATTCGCCGGCTCAGGCCTTGCCGGCGCCGCCAAGGCCGTCGAAGAACTCGCGCACCCGGGAGAAGAAGCCGTCGCTCTCGGGATGGGTTTCTCTGGAGCTCTCGCGCTCGAACTCCTGCAAAAGCTCGCGCTGGCGGCGCGTGAGACTCTGCGGCGTCTCGACCACGACCTGGATGTAGAGGTCGCCGAGGTTGCGAGCGCGCAGCACCGGCATGCCCTTGGCCTTGAGGCGGAACTGCTTGCCCGACTGCGTCCCCTCCGGGATCTTCACCTTGGCGTCGGAGCCGTCGAGCGTGGGCACGACCACCTCGCCGCCGAGCGCCGCCGTCACCATGGAGATCGGCACGCGGCAGAAGAGGTCGGCGCCGTCGCGCTGGAAGAAGGCGTGCGGCTTGATCGAGAGGAAGATGTAGAGGTCGCCGGCGGGGCCGCCGCGCAGGCCCGCCTCGCCCTCGCCGGCAAGCCGGATGCGGGTGCCGTCCTCGACGCCGGCCGGGACGTTGACCGACAGCGTCCGTTCGCGGGTGATGCGCCCGGCGCCGCCGCAGCTCGGGCACGGGTCGTCGATGACCTCGCCGCGCCCGTGGCAGTTCGGGCAGGTGCGCTGGATCGAGAAGAAGCCTTGCGCCGCCCGCACCTGGCCATAGCCGCCGCAGGTCGGGCATTGCTTGGGCTTCGACCCCGCCTTGGCGCCGGAGCCGGCGCAGACCTCGCACGTGACCGAGGTCGGGATCTTGATGGTCGCGGTCTTGCCGTGGAACGCTTCCTCGAGGGTGATCTCGAGGTTGTAGCGCATGTCGGCGCCGCGCTCGCGCCCGCCGGGGTTGCGCCGCCCGCGGGACTCGCCGAAGAAGTTCTCGAAGATGTCCGACATGAAGTCGGTGAAGTTGGCGTCAAAGCCGGCGGAGCCTCCGCCGCCGTTCTGGAACGCGGCGTGGCCGAAGCGGTCGTAGGCGGCGCGCTTCTGCCCGTCCGAGAGGACCTGGTAGGCCTCGTTGACCTCCTTGAACCTGATCTCGGCGTCCTTGTCCCCGGGGTTGCGGTCGGGGTGGCATTGCATCGCGAGCTTGCGGAAGGCGGATTTCATCTCCGCCTCGCTCGCGGTCTTCTGGACGCCCAGAACCTCGTAGTAGTCGCGCTTCGACATCCGCGCCGCTGCCCCTGCCCTTACGCGGCGAAGCCCTCGTCCCTCGCGACGGCGCTACGCGCCTCCTCGGGATAAGGGCTTCTGTCCGTCATCCAATCCGCTGCCCCCGTCTCGATGAGCGGCCGCAAGGCCGCGTCTCGAAGGATCCGGGCGGCGGGCGCCATTACGCCCGCTTCTTCTTGTCCTGCTCGTCGACTTCCTGGAAGTCGGCGTCGATGACGTCGTCCTTCTTCGGGCCGCCGCCGGCCCCGCCTTCGGGGTGATCGCCGCCGCCCTCGTTCGCCGCCTGCTGGGCGGCGTACATCGCCTCGCCGAGCTTCATCGACGCCTGCATCAGGTCCGTGGTGCGGGACTTGATCGCCTCGGCGTCCTCGCCCGAGAGCGCCTGGCGGAGCGCCTCGACCGCGGTCTCGATGCCCTGCTTGTCGGAAGCCTGGACCTTGTCGCCGTGCTCCTTCACGGACTTCTCGGTCGCGTGGATGAGCGCCTCGCCCTGGTTCCTGGCCTCGACGAGCTCGCGCCGCTTCTTGTCCTCGGCGGCGTGGGCCTCGGCGTCCTTGACCATCTTCTCGATGTCGGCCTCGGACAGGCCGCCCGACGCCTGGATGCGGATCTGCTGCTCCTTGGCCGTAGCCTTGTCCTTCGCCGTGACGTTGACGATGCCGTTGGCGTCGATGTCGAAGGTGACCTCGATCTGCGGCACGCCGCGCGGCGCCGGCGGGATGCCCATGAGGTCGAACTGGCCGAGGAGCTTGTTGTCCGCCGCCATCTCGCGCTCGCCCTGGAAGACCCGGATCGTGACCGCGTTCTGGTTGTCCTCGGCGGTCGAGAAGACCTGGCTCTTCTTGGTCGGGATCGTGGTGTTGCGGTCGATGAGGCGGGTGAACACGCCGCCGAGCGTCTCGATGCCGAGCGACAGGGGCGTCACGTCGAGGAGCAGCACGTCCTTGACGTCGCCCTGGAGGACGCCCGCCTGGATCGCGGCGCCGATCGCCACGACCTCGTCCGGGTTCACGCCCTTGTGCGGCTCCTTGCCGAAGAACTGCTTCACGACCTCCTGGACCTTCGGCATGCGGGTCATGCCGCCGACGAGCACGACCTCGTCGATCTCGCCCGCCGACAGGCCGGCGTCCTTGAGCGCCTTGCGGCAGGGCTCGACCGTCTTCTGCACGAGGTCGTCGACGAGGCTCTCGAACTTCGCCCGAGAGAGCTTGATCGTGAGGTGCTTCGGGCCGGTCGCGTCGGCCGTGATGTAGGGCAGGTTGATCTCGGTCTGGGTCGCCGACGACAGCTCGATCTTGGCCTTCTCGGCCGCCTCCTTCAGGCGCTGGAGGGCGAGCTTGTCCTTCTTCAGGTCGATGCCCTGCTCCTTCTTGAACTCGGAGGAGAGGTACTCGACGAGGCGCATGTCGAAGTCCTCGCCGCCGAGAAACGTGTCGCCGTTCGTCGACTTCACCTCGAACACGCCGTCGCCGATCTCGAGGATCGAGACGTCGAAGGTGCCGCCGCCGAGGTCGTAGACCGCGATGGTGCCGCTCTTCCTCTTGTCGAGGCCGTAGGCGAGGGCCGCCGCGGTCGGCTCGTTGATGATGCGCA
>DASVPW010000010.1:0-1988 GCA_036389455.1 Beijerinckiaceae bacterium
CCCTGATGGTTATCGGCGCCGGTGTAGTTTCCGCTCGAATTGTACCAGCAGGACAAGGTTTGCTGCGCGAGCGACGGCTGCGCCGACAGCAGCAATAGGAGCAATCCGGCAAGCAGTGCACTCAAACGGTTCATCAGAGACTCCTCTGCTCGGCCGCCGGCGCGGCACGCGTTGGCGGGGCATTCGGACCATCTCACTCTTGCTGTGGCTTTGCAACTTGGATTAGATAAAGCCCAGAGACAACATTTTCGGTGGTGCGGATTTCCGAGGGCGCAGCCTACTCGGGCTGAGACCCTTGAATGAGTGACCACCGGTGCCGTCGCGAACGATGTTGGAATTGATTGTGGCGCGTCTCCGGCGGGGGCGAAGGTATCGGCTCAGGCCGCGAGGTCAATGGATGGATCGGTCGGCTTTTCGGCGAGCGTCGGCCAGCCGTCGACTTTTCTCATGGTGATCTGGCCCGACGCCAGCAGCGCCCAGAACAGCATGGCGGCTGTTTCAGCCGAGGGCAGCACGGTCTGGGTCTTGATCCGCCGCTTGAACTCGTCGTGCAGGCGCTCGGCCGCATTTGTGGTCCGGGCCGACTTCCATTGGCTCGGCGGCAGACGCGTGAAGGTGAACAGCCGATCCCCGGCCTCCTCCAGGCTGTCGGCCACGGCCCGGCACTTGAGCCGCCACTTGCGCAGGAACGCCTTGCGCCGCTCGGCCACCTCCTTTGGAGGCGCGGCATAAATCATGTTGGTGTAGTCGGCCGAGATCTCCTCGTGCAGCCGGTCCGGGGCGTGCGCGAGCAGGTTCCTATGCTTATGAACGGTGCAGCGTTGTGTGGGCAGATCGGGCCAGAGCGCGGCGAGCGCCTTCTCCAGCCCTGGCGCGCCGTCGACAATCACGAACTCGGGCGTCCTCAGGCCACGGGCCATGAGATCGTCCAGGATCGCCCGCCAGGCCGCTTCGCTTTCGCCCCCCATGTTCTTGACCGCCAGCAGCACCTTCTGGCCATCCCGGCGCACGCCCAGCACCACCAGAAGCGAGATCGCGGTCGCCTTGCGGTCGAGCCGGACGCGCACCACCGTGCCGTCGAGGATGAGGCGGATGATCGGCTCGGCCGACAGGTCGCGCCGGGTCCAGGCGTCCCAGTCCGTCTTCACCTTCCGCCACACCCGGCTGACCACCCTCGGGTCAAGCCCGAGGGCAGGCTTTGCCGACCGCCCCACTAAAGAGCGCACCGAGCGCCCGGCGGACCCGGCGCGTGTTGGTGCCGGCCAGATCGGCGCCCGCGATCAGCGCCTCGGCCCGGCGCGTCACGCGCTGGTAGGCCGGAATGGCGGCGTTGCGCCATTCCTTGGTCCCGCCCTCGGGCGTGGCGAGCCGGGCCCTCGGCACGCGGACCGTCACGGCGCCGAACGTCCCCATCAGGCCCCGCTCGCGATGGCCGTGGCGATGGCCCGAGACCGGCGGCCTCATGTCTCTGCCGTCAGGCGCTTCCTCGGGTGTCCCGCCTCGCTCGTAGCGCTTGCGCGACAACGCCGCCTCGAGTTCCGCCTCCAGAAGCTCTTCGATGAAGGACCGGATGCGCGTGCGCACCCCAGCCTCCAGCGGATCAAACCAATCCGCGCCCAGAAAAAGCTCCGTCTCGGCCGCAGGCTCGGCCGGGAATGTGGTATCTGTCGTCATGGCGTGATCTCCGCCGGCGCTCCAACGCCGGTCATGGCTCGTGAACAAGCCGGAGATTACGCCGCCCTCACATTCCAACCACTCCCGCGACGGCACCTGACCACCCCGAGGATGGGACTGACGTTCTGGACGTCGTGACGGCTCGCACCATCAAGCGGAAACCCAAACGACAGCCACGCGCATAGGCGGTGTGCACAAAACTTGCTAGGTAAAGCGACTTCCGTGCTCTCGGAGCACCCTTCAACGAAGGCCAGCATTCCCTGTGTCGATCCTCGTCGCCCTGCATCACGTCACCCATTACAAATACGACCGCC
>DASVPW010000011.1:0-14303 GCA_036389455.1 Beijerinckiaceae bacterium
GGACGCCGACGTCGTCGTTCCGGTGCCAGATTCGGGGGTGCCTGCGGCGCTCGGCTTCGGCCAGGAATGCGGCATTCCCTACGAGCTCGGCATCATCCGCAACCATTACGTCGGGCGCACCTTCATCCAGCCGACCCAGTCCGTGCGCGAGCTCGGCGTGCGGCTCAAGCACTCGGCGAACCGCGCCGTCGTGAAGGGCCGACGCATCGTCCTCATCGACGACAGCCTCGTGCGCGGCACGACCTCGGTGAAGATCGTCCGCATGATGCGCGAGGCCGGCGCCCGCGAGGTCCACTTCCGCATCGCCTCGCCGCCGATCACCCACCCGGACTTCTACGGCATCGACACGCCGGAGCGCGAGAATCTCCTCGCCGCGACGCACGACCTCGAGGGCATGCGCGCCTACATCGGGGCGGACTCGCTCGCCTTCCTCTCGGTCGAGGGCATCTACCGCGCCATGGGCTACGAGGGCCGCGACCCGGTGCGCCCGCAGTTCACCGACCACTGCTTCACCGGCGAGTACCCGACGCCGCTGACCGACCTCAAGGTCGCGACCCCGCGCAAGCTC
Organism: Beijerinckiaceae bacterium; assembly: GCA_036389455.1. GTDB lineage: Bacteria > Pseudomonadota > Alphaproteobacteria > Rhizobiales > Beijerinckiaceae > JAJKJG01. The sequence continues at coordinate 569 of DASVPW010000011.1, forward strand.
GCGATGCTCGCCGAAGCCGATTAGGCTTCACCCATGGACAAGCCTCTCGCGGGCCGCATCGCGGCGGTGACCGGCGCGTCGCGCGGCATCGGGCGCGCGGCGGCCCTCGCCTTCGCCCGAGCCGGCGCCCACGTGGTCGCGCTCGCCCGCACCCAAGGGGCGCTGGAAGAACTCGACGACGAGATCCGCGCCGCCGGCTCCTCCGCGACCCTCGTCCCCCTCGACCTCAAGGACCACGACGGCCTCGACCGGCTCGGCGCCGCGATCCACGAGCGCTGGGGCAAGCTCGACATCCTCCTGGGCAACGCCGGCCTCCTCGGCGAGATCGCACCGCTGACCCACGTCGACCAGCCGGTCTGGGACGCCGTCATGGCCGTGAACGTCACGGCGAACTGGCGCCTCATCCGCTCCCTCGATCCGCTCCTGCGCAAGTCCGACGCCGGCCGCGCGATCTTCCTCACCTCCGGCGCCGCCCACCGCTGCCTCGCCTACTGGGGCCCCTACTCGGTCTCGAAGGCGGCGCTCGAGGCGCTCGCCCGCACCTACGCGGCCGAGACCGCGACGACGCCGGTGCGCGTGATGCTCGTCAACCCCGGCCCCTTGCGCACCCGCATGCGCGCCGCCGCCATGCCCGGCGAGGACCCGCAGACCCTTCGCACCCCCGAGGACCTCGCCCCCCACTTCGTCCGCCTCGCCTCGCCGCAGTGGACCGAGACGGGGAAGATCTACGACTTCCCGCAGGACAAGGTGCTCGCGCCGCAGGGGCCGGGGTAGCGCCCCGTCAGAGGCAGCTTTCGCCGTCCCGGCGCACCGCCGAGCCGCCGCAGGACGGGCGCTCGTTTAAGTCGGCAAGCCGCGCCCGGGCTTGGGTCTGCGCAAGGCTCTCGGCCAGGGTGCGGGCTTTAAGCTCAAGGGCCCGTCGGAGATCGGCAAGAGCGCGCTCGCGATCTCCACGATCCAGGTGGACCTCGGCTCGGGTCGCATAGGTCTCGACGGCCTCCCCGTCGAGCCCGATCGCCCGGTTAAGGTCTGCGAGCGCCTGATCGAGCTCGCGTCGCTTGAGCCGCGCCGCGGCGCGCGCGGCGAGCGCCTCGATGTAGGCCGGTTTCAGCTCCAGGGCGCGGTCGAGCTCGGCGATCGCGGCATCGGTCTCGTTGCGGGCGAGAAGCGCTTTGCCCCTCAGCATGAAGGCGAGCGGCTCCTTGCTGCCTTTCGCGATGGCCTGCTCCAGGACGGTGAGCGCCCGGTCCGGCTGGCCGCTCGCCACCATGGCGAGGCCGCGCCCGACGAGGGGCGCCGCGCTGCCCGGGTTGAGCTCCGCGGCGCGGTCGAAGTCGCTCGTCGCCTCGCCGACCCTCCCCTTCGCCACAAGGGCATAGCCGCGGCCGACGAGGGCGTCGTCCTCCTTCGGGCTGAGGGACAGGGCACGGTCGAAGTCGGCGATGGCCAAGTCGATCTTCTTGAGCATGAGCTGCGCGTGACCGCGCCCGGCGTGGGAAGCCGCCCGTTGCGGGGCGAGCGCGATGGCACGATCGTACTCGGCGACGGCGCGCTCGGCCTCGTCCTTGAGACGGAATGCGAAGCCGCGCCCGGCGAGTGCCTCGGCCCGGCTGGCGTGGCCTTCCGGAACGGCGGCGAAATCGGCGAGCGCGCGGTCGTAATCCCGCATCGCGATGCGCGCGTGCCCCCGGAAGACAAGGAAGGCGCCCTCCCCCGGGCTGAGGGCCAAGGCCCGGTCGAGATCCTTGATCGCCTCCTTGAAATCCTTCTTGATGTAGTGGGCGTAAGCCCGCATCCGGAAGGCGTCCTTCAACTCGGGGTCGGCTGCGATCGCCTTGTCGAGGACCGCGATCGCGTCGTCTGCCCGGCGCTGCTGAAGGTGGGCTGAGGCCTGCCTGAGGGCCGCCTGACCCGGCGGCGCGCTTTGGGCTTCGGCCTGCTGCCGCGCCCGGACGGCCAGCAGAACCTCCTTGAGCTTGGCGGTCCGCGGATTCGCCGGGTCGAGCATCAGGGCGCGGTCGTAATCTGCAAGCGCCCGCTCGAGGTTGCCCTTGCGCTCGAACACCGTGCCGCGGTTGGTAACGAGCAGGGCGTCTCGGGGAGCAGCCTTGACGGCCCGCTCGAAGTCCTCGAGGGCGGCGTCGAGCTCGCCGCGCTCGCGGCGGATCACACCGCGGTTGTTGAGCGCGGAGCTGTTCATCGGATCGAGCTCGATCGCCCGCGTGAAGGCGACAACGGCCCGGTCGAGCTCGCCCTTGGCGTGGAAGACCTCGCCCAGCATGGAATTCGCGCCGACGTCGTCGGGGCGCAGCCGTAGCGCGCTCTCCAGATCGGCGGCGGCGAGATCATAGTCGCGCTTGCGGAGATGGGAACCGCCGCGGTTCCTCAGAGCCGTGAAGTTGTCCGGCTCGATAGCGAGCGCCCAGGTGAGGCGCTCGATCGCGACGTCGTACTGCTTGCCCTGAACCGCGAGTTGGGCCTCGGCCAGGAGGGCGACAACGCCGGCATCCGCTGATGACGGCTCGGGCTTCGCCGGGCTTGTGGGATTTGCGAGCGCCAGGGAGGGCAACCGTCCGGCGGGCTTCTCGGCCCCGACCCGTGCGGCGGCGGATGCGGCCGGGACCGATGTGCCCGGCGCCGCCGGGCGATTTGCCGACTTGGCCAGGTCGCGCGCCGCCCGCGCCGCCACGGCGAGGCGTCTCATCTCCAGAAGGTTGGGATCGTTCGGCTTCAGGGCGAGACCACGCCCATAGTCGTCAATGGCGCGGGTGAGATCACCCTTGGCGGCCCAGGCCGCTCCGCGGGAGCCGTAGTAGCTCCACACTCTTGGGCTCAGGCGGATGGCGCTGTCGAAGTATCCGATGGCCTCGACGAGCCGGCCAAGATCGCGGTGCGCCTGCCCGCTGCACTGGTAGGCCGCCGCCAGGTTCCGGTCGGCCGCGACTGCGCGGTTGCAATCCGCGAGGGCGCGCTCCGGCGAGCCCTGCCGGACGAACGCCATGCCGCGCAGGGTGAGGGCCTGCGCATTTCGGGGATTGATCTCGATGGCGCGATCGAAATCCGCCATGCCGCCCGTCCGGTCGCCGCGCTGCAGCCGGACTTGGCCCCGCAGAACGAGGGTGATCTCGTGCTGTGGCTTTAGCTTGAGCGCCTTGTCGTAGTCGGCGAGCGAGGCGTCGAGCCGGCCCTTGTTCCGGTGCACGATCGCCCGGTTGGCGAGGGCGTCGAAGGAGCTCGGGTCGAGCTTGACGGCTTTATCGAGGTCGGCGAGCGCGTCGTCCCATCGCTCCGCAAGACCGAAGGCCCCCCCGCGCCGCGTGTAGGCGCGCGCCATCTCGGCCGCCGGGCGCCCGCCCTTCTTGATGACCGCGGCGCAGCTCGGGGCGACGGTGTCGGCCGCGTTCTGCGTGCAGTCCTGCCAGTCGTCCGCACGGACCGGCGAGAGCCCCCCGGCCATGAGGGCGAGAGCGCCGTACAGGATCGACCGGATCGAGAGCGCAGCGATCCCCCGCGCATCGGCCTGCGGTTTCGGCATGACGATGATCTGATGACGCGAAGCGGCCTTAAGGTCTTGCTCCGCGATCCCCCTTCTGCCCCGGCTCGAAGGCGTACAACAACGGTGCCGTCACGTAAACCTGAGCAGTTCGGAGTCCGCAGGCTTCCTGGGGACGTCTTTGGCCGCGTCACCGCCCCTTGTTGAACGGGTTCCTCCCCGTCCGCAGGGATACCCGGATCGGCACGCCGGGCAGATCGAAGGCTTCGCGCAAGCCGTTGACGAGATAGCGGGTGTAGGACTTCGGGAGCGCATCGAGCTGGTTGCCGAAGAGCGCGAACGTCGGGGGCCGAGCCTTGGCCTGCGTCATGTAGCGGATCTTGATCCGCCGCCCGGACACGGCGGGCGGCGGGTTCGCGGAGAGCGCGCCTTCGAGCCACTGGTTGAGCCTCGCCGTCGGGATGCGCCGGTTCCAGACCTCATAACATCGCGCCACCGCCTGCATGAGCTTGTCCAGGCCCTCGCCGGCAAGTCCCGAGAGCGGCACGAGCGGCGCGCCGCGCACCTGCGGCAGGAGCCGCGCGGCCTCCTCGCGCAGCTCCTTCAGGAGTCCGGGCTTGTCGGCGACGAGGTCCCACTTGTTGAGGCCGATGACGACGGCGCGGCCCTCGCGCTCGATGAGATCCACGATCGAGAGGTCCTGCTTCTCGAACGGGATCGTGGCGTCGAGGAGCACCACCACCACCTCGGCGAAGCGGACGGCGCGGAGCGCGTCGGCGACCGAGAGCTTTTCCAACTTGTCCTCGACCCGGGCGCGCTTGCGCAGGCCCGCCGTGTCGAAGAGCTTGATCGGGCGCCCGCGCCATTCCCAGTCGATCGCGATCGCATCCCGGGTGATTCCGGCCTCCGGCCCGGTGAGCAGGCGCTCGACGCCGATGAGACGGTTGATGAGGGTGGATTTCCCGGCGTTCGGGCGCCCGACGATCGCGACCCGCAGCGGCTTCGACGGGCCCCCTTCCGCGTCCTCGTCCTCCTCATCGTCGTCCGCCTCGCCCACGTGCGGAAGGAGCGCGTCGAAGAGTTCGCCCAGGCCCTCCCCGTGCTCGGCCGAGAGCGGCACGGGCTCGCCGAGGCCGAGCGAGAAGGCGTCGTAGGCGCCCGCCGTCCCGGCCCCGCCCTCGGCCTTGTTGGCGACGAGCACAACGGGCTTGCCCGAGCGGCGCACGAGCTCGGCGAAGGGCTGGTCCGCCGGCAGGACGCCGGCGCGGGCGTCCATGAGGAACAGGACGACGTCGGCCTCGGCGATCGCGACCTCGGTCTGGCCGCGCATGCGGGCGAGGAGCGAGCCTTCTTGAGCCTCGTCGAGGCCGGCGGTGTCGATGATGCGGAAGCGCAGGGGCCCGAGCCTCGCGTCGCCCTCGCGGCGGTCGCGGGTCACGCCCGGGCGGTCGTCGACGAGCGCGAGCTTCTGGCCGACGAGGCGGTTGAAGAGGGTCGACTTGCCGACGTTCGGCCGGCCGACGATGGCGACGGTGGCCGTCATGGCTGCCCTCTCGGACGCGCTTACTGCGTGACTTGCGCCGGCCCGGCGGAGACGATCGCGGAATAGATCTCGAGCCGGCTGCGCAGCGACTGCGGCGTCTCCCGGTCGGCGGCAATCTGGTCGAACCAGCGCCCGGCGGCGTCGTAGTCGCCCTTCCTGAGGGCCGCGAGGCCGAGCATCTCCCGCGCCGTGTGGCGCCAGGCGTTCGCCGGCGTCGCGATCCGCTCGAGCGCGCCCTGCGCCGCGGCGGGATCGGCGTCGAGGCGCAGCATCGCGGCGCGAAGCCGCGCGAGGTCCTGCAGGACCGGCGGCACGGCGCCGTCGCCGGCGAGCGCGTCGTAGGCCTTGGCCCCGTCCTCCGCGCTCTCGCGGCCGGTCTCGGCCGCGAGCCGGAAGCGGGCGAGGAGCCGGTAGCCGGTGGCGGAATCGGTCGTCAGCCCGCGCAGGACCTGCGCCGATTCCTCGCTCTTGCCGTCCTGGTCGAGGCGCAGCGCCTCCTGGTAGCGCGCGGCCGCGGCTTCGGCGCGGGTGCGCTCGACGTGCTGCCAGTAGCGCCAGCCGCCGACCGCCGCGACGAGAGCCAGGGCAAGCGCCACGATGACGCCGTTGTAGCGCTTCCAGGCCTCGGCGATGCGGTCGCGACGATACTCCTCGTCGACCTCGCGGATGAATTCGTTCGACTCGACCAAAACCCGACCTCTTTCGCGGCCCCCGCGGAAGCGGGGTCGCTAGCACAGTCGCCCGAAGATGGCGAGGGTTACCCGCCCATGCCGGGCAGGACCGGGACCCCGATCAGCCAGGTGTGGAGCCGCCACACGAAGGCGAGCCACACCACCGTGCCGATCGCGACCGCGATGAGGTCGTTGCGCACGCCGGCCGGGGCGGCGGCCGGGCCGGCATGGTCGCGCACCTCGTCCCGGCGCTTCGCCGAAATGCGGGCCACGACTGCCCAGGCGAGGATCGACCCGAACAGGAGGATCGAGCCGAGGTCGCCGTTGGCGAGGAGGTGGGCTGCCGCCCAGACCTTCACCCCGGCGAGCATGGGGTGCTTGAGCGCGCGCTTGATCCGGCCCGGCAGGTAGGCGGCCGCGACCATCACGAAGGCCGCCCAGACGAGGAGGAGCGCGAGGTGCCGGGTGAAGACCGGCGGCTCCCAGACGGGGATGTAGCCCGCGGCCCGGTAGCGCCCGAAGCCGACGGCGATCAGCGCCACGCCGGCGAGCGCGACGAGGGAGTACAGCCCCTTGTAGGGCCCCTCGCCCAGCCGCGCGACGAGCGCGTCCCGCGGCCCGCGCGCCAGGGTGAAGACGTGGCTGCCGAGGAACAGCACCAATCCTAGGACGAGAAGCGTCATGCGCCGGTTCTCCGCAATCGGCCGTCAACCTATCCGGGCCATGATGGGAAGGGTAGGGCCAAGCTTCGGACAGCGCGATGCGGAGTTTGCGACGGGTGGCGGAGACCGCCGGGACGGTCATCATGACGGCCGTGGGCACGGCCATGCTGACGGCCGTCGGCGTCGCCGCGGCCGAGCCGCCGCTCGCGGCGCTCACCCTCGTCGGCGCGCCCGAGGTCGTGTTCAAGGCGGCGCGCGACGCCTGCGACGGCCACGACGTGCCGGACGCGCCCGCCCGCGCCTACCGCGACCACAAGGGCGAGATCGTGCTCTTCGCCATGCATTACCGGAACCGCGCCATGCGCGGCCCGGATTTTTCGAAGCTCAGGCTCGACTGCCGCGTCGTCCTCGACTCCGCGGGCCAAGAGGACCCGGCATCTTACGACGACAAGAGCTGGATCACGGCGACCTGGACCGAGGACGGGGCGCGGATCTTCGCCCTCGTCCATCATGAATATCAGGCGAACCACCATAGAGGGCGGTGCACGGCGAAGGACTACCTCGCCTGCTGGTACAACAGCGTGCTGGCCGTGGCCTCGGCGGACGGCGGCCTCGCCTTCGAGCGGCCCAAGACCCCGCAGGTGGTGGCGGGCGCGCCGTTCACCCAGGAGGTCGGCCAGGGCCGGCACCGGGGATTCTTCAACCCCTCGAACATCTTCGGCGACGGGCCCTACCGCTACATGTTCGCCGCGACGACCGGCTGGGACGGGCAGCCGAGCGGCGCCTGCCTGTTCAGGACCGAGAACATCGCCGACCCGTCCGCGTGGCGGGCGTGGGACGGCACGAGCTTTTCCGTGCGCTACCCCGATCCGTACCGCAGCCGCGAGACGCCGGCGCGGGCCTGCCGTCCGGTCGAGCCTTTCCCCACGCCCGTCGGCGCCGTCGCGCGGCATCGCCCGAGCGGCGCCTGGATCGCGGTGTTCCAGGCCGAGGCCGACGGCGCCCGCTTCCCCGAGCCGGGCTTCTATTACACGGCGTCGCGCGACCTCCTCGCCTGGGACAAGCCGCGCCTGCTGCTTGCCGGCAAGACTCTTTACGGCGACCCGTGCGGCTCGGGCGGGCGGCTCATCGCCTACCCGTCCCTCCTCGATCGCGACGCCAAGGGGCGCAACTTCGACGACGTCGGAGACGCGGCCGAACTCTATTTCTCGACCCTCAGGGTCGAGGGCTGCACGGTCACCTCCGACCGCGACCTCGTCCGGCGCCGCGCCGCCATCAAGGTGTGGCCGTAGGCGTCAGTCGGCAGCAATGCGCCTGCCGCCCCTCACACCAACCCCGGGCGGGCGCGGCGGGAATGGGCGGCCTCGGTCATCTTGTCGACGACGCCGGCAAGCGCGCCGCCGATCATGGGCGCGATCAGGAACAGCCACACCTGCGCGAGCGCGGCGCCCCACACCACGACGGCGGGACCGAGGGAGCGCGCCGGGTTCACGGACAGTCCCGTGACGTTGATGAAGGGGAAGTGCAGCACCACGAGGGTCAGGCCGACGACGAGGCCGGCGAGCGCTCCGGCGCCGCGGTCGCCCGTGACCCGCAGGATCACGAAGACGAAGATGAAGGTCGCGATCACCTCGGTCAGGAGCGCCGCCATGAGGCCGTAGCCGCCGAGGTAGCCCTGGCCCCAACCGTTCTGGCCGAGCCCGCTCTTCGCGAGGTCGTAGCCCGCGATCTTGCCGGAGAGGATGAGGTAGAGCACGACCGCGCCGGCGATGCCGCCGAGGAGCTGCGCCACGACGTAGGCCACGGCCTGGCCCATCTCGATGCGGCCGGCGGTCAGGAGCCCGACGGTCACGGCGGGGTTGATGTGGCAGCCGGAGATCGGCCCGATGGCGTAAGCCATCGCCATGACCGCGAGCCCGAAGGCCATCGCGACCGGCACGATGCCGACTGGGAAGGCCGCCCCGAAGCCGCCGATCGCGACCGCGCCGCAGCCGATCAGCACGAGGCACGCCGTGCCGAGGAACTCCGCAACGAGCTTGTCGAAGTCTTTCATGGCTGCCCCCGGCTTTTTGAATCCGGCGAAGCTTAGCGGAGCCGCCGCAAAGACCAAGCCGCAATTGTCCCGTGGCGGGCGTTCCCGAAAGCTTTCAACACCTTTCAGGGCATTGAAGCGCCCGGGCGCGGAAACCGGATCGCCGCGCGGACCAGGATGAAGAGGACGGCCGCGTTGAGGCAGTGCCAGACGAAGTGGGTCCCGAGCGGCCACGACGGGCAAAACGCGAGGTCGACGGTCCGGAAGGCGAGCGAGGCGACGAAGACCCAGGCGGCGGCCAGAAGCGCCCGCCCGGCGGCCCGGCGCGCCGGGTGCCTTTGCACGATGAGCGCTCCGCCGACCGCGAAGAGGGCGAGCGCCGCCGGGACGTAGCCGTGGGAGCCGTTCGCGGCCTCGATCGCGCGCGGCCTCAAGGCGAGGACGAAGGCGCGCTCGAAGCCGGCGCTGAAGCCGAGGAAGGCGAGCGTGACCGCCGCGCTCGCCACGAGCCCGAGGCCGAGGAAGCGGCGCATGGCGAGCCCGAAATAGCCGTAGATGAACAGCGCGATCGGGATCACGTCGGCGAGCCGCGACCAGCGGTTCGCGAAGGTGTGGAACAGGAAGCTGCCGATCCCGACCACGGCCACAATGGCGATGAGTGCGAGCGCCGGATAATCCCGCGCGCCCGCGCGCCGCCACGCGAGGCAGGCGAGCGCGGCCGCCGCGAGGAAGCCTACGTTCGAGACCGCGTTGACCGGCTCGGCCCAGAACCCCGAGCCGACCCGCTCGCAATAGGCGTCGATCGGGTCGCTCCAGCCGGCTGCCATGGCCCCTGCCCTCCCGGCTTGTCACCGGCCCGGGAACGTCGGATGACGAAGCTCCACCACCCGGACCCGGACTCATGCGGATCGCGACCTGGAACGTCAATTCGGTGAAGCAGCGCCTGGAGCACCTCCTGAGGGTGCTCAAGGAGGAGGCGCCGGACGTCCTGTGCCTGCAGGAGCTCAAGTGCGTCGACGAGGCCTTTCCCCGCATGGAGGTCGAGGCGGCCGGCTACAACGTCGTCACGCACGGCCAGAAGGCCTACAACGGCGTCGCGATCCTCTCGAAGACGCCGCTCGAGGACGTGACCACGGGCCTGCCCGGCGGCGACGGCGACGACCACGCCCGCTACGTCGAGGCGGTGGTCTCGGTGCGAAAAGGGGTCGTGCGCGTCGCCTCGATCTACCTGCCGAACGGAAACCCGATCGGCACCCCGAAGTTCGACTACAAGCTCGCCTGGATGGACCGGCTCATCGCCCGCGCCCGCGATCTCTTGGAGTTGGAGGAGCCGCTCGTCCTCGCCGGCGACTTCAACGTCATCCCGGAGCCGCGGGACGCCCGCTATCCCGAGCACTGGACGACCGACGCCCTGTTCCAGCCGGAGCCGCGGGCGAAGTTCCGCGAGCTTCTTTCGCTCGGCTTCACCGACGCGGTCAGGGCCTGCGACGACGGTCCCGGCCCCTACACCTTCTGGGACTACAAGGCAGGCGCGTTCCAGAGGAACGACGGCATCCGCATCGACCACCTCGCGCTCTCGCCCGAGGCCGCCGACCGCCTGCGCGGTGCCACGGTCCACAAGATCACGCGGACCTGGGAGAAGCCGTCCGACCACGTGCCGGTGTCGGTCGACCTCGATCTTGCCTGACGGGATCAGCGGTTATTGCTGCCGCCGAGCGCCGACGCCCCGACGAGACCCGCGCCGACGAACCGCATGGCCGATCCCCGCTCCGCCGAACCGGGGCAGTATACCGCAACCCGGCCGTGGCAGGCTAATGTGCCGCCATGGCTGTGAATTCCACCAGGGCCACACGTCCGAGGGCGGGCCGGCGGCTCGGGCCGGCGGGGCTCCTGGCGGCGCTCGTCCCGATCGTCCTCGGCGCGGCCCTGTCCCTGTGGGAGCCGTTCGCCGTGCGGGCGCTGCGCGACCTTACGTTCGACGCCTTCCAGCGCTGGTCGCCGCGCGCCTACGATCCGGCGAGCCCGGTGCGCGTCGTCGCCATCGACGACGAGTCCCTCGAGCGGCTCGGGCAATGGCCCTGGCCGCGGGCGAAAGTGGCGGAGCTGATCGAGAAACTTACCGAGGCCGGCGCCGCGGCGGTCGTCCTCGACGTGCTGTTCTCGGAGCCGGAGCGCACGCAGGGCGGGGCCGGGTCCGCCGGCGATCGGGCGCTCGCCGAGGCGGTCGCGAAGGGCCGGGTCGTGCTCGGGATGGCGTTCGCCGAGCAGGGCGCGAAGCCGCTGGTCAAGGCCGGCTTCGCGACCGCGGGCGACGATCCGCGGCCTTTCCTGCCGCGGTTCGCCGGCGCCCTCATGCCGCTCGAGTCGCTGCGCGAGGACGCCGCCGGCCTCGGCTCCATGAACTTCATCCCCGACCGCGACCTCGTCGTGCGCGAGCTGCCGACCGTGTTCAACGTCGCGGGCGAGCTCGTGCCGAGCCTGTCGGCCGAGGCGATGCGGGTCGCGCAAGGAGCCTCGACCTTCGTGATCCGCGCCTCGAACGCCAGCGGCGACAGGACCTTCGGCGAAAAGACCGGGGTCACGAGCGTCAAGATCGGCGCGGTCGAGACCCTCACCGGGCCGAACGGCACGATCCGCATCCGCTACGCCGGCACTCAGGCCCAGCGCCGGATCGAGGCCTGGCGGATTCTCTCGGGCGAGTTCGACCCAAAGGCCGTGGAAGGCGCGGTCGTGCTCTTCGGCGCGACCGCGAGCGCGCTCTACGACCTGCGCGCGACGCCGCTCGAGAACGCGGTGCCGGGCATCGACATCCACGCCGAGATGATCGAGAGCGTGCTTAGCGGTGCGCACCTGACGAGGCCCGACTTCATGCGCGGGCTCGAGACGATCCTCGTCGTGATCGGCGGCCTCTTCGGCATCGCCGCGGCAGCGCGCCTGCCGCCCCTCTCGGGCGCCGTAGTGACGGGCGTCATGGTAGCGGGCTTCATCGCAGCGAGCGCCGTCGCCTTCGACCACCTGCAGCAGCTCTTCGATCCGCTCTGGCCCGGCGCTTCCACGGTCGCCGCCTTCGGCATCGCCGGCGTCTCGGTGCTGCGGCGGACGGAGGCCGAGCGGCGCTGGATCCGAGACGCCTTCGGACACTACCTCTCACCCGCCGTGGTCGAGACGCTCGCCCGCGATCCCTCGCGCCTCGTGCTGGGCGGCGAGACCCGCATCCTCACCGTCCTCTTCTCCGACATTCGCGGCTTCACGTCCCGTTCGGAAAAGCTTTCGGCCGAGGAGGTGGTCGGGTTCCTCAACTCGATCCACACGCCGCTGACGCAGCACGTCCTCGACACCGGCGGCACCCTCGACAAGTTCATGGGCGACGGGATGATGGCGTTCTGGAACGCCCCCGTGGAGGTCAGGGACCACGTCCGCGCGGCGCTGCGCGCGGCGCTCGCCATGCAGCGCACCGTCGCCGCGATGGACGAGCGGCTCAAGGCCGAGGCGTTGGGGCTCGGGCAGGCGCCGGGGGCGCTCGCGATCGGCATCGGCATCCACACCGGGCCGGCCTGCGTCGGCAACGTCGGCTCGATGCAGCGCTTCGACTACTCGGCGATCGGCGACACGGTGAACGCCGCCGCCCGGATCGAGCCCCTGTGCAAGGCCTTCCGCGTCGGCATCCTGGTGTCGGAGGCGGTCGTCGCGGCGGCGCCCGACTTCGCCTATCTCTACGTCGGCGCGGTGGCGCTGCGCGGACGCGAGAGCGAGACCACGCTCTACGCCCTCCACGGCGACGAGGCCGCCGCGACCGAAGATTTCCGCCGCTTCGCCAAGCGCCACGAGGAGGCGGTGCGGCTCTGCCTCGCCGACGACCCGCGCGGCTTCGACCTCCTCGACGACTGCGCCCGCGACCCGCTCGGCGCCCTTTACGTCGGCTACTACCGCACCCTCGAGGCGCGCCGCGCCGAGGACCTGCGGATCGTCGGGGTGTGAGCGCGACCCCGGCTCAGCGCCTGCGCTTGAGGAACTGCTCGAGGTTGGCGAGGGCGGTCTGGCGGTCGCGGTCGTTCGCGCCGGCGAAGGCCTTGTCGTAGAGGCCGAGGACCCACTGGTCCTTTGCCGGATCGGCCGCGTCCCGGGCCATGGTGAGCCACATCAGCCCGAGCGCCCGCTGGCGCGGGACGCCCTGCTCGGGCGCGCCCGTGACCAGGAGATGGCCGAGGAGCGCCTGGGCGTGGTGGTGCCCCTTCTCGGCCGCGAGGTTGAACCAGCGCGCCGCCTGCCGGGCGTCCCGCGCGACGCCGGTCCCCTCGAGGTAGAGCCGGGCGAGGCTGTACTGGGCGGAGGGATCGCCGAAGTAGGAGGCCGCGTAGTGGAACATCTCGTGGGCGCGGGCGGGGTCCGGCTTCACGTAGGTGCTCTTGATGCCGTCGAGGAAGTAGCCTCCGAGCGCCACGAAGGCGCTCGCCACCACGGCGGCGCCCGGCGAGCCCGGGCTCTCGTCCGCGTTCTCGTCGGCGATCTTCGAGAAGTATTCGAAGGCGCGGAGGTCGTCGTGCGGAACGCCGTCGCCGTCGGCGTACATGCGCCCGAGCTTCCACAGGGCGAGCGCGTCCCCTTGCGTCGCGGCGTACTCGAGCGCCTGCGCGGCCCCGGCCTTGTTGCCGGCGTTGTAGTCGCGCACGCCGCTGCGCAGCGCCTCCCGGGCCGAGCCGAAGCCGGCAACGGGCGCGGGCGGGCGAAGCGCCGCGGGCGCCGGCGCGTCGAGCGCCGCCGCCGGGGCGGCGCCGAGCGCGACCGCGAGCGCGAGCGCGGAGAGGCTAGATGTCCGCATAGCAGTGCTTTTCTTCCGCGCCGCCCGGATGGGTCACGGCGCCGCCCTTCGCGGACCCGACCGTCTGCGCGTATTTCCAGAGGTAGCCCGAGCCGAACCCGTGCTGGCGCGCCGTCCAGGCCTTTCGCCGCTGCGCGAGCTCCTCGTCGGAGAGCCGCACGTCGAGGGTGCCCTTGACGGCGTCGATCGCGATGACGTCGCCGTCGCGCAAAAGCCCGATCGGCCCGCCGACCGCCGCCTCCGGCCCGACGTGGCCGATGCAGAAGCCGCGGGTCGCGCCCGAGAAGCGCCCGTCGGTGATGAGCGCGACCTTGTCGCCCATGCCCTGGCCGTAGAGCGCCGAGGTGGTCGACAGCATCTCGCGCATGCCGGGACCGCCCTTCGGCCCCTCGTAGCGGATGACCAGGACCTCGCCTTCCTTGTAGGTGCGGTTGCGGACGGCCTCGAAGCAGGCCTCCTCGCCGTCGAAGCAGCGCGCCGGCCCGGTGAAGGCCTGGCGGTCCGCCGCCATGCCG
>DASVPW010000012.1:0-2442 GCA_036389455.1 Beijerinckiaceae bacterium
CCGGTCCCCAAAGCGAGCGACCGGCTCTTCTCTTCTCGGGGGAAGGTGGGGCGCTACGCCCGCAGGCGCTGCTCTTGCCTCGGCCCAAACTCCTGCTCCATCGCCCGGCGGAAGCGCACCGCGTCGTCGCTCTCGTCGATGGCGACGTCGGACCATGACAGCATCTCGCCCTCGCCGACATCGCGCCTGAGCGTCACGTCGCTCGCGAGGCCGAGGGGGAGATAGCCGCGGGCGAGAGACGTCTCGGCCGGCTGCTGCTTGCCCCAGACGCAGAAGCCGCCTTCGCCGTCGAGGATCTCGCCCGCCTTGAGGGGCCGCTTCGCGGTCGCGACCACGTCGGAGAAGAAGCCGACGGGGGCGCCGGTCGGCTCCTTCCGCAGGGCCGCTGAGGCGACCGAGATGCCGAGCTCGAGGCCGATCATGTGGGTCGGTCGGTAGAGGGCGGCGTAGCGCCCGCTCGCGTCCGGAAGCGTGTTGTATTCGCGGAAGCAGCGCCGGGCGTAGTCGCTGTCCGCCTCGAACACTACGTAGGTGCCCATGGCGAGATGGTGCGGCACGTCCGCGCCGTCGCGGGTGACGGATGACGTGACCTCGGTGACGCCGGCCTTCTCCAGCGTCCCGCCGTCGGCGCGCGGCTTACACACGTCGGCGAGCTCGAAGCGGCTCGCCGGCGGGAAGCCCAATCCTTGAGACTGCGGCACGAGGCCGGTCGCGTTGCACACCGCCGTCATCTCGATGCCTGACTTGGTGCCGTCCACGAACGAGTTGAACATCTTCGGGTTGATCGAGCCGCGGTCGTCGATCTTCAGGTACTTGTCGAGGATATCCCACACCGTGTCCGGGGTGGAGCGGTGGTAGGTCGGGTGGTAGCGCGTGCCCTTGCCGGCCGCGACCACGCGGAAGCCGCAGGCGCGGGCCCAATCGACGTGCTCGCAGATCAGCGCCGGCTGGTCGCCCCAGGCGAGTGAATAGACGACGCCGGCGTCGCGCGCGTGCCGCGCGAGCAGCGGCCCCGCGACCGCGTCCGCCTCGACGTTGACCATCACGACGTGCTTTCCGTTCTCGATCGCCGCGAGGCACAGGCGGATGCCGGTCTTGGGGTCGCCCGTCGCCTCGATCAAGACCTCGATGCCTGGGTGGCGGATGAGGCCCATGGCATCATCGGTGACGAGCGTCTTGCCGGTCTTGAGCGCGTGGTCGACGGAGGCGGCGTCGGTCTGCGCGGCGCTCCAGCCGGCGCCCGCCATGCGCTCGCGGGCGCGATCCGGCATCAGGTCCGCGACGCCCACGAGGTGGAGGCCCACGGTCGTGCGTCCTTGAGCCATGAACATGGTGCCGAACTTGCCGGCGCCGATCAGCGCGCAGGTGACGGGCTTAGCCGCAGCCGCGCGGGCGCGGAGCATCGTCGAGAGGTTCATCGGGTGTTCCTTCCCAAAGCCGTTTCTTGCCGCCGCGGTACCGTGGCGCTTTGCCGACGTGTCCTGGGCAATCTTGAGAAAGTTGCTCAGAATCCAAAAGCAATAAAGAGCCAGCAATAAATTGGTAGCGCTCAGGCCGGAACGGCGTCGCGAAGCCGGAGGTAGGCGTTCCCCTCCGGCGTGACCCGGACTTGCGCGTCCCTCAGGCTCGCCCCG
Source organism: Beijerinckiaceae bacterium (assembly GCA_036389455.1). GTDB lineage: Bacteria > Pseudomonadota > Alphaproteobacteria > Rhizobiales > Beijerinckiaceae > JAJKJG01. Next base: position 1,635 of record DASVPW010000012.1, read on the forward strand.
GGGACCCGCTCGATGAGGCCTGCCGTCACGGCGTCTTCCCAGACGGTCAGACGCGGGCAGGACGTGCGCCACGCCTCCAGGGTCTCGACGTAGTTGCGAGGCTCCGGGCCGATCCAATGCAGAAGCTGCGCGATGAGAGCTTCGTTCGCCATCGAACGTCTCCGAAGCCGAGAATGCACCCGTCCGACAATGCTTCCCCGGAGCCGTGCGGGTGCGTGCGTTTCCGTGCTCGACCTTGGCTCACCGGCCGGCGCTGTCAACCGCGGTGTTCTCCGGCGCGGCCCCGATCCACTCGCGCCAGATCGTGAGCAGCGCCGCCATGACGACCGGCCCGAGGAAGAGGCCGACGAGGCCGAAGGTCTCGAGGCCGCCGGCGATGCCGATCAGCGCCCATAAGAAGGGCATCCGGGCCGCGCCGCCGATGAGCCCGGGCTGGACGAAGTTGTCGCCGATCAGCATCACGACGGCGCCCCAGGCGAAGACGAGGGCCGCGGACAGGCCGCTCCCGCCTTCGAGGAGATGCACGAGGGCGGCGCCCGTGAAGGCGAACCAGGCCCCGAGGGGCAGCATCGCGAAGGCGGCGGTGAGGATCGCGAACAGCACCGCGTGCGGCACACCGGCGACGACGTAGGCAGCGCCGATGATGATGCCTTCGCCGACGGCGACCAGCACGGTGCCGTTCACGACCCCGCGCACGGCGACGACCATTCTTTCCGCGAGCCGCTCGCCCGGGCGGCCGAGCCAGCGGTCGGACAGCGCAAGCATCCGCGCCGCGATTGTCTCGCCGTCGCGCAGGAGGAGGAACAGG
>DASVPW010000013.1:0-91132 GCA_036389455.1 Beijerinckiaceae bacterium
CGGCTGGCGCTTCGCGGTCGTCGCCCGGTTGAACTGGCTCTCGGCGTAGTTCCTGCCGCCGACGAGGGCCTTCACGGCCCCGTCCGGGCGCATGGCGACGAAGGCGCCCTGGCCGACGTTGTAGCGCTGGCCCTTGGCGGAAAGCTCGTCGACGAGAGCGCGCTCGGCCGCGGCCTGGAGCGCGGGGTCGATGGTGGTGGCGACCACGATGTCGGTCTCGACCGTGCCGACGAAGTCGTCGAGGACGTCCATGACCCAGTCGGCGGCGTAGTTCGCAGTCCCAGCCCCCTGCGGCCGCACGGCCTTCGCCGGGCTCGCGGCCGCGACCTTGATCTGGGCCGGGGTGATGAAGTTGAGCTCCCCCATGGCGGCGAGCACGAGGGCGCCGCGGGCGCGGGCAGCGTCCGGGTTGCGGTTCGGGGCAAGCCGCGAGGGCGCCTGGACGAGGCCGGCGAGGACCGCAGCCTCGCTGAGGGTCACCTCGCGGGCGGGCTTCGAGAAGTAGCGCTGCGCCGCCGCCTCGACGCCGTAGGCGCCGGCGCCGAAGTAGACCCGGTTGAGGTAGAGCTCGAGGATCTGGTCCTTCGAGTAGTTGCGCTCGAGCCAGAAGGCGAGGATCGCCTCCTGGATCTTTCGGGACGCGGTGCGCTCCTGGGTCAGGAAGAGGTTCTTGGCGAGCTGCTGGGTCAGCGTCGAGCCGCCCTGCGCCACGCCGCGCGAGGTGAGGTTGCGCATGAGCGCGCGGGCGATGCCGACCGGGTCGACGCCGAAGTGGTCGTAGAAGCGCCGGTCCTCGATCGCCACGAAGGCCTTCGGCAGGTACGGCGGCAGCTCCTTGAGGGAGACGGTGCGTCCGCCGGTCTCGCCGCGGTTCGCCAGGAGCGTGCCGTCGGCCGCGAGGATCGCGATGTTCGGCGGGCGCTTCGGCACCGAGAGCTGGTCGATCGGCGGCAGTTGCGCGGCGTGGTACGCGATGAGGCCGGCGAACGCGATCACGGCCCAGATGCCGAGGACGACCGTGCCGTAGATCAGGCGGCCGAGGATCGAGCGGCGCTTGCGGCGCGGCGGCTTTCCGCCCGACCCACCCCGCTCCTTCTTCGGGGCTTGCGCCCGCGCTTTCGGCATCGTTCCCCCGGCCCGGTCCGCATGCGTGAGACGCAGGTTCAGCGCGGACGCGTCATGGCGCGCCTCGAACCTCGGCTCGCGCCGCTCACGGCCGTCCGCCATCCTCACGTCCCCACGGGCCTCGGAAAAGCCGGTTCGCCCGGCTCTCGAAGGCACCGACCCTGACGCTAAATGTGGCGCGTTTAAGGGGGGTTAAGGATTGAGGGCCGCGCTGACCTCAGCCGGGATTCGGCCCGGTCGCAACGTTTAAGATGCAACTCAGCCGTGGCCATCACGGCCCCTGCCGCGAGGATAAGTGGTTCTTGCTTTATTTATTCTCGGTAAGACATCCGAGACGCACGGCGATCGAATCAAGGATCACGACGATTATGCCCCAATATCCACATAAAATTGCTGAAAACACTCCTATAAATACGCCACACAAAAAGCGGGACAACACGCCGCCAAGCACGGCTGCGATCAATCCGATGATCGGCGTGGCGATCACAATCCCCATCACGAAATGCCGGCCCGCATTCAGCGCCTCGCAGCTGGTTCCCCCTACACAGATGAAGTACCATAGAAGGAGGAAGATGATCGACAGAACGAACAACGCTATCGCGATGCCTATAAGCCACCATACCAACGGCGACGGAGGGGGAACGGGAACAAGAGACCAAAGCTTGCTCCAAATGCAAAATGCGATCGACGCGAGCACCACTGCGGCAGCGCTGAAAACCAGAGACAGCAAGAGCAAGAGCCAGCAGCCGGGAATCATCGGCGTGGCGGTATTGGGCGGGGGCGGGTTCGGCGGGTTCGGAGCCGAACAGGTGGTGACGTTGCTCCGCCCATTTGCGACAATGAGATTGCCGGCCAGATCGCGCACACCCGTCACGGTGACCACGGTGGTATCGCCCGGCTGGACGGTAAGGCCGCTCAAGGTGGCGCTGCGCGTAGCCGCATCGTAGGAAACTGATGCGGGGGTCTGCAGGGCCGTACCGATTCTGACGGCATAGTTGGAAGCGACAGTCGCGGTCGTGGGGGCGAGGTTCTCGTTGAATGTCACGATGATCGAGCCGCTGCCGCTCGCCCCGGCCGTGACCGTGCAGCCCGTCACTGCCGGCGGCGTGCTGTCCAATGAACACGGCACGTCTACGACGACCGTTGCCACGCGGTCGGGACATCCGTTCGATTGCATGGTGACAGTGACGGTGCATGGCGTGGCGGTTGTGAATGTGTGGCGCGCCTCCCTGCCCGACGTCGTATCCGGAGATGAATTGTCGCCGAAGCTCCAGATGTAGCTTGCCGTCGCGGGCCGCGCCGGGTCGTCGATCTGGGCGATGAACAGCCATTCGCAGCCCGCGATCCGCGTCTTGTCGATCCGGATGAGCTCGGGACAGCAGCTCTTGACCGTAAAAGGTTGGGTCGCGGTGTGTGGCGCGTTGCAATCGGTGTCCCGCCCCGTCAGGCCATGCATCGTCACCGAGACGCTGTAGGGGCCCGGCCGCGAGAGATCCAGCGGTTTAGCAGGAGAGCCGGAAGGTCCCCCGACCAGCGTCCAAGCCACGGTGGAGGAATTGATCGAATCCGCCGCCGGCGCCGCCATGAAGGACGGCCCCGGCGCCTGCGTCGCCGGATCGGGCGGCGTCTGTACGACCCACTCGTAGGACGAGGGAGCTACGGAAGGATCGCATTGCTGACGATCGTAATTCGCCTTGAAGCTTACGGTCGCGCTTCGCGCTGGGTTGGAGCCGCTGGCCGGAGCGCCACACCCGGTAGGGATTGGCTGATCGAGCGCCAGCGTCGGGCAACACGGCGGGCACGGTAGCAATGTGACCGCAATGGGATAAGGCGGGCAATTCTGAGGGTAAACCGATCGGAGCTCGAGGTTGTAGCTGGCACCGGCCCGGAGGCGGAAAGATCGTGTGAACGGGGCCGGGGGCGTGGTGATCGAGGCGATGCCCGGGACCGGGCTTCCCGGCAGCGTAGTCGCGTCGAATATTTCAATAACGGAAACCGGAGTTCCTGATGGCACCTGCACCGTTCCGCTGAGAGTGACGGTGCGTTCGCCGTTGATGCAGTGGGAATTATCGACCTGCTGCGTTACCTGGACGGTGGGGCACCCGCCGCAATCAATCGGAAATGCATCGCTCGCCGTCTCGCGCGGCGTCCTATCGACGATGCAGGTCGCCGTGATCGTGACCTGTGCGCCGCATGCACATTCCAAATCATTCGAAAACGTCGCCGTCCAAATCCCGCCACTCAGAGTGAGCGTTGGGGGTTTTTTTGGGTCCGAACACGAGGACGTGACTTGGATGTGGTCGCAGCCTTGATAGGTGCCGGATACGATCAACTGCGCGGGCGGACTGCCCCCAACCCCTTTCACGTCGGTAATCGTAATAGGCATGCGGATCTCCGCCGCAGCGTACAAGATTAGCAGAAATTAAGAATTCTCGAAAGTTAATTAACAGGGACTCGGCGCGCACTTCGAGGCTCGGCCGCAACGAATTCGCGCTCTTCCTCTGGCGTAGCTTCGAATCTAATTCCCGGCCTGCGGCCGCGCGCTCCCGCCGTCCTTCTCGCCCGTGAGCGTCTCCAGGAAGGCGACGAGGTCGGTGCGGTCCTGGTCCGAGAGGTCGAGGGGGAAGATCGAAGGCGAGCGGCTCGGGCGGTCGATGCCGCCACGCTCGTAGAGGCGGATCACGTCGAGAAGCGTCGCGGCGGAGCCGTCGTGGAGATAGGGCGGGCGCGTCGCGACGGAGCGGAGCGTCGGGGTCTTGAAGGCGAACTGCATCAGCGGGTCGTCCTTGACCTCCCGGCCGCGCCCCAAGTCGGTCGCGGTCGAGCCGATATCGTGGAAGGCGTCGTCGGTGAAGCGCCAGCCGCCGTGGCAGGCGACGCAGGCCGCCTTGCCGTTGAAGAGGGCGAAGCCGCGCTTCGCGGCCTCCGGGATCGCGCCCTCGTCGCCCTCGATCCAGCGGTCGAAGGCGGCCTGCCCCGGCTCGATCACGCGCTCGTAGGCGGCGATCGCCTCGGCGATCGTGTCGAGGGTGATCGCCTTGCCCGGCAGCGCCGCCTCGAATTTCTGCACGTACTCCGGCACGGCGCGGATGCGCGCCTCGACGACCTCGACCTTCACCGGCGTCTCGGTCTCGCGCATGGACATGGAGCCCGTCGCGACCGAGGCCTTGGCCTGCGCCTCGAGGGTCGGGTTGCGCCCGTCCCAGCCGTTGAGCGGGCTCGCCGCGTGGCCGAGGCCGATGACCGGCTGCGACTTGCGCGAGGTGAGCTTGCCGGAGTCGTTGCGGCTCTTCGCCTCCCTGGTCGCCCAGGCGAGGTCGGGCAGGTGGCAGCTCCCGCACGAGGTTTTTCCTGAGGCCGAGACGCGCGGGTCCCAGAACAGGGCCTTGCCGAGGTCGACCAAGGCCGGGTTCCCGGCCGGCCGCACGGGCGGGCGCCGATAGAGCTCCTTGAGCGCCGCGAGGCCGGCGTCCGGGGCGCCTTGGGCGAAGGCGGGCGGCGCGACGGCGACCGCCGCGGCGAGCAAGGCGCGCTGCAAACCTCTCGAAGGCACCGGTCCCTCCCGAAATCCATGAATCGAAAACGGGGCGAGGTTAGCCGAAGCGGCCTTGGCGCGCACCCCGGCTGGCGTGCCGGGCGGCGGACGACCTTCTTTCGTCATCACCGGGCATCGGTCGACACCGCGGGTGTTTTCCGGCGACATTGTCGGGATTTTCCGGCGACATTGCCGGGTTTTTTGCGCCATCCCGCGTGTGTCGAAAAGGATTTATGCCGCCACGCGCCCCCGCGGATGGTGCGCCGCGATCTCCCGCACCTTTTCGAGATCGGCCACGAACGCGCGGTAGGCGAGGGCCTTCGCGTCGCGGTCGGGGATGCGCAGGAGGTAGGAGGGATGGACGGTGATGTAGCCGTCGTGGCCGTCCGGAAACCGGGCCGGGCCGCGGGCCCGGATGATCGGGATGTTCCTGCCGGCAAGCGCCAGCACCGCCGTGCCGCCGAGCGCCACGACGAGCTTCGGCCGGATCAGCTCCAGCTCCTTCTCGAGCCATGGGCGGTAGTGCTTGACCTCGCCCGCCGTCGGCTTGCCGTGGATGCGCCGGTGGCCCCGCTGCTCGAACTTGAAATGCTTCACGGCATTCGTGAGATACAGCTCCCGGCGGTCGAGGCCGGCGTCGCCGAGGGCCCGGTCGAGGAGCTTGCCGGCCGGCCCGACGAAGGGGCGCCCCTGGAGGTCCTCCTGGTCGCCCGGCTGCTCGCCGACAAGCACGATCTCGGCGTCGTCCGGCCCCTCGCCGGGCACGGCCTTGGTCGCGCCCTTCACCAGAGGCTCGGAGGCGAGCAGGAGCTTGTTCAGCGCCGCGAGCGACTTGACCTCGCGCCCGGGCATCGCGTCGGGGGTGCGTTTCGCCGCCATCGTCGGTCTCCTCGTCGGCACGGGATCAACGCGCGAGGCCGCGGTTTGGACGAGGCGGCCGGCGCCCCGATTGCGCCGGCGCCGCGCGCCCAATAGCATCCGCGGCGACGAAGAGGCGCGCCGCGCGCCCATGAACCTCGGAGGACGCCGTGCCGACCGCTTACAACGTGCTCATTCTCGGAGCCTCCTATGGCTCTCTTCTCGCCACCAAGCTCGCGCTCGCCGGGCACAACACCACCCTGATCTGCCTTCCGGCCGAGGCGGAAGCGATCAACAAGGACGGCGCGGTGGTCCGCCTGCCGATCAAAGGGCGCTCTCCCGTAGAGATCCGCTCGAAGACGCTCCCCGGCAAGGTCACGGCCGCCGGTCCCGGCGCCGTGAACCCCGCCGACTACGACCTCGTCGGGCTCGCCATGCAGGAGCCGCAATACCGCTCGCCGGGCGTGCGTGAGCTTCTGGACGCGGTCGCGAAGGCCAAGGTGCCGGCGATGTCCATCATGAACATGCCGCCGCTGACCTACCTGCGCCGCATCCCGGGCGTGAACGCCGACGCGCTCAAGTCCGCCTACACCGACCCGACGGTCTGGCAGGGCTTCGATCCTGCGTGCATGACCCTGTGCAGCCCCGACCCGCAGGCCTTCCGCCCGCCGGAGGAGCCGGTCAACGTGCTGCAGGTGACGCTGCCGACGAACTTCAAGGTGGCGCGCTTCCCGTCCGACAAGCACACGCAGATGCTGCGCGAGATGCAGGACGGCATCGAGGCCGCGCGCTGGGACGTCGGCGGGGAGAAGGTCGAGCTGCCGGTGAAGCTCAAGGTCCACGACAGCGTCTTCGTGCCCCTCGCCAAGTGGGCGATGCTGCTGACCGGCAACTATCGCTGCGTCACGAAGGACGGGCCGCGCTCGATCAAGGAGGCGGTGCACACGAACCCGGAGGAGTCGCGCCAGGTCTACGACTGGGTGCGCGAGCTGTGCATCTCCCTCGGCGCCTCTCCCGACGACCTCGTGCCGTTCGAGAAGTACGCCGCCGCGGCGCAAGGGTTGGTGCGGCCCTCCTCCGCCGCCCGCGCGCTCTTCGCCGGCGCGCCGAACATCGAGCGGGTCGACCGCCTCGTGCAGGCGATCGCGGCCCAGAAGGGCCAGCGCAACCCGGTCGTCGACGCCACCGTCGCGCTCGTGGACGACAGGCTCGCGCAGAACCGCAAGGCGGCGGCTTGAGTCCGGCGGCTGCCGTTCCTTCTGCCGAGAGGTCCACCATGTCGGTGCTTGTGAACGAGCGCGTCGCCTGGTTCAACGGCGAGTTCATGCCGGAGCGGGAGGTGCGGATCCCGTTCCGCGACATGAGCTGGGTCTACGGCGACGGCTGCTTCGACATGACCCGCAGCTTCGGCCACCGGCTGTTCAAGGTGGGCGAGCACGTCGAGCGGCTCTACCGCTCGCTGAAGTACCTGCGCATCGACCCGGGCTTCGGGCCGCAGAAGATGGCCGAGCTCACCGAGGAGCTGTTCGAGCGTAACCGCCATCTCCTCGGGTCCGACGACGACTACTGGGTCGGCCAGCGCATCAGCCGCGGCGTCAAGGACGTGCCCGGCGACAACCTCGACCGTCACGGCCCGAACGTCGTCCTCGAATGCGCGCCGCTCCCGTTCGTGCAGCGGGCGAAGCTCTTTCGGGACGGCATCCGCGTCGTCATCCCTTCGCACCGGCGCGTGCCGCCGGATTCGCTGACCCCGCGCGCGAAGACCCACAACTACCTCAACCTCGTGGTGGCGAACCAGGAGGTGCAGAGCCTCGACCCGGAGGCCTGGGCCGTGCTCCTCGACGTCAACGGCAACCTGTGCGAGGGCATGGGCTCGAACGTCTTCGTCGTCATGGACGGGGAGATCCTGACGCCGCGGGAGAAATTCGTGCTGCCGGGGGTGAGCCGACAGACCGTCATCGACCTTGCCGGGGAGGAAGGGATGACGGTGCGGGAGGCCGACATCGACCTCTACGACGCCTACAACGCCGAGGAGTGCTTCCTGACCTCGACCTCGCTCTGCATCTGCCCGGTCGCGAGCGTCAACGGCGTCAGGATCGGCCCCGAGGGCCGGGTATGGGGGCCCGTGACGCAACGCCTCGCTGACGCCTACCGCCGCTTCGTCGGCCACGACTTCGTCGGGCAGTACCTCAAGCGTTACGTCGAGGGGATGGAGGCGAGGGCGTTCTAGGGGGACGGCAGGCCGGCGCCGGACGCCGGCCTGCGGTCCTCCCATCCTGTGGGTGCGGCGACCTGCTGCTGCGGCGCAACCTTCACAAGTCCCCGGCGCAGCCTGTAGATTGACAAGGCTCAGGGATTCGTCTCTTTCCGTTCTCGGACGAGGAGGTGGCGTGACGATCCACGTTCAGCCTACGGTGCGCCCGGAAGCCTGCCCGGCGCTCGTCCTCAACGCCGACTACCGGCCGTTGAGCTACTACCCCTTGTCGATCTGGGGCTGGCAGGACGCCATCAAGGCCGTCTTCCTCGACCGCGTGAACATCGTCTCGGAATACGACAAGACGGTTCGAAGTCCGAGCTTCGAGATGCGGCTCCCTTCCGTCGTCTCGCTCAAGACCTACGTCAAGCCGTCCCGCCATCCGGCCTTCACCCGCTTCAACGTCTTCCTCCGCGACCGCTTCACCTGCCAGTACTGCGGCGCCCGCGAGGACCTGACCTTCGACCACCTCGTCCCGCGCTCCAAGGGCGGGCACACGACCTGGGAGAACGTCGTCGCGGCCTGCTCGCCCTGCAACCTGAGGAAGGGCGACCGCCTCCCCCGCGAAGTCGAGATGTGGCCGCGCCAGCCGCCCTTCGCGCCAAGCCTCTCAGACCTCCACCGCAACGGCCGCCTGTTCCCGCCGAACTACCTCCACGAGAGCTGGCTCGACTACTTGTATTGGGATACCGAGCTCGAGCCGTAAGCCTGCCGCCGGGTCGACCGGGCTTCTACGAGCCGCCACGGACCGTTACGATCCGCGGCATGAACGGCCTCCCGATCTTCAGCAGTGCGGCTCCGGCCCGCTTCCTCCACGTCCTGTGCGTCCTGCTCTTCGCCGCGTCGCTGCTGGCGACGGCGCGCGGCGAGGCCCAGTCCGAGATCGAAGTGGACCTCGCCCTCGTCCTCGCCGTGGACGTGTCCCGCTCGATGGACGACGACGAGCAGCGGCTGCAGCGCGACGGCTTCGTCGAGGCGTTCCGGTCGCCGCTCGTGCACGAGGCCATCCGGAAGGGGACGCTCGGGCGCATCGCCGTCGTCTACATGGAATGGTCCGGCCCGACCGAGCAGAAGGTGGTCATCCCCTGGACCGTGGTGGATGGACCCGAGCGCGCCGTCGGCTTCTCCGAGCGGCTCGCGCGTGCTCCCGTCGGCCGCATCTTCTCCACCTCGATCTCGGGAGCGATCGATTTCGGCATGAGGCTCTTCGGCGAGAGCGGGGTCGATCCGATCCGGCGCGTGATCGACGTGTCCGGGGATGGTCCGAACAACACGGGCCGGATGGTCACGTCGGCGCGCGATGAAGCGGTCGCCCAGGGCGTCACGATCAACGGCCTGCCGTTCATGCTGAAGCGCCCCACCGGCTTCGGGGATATCGAGAACCTCGATCTCTATTACCAGGATTGCGTCATCGGCGGGCCGGGGGCGTTCATCGTTCCCGTCCGGGAAGCCCATCACTTCGCCGTGGCGATCCGAACGAAGCTCGTCCGCGAGATAGCGGGCCGGGCGGAGCCCGAGCCGCTCGTCAGACCGGCCCAGGACCGCGAGCGGATGAATTGCCTCATCGGCGAGATCATGCGGCGCCAGCGCTTCGGGCCGTGAGCGGCTCAAGCCCGCACCCGGCTCCCCGCACGACACACCTGCGATCTCAAGCCGAGGCGCCATGCCGGCGGGGCGGCGGCGGGAGCGCTGCGGCCGCCGCGAAAGCAGCAATTGCGAGCGACACCACCGCGTTCCAGCCCGCCATCGAGAGCCACAGGAAGCGCCCGGCCGCCTCGGTGCAGCTCACCACCCGCGCCTTCCCGAGGTCCTTGAGGAAATCGTCCATGCTGCCCGGCACCGGCGGCGGGGCGCCGCCGCAGTCGCTCGGCCCGAGCCACCAGCCCCATTCGACCCCTGCGTGGTAGGCGCCGAGCGCCGCGCTCGCCAAGAATATCAGGGCGAGGAGCCAGAGTCCGGCCCGCCGCACCGCGTCCGGCAGGGGCGGGAGCATGAGCGCCAGGGCGATGGGAATCGCGACATAGTAGGGCCAGCGCTGGTAGAGGCACAGCTTGCAGGGCACGTATCCGAGGACGTGCTGCGAGAACAGCGCGGCCCCGATCGTCGCCGCCGCGATGGCGAGGACGAGGAGCGTCGCGGTGCGGCGCTCCAGCAGGCGGGCGACGAGGCGTTCCATCGGCGGCTCCGCCTCAGAAGAGATACCGGAAGGCGACGAAGCCGCCGACGATCGTGACCGCGAGCCCCGCCATCACCTTGTTGAAATGAGCGTCGAGCACGGCCTTGATCGGGGCGCCGAAGCGCCCGAGGATCGCCGCCAGGAAAAAGAAGCGCGCGCCGCGGGTCACGATCGACAAGACCGTGAACCAGAACAGGTCGTAGCCGGCAAATCCCGAGGTGATGGTGACAAGCTTGTAGGGGATCGGCGTCAATCCTTTCAGGAGGATGACCCAGTGGCCGTACTGCGCGTAGGCCGCGCGGAAGGCCTCGGCCCCCTCGGTCAGCCCGTAGATCCGGAACAGCCATTGCCCGACCGAGTCGTAGAGCAGCGCCCCGATCGCATAGCCCAGGAGCCCGCCAGCGACCGAGGTGACGGTCATGACGAGGGCGTAGAACCACGCCCGGTCGGGCCGGGCGAGCGCCATCGGGACGAACATCACGTCCGGCGGCACCGGGAAGAACGAGCTCTCCGCGAACGAGACCGCGCCGAGCGCATAGGGCGCAGCGGGCCGGCTCGCGAGCGAGAGCGTCCAGTCGTAGAGGCGTCGGAACATGAACGGGTGCGAGGCTCCGAATGCGCGGCTCCCAAGGAGGCGCGCTCCTTTGAGCACAAACCCGCCCGCGCCGCGAGAGCGCCGCGACCGCAGCGGCGGGGAACCCGTGCGACCGGGAGTCGCCGGCCCAATTAAACCCCTCTTCGCGACCCGTATTGACCCCGCATCCACACGGCCCCGTGCCGGGGAGAGCGTGCGAAGGGCATGATCAAGGGAGAACGGACGAGGCATAGGTCCAACGCCTTATCACGCCTCCAGTTTTCATTTGCCGGGGGGAGCGGGGCGGCTATAACGGAGCCCGCGCCGGTGTGGCGGAATTGGCAGACGCGCACGACTCAAAATCGTGTTCCCCAGGGAGTGTCGGTTCGACCCCGACCACCGGCACCACGTCCTGACCCGGACGATCGCTCACGGCGGTCAAAGATCACGCCGCGAAAGAGCAGCCGCGGAAGACTTCCGACAGGACGCGCGCATTCGGCTCGATCAGCATGTCGTCCGCGTCGCAGCCGGCCGGTCCGGGATATTCGTCGCAGAGGCCGGCGACCGAGCGCCAGAGCGAGGCTCCGAAGCGGGTGCGGGCCCACCCGTTCTCCGGCAGGAAAAGGCAGAGACGGCCGGGGAAGAAGGTCGGGGTGTAGCCGCGGACGGCCATGATGGTGGCGCGCTCGACCGCAACCCGAAGGGTGAGCACCGGATCCTCGCTCCGCAGGCGGCGCTGACGAAGCCGCTCGACGATGTAGGCGGCGCACGCCGTGACCGACAAGGAGGCGAGCTTTTTCCAGTGGCTGACGATCGCGTGCCCCGGCCGCCGAAGCGAGCGGAAGAAGGCCGGATGAGGGCTGCCGAACAGGGCGACGAAGCGCACCTTGGTGCCGGCCGCCTGCAGGCGCCTCGCGAGCTCGAAGGCGATGGCGCCGCCGGCGCAGTACCCGGCGACGATCACGGGTCCGTCCGGCACGAGAGCGCGGATTTGCCCGGCGAAGTAGCCGGCGAGGTCCTCGACGCTCGTCAGCGGCTTCGCTTCGCCGTCGAGCCCGGGCGGCTGCAGCCCGAAGAAGGGATGGTCGAGGTGCTGCGCCATCGCGCGCCAGCAGAAGACGTCGCCGTTGTGGCCAGGCACGGCGAAGACGGGCGCGCCCGTCCCATGCCGACTCAGCGGCACGAGCGCCCGCGGCTGCGCCGCGAGCGCCTTCGCGGAACGCAGGAACTCGAGGACGTCGGCTTTGCACTCCCGCAAGCGGTCGCGCAGCTCGGGGGTGAGGGCCCCCGGGCGGGCATTGAGGCGCAGGGCGTCGCCTTCCGCCGAGACCTGGACGTCGCGGCTGCGTAGCTCGGCGAGGAGCTCGGCGACGCTCACAGCTCGATCTCCTCGCGCTCGCCCGCGGCGCCGGCCCGATTCGCCCCGGCCACGAACGCGAGCCGGTCGACGACGCCGGCAAACGCCGCGACCGTCGGGTGCTCGAAGAGGTTGCGGGTCGGCACGTTCACTCCGAAGACCTCGCGGACCTGGGCGAGCGCCCGCATGGCCATGAGCGAGTGGGCGCCGAGGTCGAACACGTCCTCGTGGATGCCGATGCGCTCCCGCTTCAGGAGCCCGGCCCAGATCGCAGCGACCGCCTTCTCGGTCTCTGTGCGGGGGGCGTCGACGTCCTTGAGGTCCCACGGCTCGGCCGCGGGCGCCGGCAGGGCGTCGCGGTCGACCTTGCCGTTGCGGGTGAGCGGCAGGGCCTCCATGAGGACCACGTGGGCCGGCACCATGACCTCGGGCAGGTGCTCCTTGAGATGCGCCCGCAGGGCCCGGACCTGCGCGGCCGGCGGCTCCCGCCCGGCCGCGACGACGTAGGCCACGAGCTCCTTGTCCCCGGGCTCGCCCTCGCGGACGACGACGACGCAGGAGCGCACGTCCGGATGGCCTGCGAGCGTCGCCTCGATCTCGCCGAGCTCGATCCGGTGCCCGCGCAGCTTCACCTGGGTGTCGACGCGGCCGAGATATTCAAGGATGCCGTCTGGACGCCAGCGGGCGAGGTCGCCGGTCCGGTACAGGCGCGCGCCGGGGCCGCCGGAGAACGGGTCGGGAAGGAAGCGCTCCCGGGTAAGGTCCTCCCGGTTGAGGTAGCCGCGTGCGACGCCCGCTCCGCCGATGTAGAGCTCGCCGACGACGCCCGGCCGCACGGGCTCAAGGTCGGGCCCGAGCACGTAAAGCTGGGTGTTGGCGATCGGCCGGCCGATCGGGACCGAGCCGTCGCGCGGGTCGCCGGGGGCGACCTCGTGGACGCAGCAGCCCACGACCGTCTCGGTCGGCCCGTACTCGTTGACGAGGCGCGTCGCCGGCGCGTGCTCGCGCCAGAAGCGTAAGGATTCGGCCCGCAGGTTCTCGCCGCCGATGACGAAGAGCCGCGTCATGCCGGCGGCCTCTTGCGGGGAGAGGGTATGGCTCAGGACGTCGAGGTGGGCCGGGGTGATCTTGACGAGGGCGCGGTCGCCCGAGCGTCGCAAGGCATCGACGAGGCTCTGCGCCCCGGCTTCCTCGGGCAGGAGCTCCACCATGCCGCCGGCGAGGAGCGCCGGGTAGAGGCTCGTGACGGTGAGGTCGAAGGAGATCGAGGAGTGGACCGGCACGGAGAGCCCGGGCTCGACCCTGTAGGCCTCGACTGCCCACAGGAGGTAGTTCACGAGGCCGCCGTGCAGGATCATCGCCCCCTTGGGGCGCCCCGTCGAGCCCGAGGTGTACATGACGTAGGCGAGGTTCGAGGGCAGGACGGCGACGGCGGGATTTTCCGCGCTCTCGGCCGCGACCGCCGGCCACTCCGTGTCGAGGGCGATCGCCTTGCCGCCGATGCCGGGGAACAGCGCCTTCAGCTTCTCCTGCGTGAGCAGCACCTGTACGCCGGCATCCTCGATCATGAAGGACAGGCGCTCGGGCGGATAGCCCGGATCGAGCGGCACATAAGCCGCGCCGGCCTTCCAGACGCCGAGGAGCGCCACGACCATCTCGGGCGAGCGCTCGAGGCAGACGCCGACGAGCGTCTCGGGGCCGGTGCCGCGGCGGATGAGATGATGCGCGACTTGGTTCGCGCGACGATCGAGCTCGCCGTAGGTGAGGCTTTGCCCGCCGCACACGACCGCGACCGCCTGCGGCGTGCGGGCGGCCTGGTCCTCGAAGAGCCGGTGCACGCACACCGCGGGGCGCTCCGCGTAGGTCGCGTTCCATTCGTAGAGGAGGCCGTCCCGTTCCGGAGGCGCGGACGCCGCGCCGGCCGGTCCTCCGTCGTCGGTGTGCGTCCGGGCCTCGGCGGCATCGAGTTCCAGCATCGGTCCCTCGCTCCCGATCGCCGCGCCGCTAGAGCGCGCAGGCGATCATCTCCTTCATGATCTCGTTCGTGCCGGCGTAGATGCGCTGGACCCGGCTGTCCGCCCACATGCGGGCGATCGGGTACTCGGTCATGTAGCCGTAGCCGCCGTGGAGCTGGACGCATTCGTCGACGATTCGGCACTGTGCCTCGGTCAGCCAGTACTTCGCCATGGCGCTCGCGACCTCGTCGAGGGAGCCCGCGAGGAAGCGTTCGACGCAGTGGTCGAGGAAGACGCGCCCGATGCGCGCCTCGGTCATGCACTCGGCGAGCCTGAAGCGCGTGTTCTGGAACTCGATCAGCGCCCGCCCGGCGGACATCCGTTCCTTGACGTATCGCGCCGTGATGGCGACGGCCTCCTCGGCGGCCGCGACCGCAGCGGCGCCGATGGCGAGGCGCTCGTAGGGGAGTTGCTCCATCATCTGGAAGAAGCCCTGGCCCTCGGCGGACCCGAGAAGGTTCGCGGCGGGCACGCGCACGTCGTCGAAGAACAGCTCGCAGGTGTCCTGCCCGTGCATGCCCACCTTCTCGAGGGAGCGCCCGACCCTGTAGCCGGCAAGGTCCTTCGTCTCGACGACGATCATCGAGGTGCCCTTCATGGCCGCGACCCTGGTGTCGGTCTTCGCCGCAAGGCAGACGAGGCCGGCGTGCCGGCCGTTGCTGATGAAGGTCTTCTGGCCGTTGATGACGTAAGTCTCGCCGTCGCGCCGCGCCGTCGTCGCGATCGCGGAGAGGTCCGAGCCGGCGCCCGGCTCGCTCATGGCGATCGCGGCCACAAGCTCGCCCGCCGCCATGGCGGGGAGCCAGCGGCGCTTCTGCTCGTCGGAACCGTAGGAGAGGATGTAGCGGGCGACGATGCACTGGATGCCGCTGCCGAAGGGGATGCAGGCCCGGGCGAGCTCCTCGGCGACGACGATCTCGTGGGCGACGGTGCCGCCGCCGCCGCCGTACTCTTCCGGGACGCCCGGCAGGAGGAGGCCGGCTTGGCCCGCCGCCGCCCAGGCCTCGGCGTCGGGCTCATGCTGCTCGCGCCAGCGGGCCTGGTGCGGCGCGAACTCCTTCTCGACGAAGCGCCGCACCGTGCGGCGGAACAGCCGCAGCTCGGCGTCCGGGGAGAAGGTGTCGGCAGGAAGATGCATCGTGGAGCCCGGACGCGCTGTCCCATTCCGAGCCGAGGCGCGTCCCTTTTCGGGACCCGCGGCTCTTCATGGCCCGGGATGTTCAGTTTCCATGCCAGCAAGACGACCGCGCGCTTGACGGCCGACGCGCATCACTCGACGAGCTTTGCCCCGAACTTCAGGCGGGGCGTCTCCTTGACCGGCAGGTTGCGGTTGTTCTCCTGCTTCAGGACGACCTTGCTGTTGTCCTGGAACCAGAGCTTGTCCCCGATCATGCCGAGGTTCGGCGAACGGGCCGTCACCTCGGAGCCGCCGAAGACCCAGATGTTCGAGTTCGGGAAGTACATCGTCCCGTCGTAGTCGAGCTTCGAGTCGCCGCCGATCGAGACCCAGGTGTTCCCCGCCCCATTGTCCCGATCCTCGATGAACTGCATGTTCATGTAGGGGCCGGACGAGGGCGAGGTCACCTTCATGACGGCCCCGCCGGTCATCCAGAACTTCGCGCCCTTGCCCGTGAAGGCGATCATGACGTCGGTGCCGGTCACGACGGAGTCGGAGATCTTCAGCTCCCCGTCCTTGATGATGTAGATGCCGGGCTCGAGCCGGATCGTGCTCTGGGCGGTGATCTCAAGCCCGCCGCAATACGTCCCCGGGAAAAGGGTACGGGTCTCCTGCTGGATCTTGCCGCTGCCCTTGAGCCCGAGGTCGATGCAGGTCCCTTGGGCGGGGAAGGGCAGGCTCGCGAGCGGGTCGGGAATGCGGTCGCTGCCCGTGACGGGCTTTGGCGAGAAGTTGTTGCCGCGGTAGTTGCCGGCGATCGCGAAGAGCGACGTCTTCATGGTAGCGTTTCCGACCTGCCGCACCGCCGCGCCGTCGGAGGAGTTCGCCTGGGCCGGGCAGTTGGTCTTGACGTCGACCGTGCCGTTGAGGTCGATGGCGCCCTGCTCCTTCCCGTTGAGGGCGAGGAGGCAGATGGGCTCGGATTGGCCTTTCCGGGCGGCGGAGTGAACGCCGATCGGGATCGTATCCCCGCCGACGATGCCGAAGAGGTTCTTCACCCGGGCGCTGGCCTCGCCCGTGACCTTCACGTCGTCGGCCCCGATCGCGTCCACCTTGAACTGCGCGGAGCTCGCGGTCGTGACGCCCTGGACCTGGGCCGAGATGCCGCTCGCAAAGGCGAGCTCCGCCGCCTTGATCCGCTCCGAGGCGCTCGCCGAGGCAGGCAGGATCGTGCCGGCCAGCACCGCCCCGTCGAGGGCCTTCTGATACGAGGCGCGGGTCGCACTCACGTTGCTGTAGGTGACAGCCGCTCCGACCCCCGCGAGCCCGATCGGCAGCGCGAAGGCCGCCATGACCATGACCCCGCCGGCTTCATTGGCGAGAAATCGTGAAAGCGTCCGAGGCATGGCTCAATCCTTTGCGCGTCCACGTACGGCTTCGCACAAACAATTATCGATTCGATGAAGTTCGTTTCGGTGTTTTTGCGCTTCGCCGTTAACGGGTCGTTTGCCTTACGCTCTCAGGCGGCAGCGGGGATCGCGGCGCCGGCGCCCGCCCGCTCTGCGAACCATCCGGCGAGGCGGTCCCAGACCCGGTTCTGGCGGCTCGCTTCGAGGTCGTGGTGGAGGTCCGGGTTGTCGTTCACCTCGATGACATAGAAGGCGCCGCCCCGCTCCTTGATATCGACGCCGTAGAGGCCACGCCCGACGAGCGCCGACGCCTCGAGGGCCAGGGCGACGGCCTCGGCCGGAGCCGAGGCCAAGGGCAGCGGCTCGACCTCGCCCTCCCCCGGGTTTTCGCCGGCATGGTTGACGATCTGCCAATGGCCGGGGGCCATGTGGTAGCGGCAGGCGAAGAGCGGCTCGCCCGCCAGCACGCCGACGCGCCAGTCGAAGGCCGTCTCCATATACTCTTGGGCCACCACGATATTGGACCGGCGGAAGAGTTCCATGAGCCGTGTCCGCGCCTCGCCGATCGACGAGGCGCGATAGACGCCGTTGGAGAAGGAGCCTTCCGGGAGCTTCAGGACGAGCGGCAGTCCAAGCTCTTCGATCGCCGCCGAGACGGGGGTTGCGGCGGTGAGGATCAGGCCGCGTGGAGCCGGGATGCCGCATCGGGCGAGCGTCTCGTGCAGCCAGCCCTTGTCCGAGCACGACACGATCGAGGCCGCGTCGTCCAGAACCGGCATCCCGCGCGTTTCGGCGGCGCGCGCGAAATCGAAGGTATGATTGCGAGGCGACGTGAGGTCACGGATGAACAGGGCGTCGACCGTGTCGAGACGGCCGGCCTCGTCCTTTTCCAGGACGACCGGATCGAGGTCCTGCCGCGCCGCGGCGCGCATGAAGGCGCGGATCGAGCGCAGGCAAGAGGGCGCGTGAGGCTCGGACGGCGTGTGGAGGATACCGAGGCGCTTGCGGCGGGACACGCGCCGGTTCCGCCGAACTTCCATGACTCCCACGACCGAACGCCTCTCGAACGATGCGACTGCCTTCATCGCGGCTCACGGTTGATTTTTCGCTAACCGGGCCTGCCGCCTTTTCGCGAACGGATTGCCTGAATTGCCATCGGTTTCGCTTACACGAGAGCGGAGAGGACGGGCCCCGGCTCGCGACCTCGCGAAATCGGCGGCCGGTGCATGTTGCTCAGAGCCATCGCAAATCAGGTCGGATCGGCGCGACGCGGGGCCGAGGCGGCCGCATTCCGCGGGCTCGGGCTCCTGAGCCTTTATGGCATCGTCCTCTTCGCCGGTTTCGGCGGCAGCTACGCGATCCAGATCCTCAACCTCGGGCTGCAGCAGCGCGGCATCTCCGGCGCAGTCATCGGAGCGAGCACGGCGGTACAGGCGCTCGGCATCGTCGCCGCCGCCTGCATGGCGGTGCCGCTCCTGAACCGGCTCGGCTCCGCCCGCACCTTGGCGCTCGGCGGCCTCACCGCCGGCCTCGCGCTCGCCGTCGCGGCTTTCGTCGAGAACGCCTGGGGGGTTACCGCGGCACGCTTCGTCTGCGCGCTCGGCATCGGGACGCTCGTGACCAACGCCGAGTACGTCGTCATCGCCCGCACGCCCCCGGAGCGTCGCGCGACGGCAGTCGCCGTCTACGCCACCGTTTTCGCCTTAGGCACTGCGCTCGCTCCCGCGACGATCGCGCTCCTCGGCTGCGAGGGAACACCCGCGCGGCTTCTCGGCGCGGCGGGCTTCTTCCTCGCGGCGCTGCTCGTCCCGTCGGCGGAAGTCCGCGGGCGCGTGGACGCGCGGCCCGCGCCGCTCGCGAGCCTGAAGACCATCCGGCTCGCGCCGCTCGCCTTCGCGGCGGCCCTCATCTTCGGCGCCCTCGACAACGGTCTCCTGTCGCTGATCCCGCTCTTCGCCGTCGAGGCCGGCCATTCGAGCGCCGACGCCTCGGCGCTCGCGACCGCGGGCTTCATCGGCGTGATCCTGTTTCAGATTCCGGCCGGCTGGTGCGCCGACCGCTTCAGCCCGCAGAAGATGCTGGTCGTCTGCTGCGCGGTCGCCTTCCTGTGCGTCATCGGCATCCTGACGGCCACAGCGAGCCGCGAGCTCCTGTTCCCGCTGATGGTCCTCCTCGGCGGCGCCTGCGACGGCTTCTACACCCTCGGCCTCGCCGCCATGAGCCGAGCCGTCCCGCAACGGCAGCTCGCGGCCGGGAACGCCTGCTTCGTTGCCCTGTGCGCGGCGGGCGAGGTCGCAGGGCCGCTCCTCATGGGCGGCGGGACGTCCGTCGCGGGGCCCGGCGGGTTCGTCGGCGCCTTCGCCTTGATGCTACTCGTCTACGGCTTGTTCCTCGTCCGACGACCGGGCCCGCGCCGCAGCGCTCTGCCGGTCGAGGATCTGCGGTATCGCGCGGCTTGAGCCGATCGACGCCCGGCCTTCCCGGCTCCCACACCTTCGGATCGGATCGCCGTGGACGACCTTGCTGTTGCCCCCGGAACCAGAGCTTATCCGCGATCATCAGCGGCTAAGACTAGATCGGCACCACCGTGACGTCCCGGTCGGCGAGGCTGATCCGGACTTCGGCGCCGGCCGGCAAGGGCGTCCGCCCGGCGCGGTCGATCACGAACAGATCGCCGAGCGGGGTCGCGAGCGTGTACTCGATGTGCTTGCCGAGATAGGATGCCTTGGCGACCTGCGCGTCGAGCGCGGCGCCGTTCCCGGGCGCGCCGATCGCCACCGCGTCCGGGCGGATCGCCACCTTCACCGGCCCCTTGCGGGCGCCGCGCCGGGGGAGTTCCATATGGAGGGTGCCGAGCCGCACGAGGGCACGCTCGCCGCGCTCCTCCACGACCTCGGCGTCGAGGAGGTTGGCGTCGCCGATGAAATCGGCGACGAACAGGCTCGAGGGCTCCTCGTAGAGCTCGCGCGGCGTGCCGACCTGGGCGATGCGGGCGTTGGACATGACGATGATGCGGTCCGAGACCGCGAGCGCCTCCTCCTGGTCGTGGGTCACGTAGGCGACCGTCAGCGTGAGCTTCTGCTGCAGCTCGCGGATGTCCTCGCGCACCCGCCGGCGCAGCTTCGCGTCGAGGTTCGAGAGCGGCTCGTCGAAGAGGAGCACCTTGGGCTCAAGCACGAGGGCGCGCGCGACGGCGACGCGCTGCTGCTGGCCACCGGAGAGCTCGGAGGGCGAGCGCTTCTCGAGGCCAGTGAGGCCGACGAGCGCGAGCTTCTCGGCCGCCATCGCCTGTGCACGGCGCTTGGGCACGCCCTGCACGGTCGGACCGTAGGCGACGTTCTCCAGGACCGACATGTGCGGGAAGAGGGCGTAAGACTGGAATACCATGCTGACGTCGCGCTCGGCGGCCGAGCGCGACGTCACGTCCTCGCCGCCGATGAGGATTTTTCCCTCGCTCGCGATCTCCAATCCGGCGATGAGGCGAAGCGTCGTGGTCTTGCCGCACCCGGAGGGGCCGAGCAGGGTCACGAGGGTGCCGGGCGCGATCGCGAACGACACGGCGTCGACGGCCGTGACAGTGCCGTAGCGCTTGGTGACGGCGCGGAACTCGACCGAGGACGGGCTCTTCGTCATTTCGGGGCCGACTTCACCTCGGCGTCCCACTTGCGCAGGAGCCGCACCCGCTCGGCGGAGGAGCCGTACTTCGCGGCGTCGTAGGCGATGAGCTTCATCTCGGCGAGCTTCGGCGCCTGGGGCGACACCGCCGCGCCCTTGTTCGAAGGGATGGAGTAGATCTTCAGGTTCGCGCCGACGAGGGTCTGGGCCTCGGCCCCGAGCGCCCAGTCATAGAAGCGGCGCGCCTCGGCGGGGTTCTTGCCCCCTTTCACGAGGGAGACGGAGCCGGTCTCGTAGCCCGTGCCCTCGCAAGGCGCGACGGTCCTGACCGGCGCGCCCTCGACGATCATGGTCACCATGTCGTGCATGAAGGCGAGGCCGACGCCGGTCTCGCCGAGCGCCGTCGCCTTCACGGGCGCGGCGCCGGACTTGGTGTACTGGTTCACGTTCCTGTGGAGACGCTTGAGGTAGGCGAAGGCCTGATCCTCGCCCATGAGCTGCACGAGGGAGGCGAGGAGCACGTAGGCGGTGCCGGCGGAGTTCGGGTCCGAGACCTGGACCTCGTCCTTGAAGCGCGGGTCGAGGAGGTCGGCCCAGCACTTCGGCTCCGGGATGCCCCGCTGCGCCAGGACCTTGGCGTTGTAGCCGATGCCGAGCGCCCCGAGGTAGATACCGGCCGTGCGCCATCGCGACTGCTCGGCGTGGCGAACCGCCCAGTCGTGCAGCTCGGCGAGCATCGGCGATTTGTACTCGTCGAGGAGTCCCTCCTCGGCTGCCTGGAAGTGCGGGTCGCCCGGCCCGCCCCACCACACGTCGGCACGGGGGTTTTGCGCCTCGGCTTTGATCTGGGCGTAGGTCTCGCCGGTGCTCTTGCGCACCATCGCGACCTTGATGCCGGTTAAGCGCTCGAACGCCGCGACGCCGACCCGGCACTGCTCCTCCAGGATCGAGCAGTAGACCGTGAGCTGGCCCTGCGCCCACGACGGCTGCGGGGCGGCGGTTCCGATCAGGGCGGCGGCGAGAAGGAGAGCTTTTTTCATTGCGGACCTCGAATGAGAGAAGAGATCAGCCGGCCGCCACCGCGGCGACGTTGCCGACGGGCGCGACCGTGGCGCTGCGACGCCCTAGGCGGCGCTCGCCGACGAGGAGCTGGATCAGGAGGATGGCGAGAAGCATCACCACGATGAGCACGGAGGAGTAGGCGATGGCGAGGCCGAACTCGCCGGCCTCGACCCGGCCGACGATGTAGGTCGTCGCCATGTTGTACTCGGCCGTGACCAGGAAGATCACGGCGCTCACCGCCGTCATGGCGCGCACGAAACTGTAGATGAGGGAGGCGACGACGGCGGGGCGGAGCAGCGGCAGGATCACCCGGCGCACGGTCGCGAAGGAGCGGGCACCGAGCGTCAGCGAGGCCTCGTCGAGGCTTTTGTCGATCTGGGCGAGTGTCGCGATGCCGGAGCGCACGGCGACCGGCATGTTGCGGAACACGAAGCACATGACGAGGACGAAGGCCGTCCCGGTGATCTCGATGGGCGGCACGTTGAAGGCGAGGATATAGGACACGCCGACGACCGTGCCCGGGATCGCGAAGCTCAGCATGGTGCCGAACTCAAAGGCGCGCCGCCCGGAAAAATTCTGCCGCGTCAGGAGGTAGCCAGTGAGCAGGCCGACAGCGGCGGTAAGGGGCGCGGAGAGGGCCGCGACCTTCAGGGTTGCGATGAAGGAGTTCCAGGCGCTGCCCGAGAAGTGCAGGCCGAAGGCGGTGCGCTCGATGCTGAAGCCGGTCAGAAAATGCTCGAGGGTCGGCGTGTAGTCGCGCCCCATGGAGCGCACGAAGCCGCCGACCAGGATGATGGCGTAGACCGCGAAGGTGAAGGCGGCCCATGGGATCGCAACGCCGTATGACAGCCACGCGACGCCGCGCGGGAGCGGCAGGGGCAGGCCGGAATCGCCCTTGCCGGTCACGG
This sequence comes from Beijerinckiaceae bacterium, assembly GCA_036389455.1. Classification (GTDB taxonomy): domain Bacteria; phylum Pseudomonadota; class Alphaproteobacteria; order Rhizobiales; family Beijerinckiaceae; genus JAJKJG01. The sequence goes on from DASVPW010000013.1 coordinate 22,006, forward strand.
TGGTGTAGACGCGGCGTCCGAGCCAGGCGTGCTGCACGAAGAACGCCGCGAGCGTGAACCCGAGGAGGACGAGCGAGAGCACGGCGGCGCGGCCCTGATCGTGCGCGGCGCCGACGACGGCGAAGAAGATTTTGGTCGACAGCACATCGAAGTTGCCGCCAAGGACAAGAGGATTGCCGAAGTCGGCCATGCTCTCCACGAAGCCAAGGAGGAAGGCGTTGGCGAGCCCCGGGCGCATGAGCGGCAGCGAGATCGTGCGGAACGTGGTCCAGCCCTTCGCCCGGAGCGTCTGCGAGGCTTCCTCGAGGGACGGGCTGATGCCCTGAACGACGCCGACCAGCACCAGAAAGGCGATCGGCGTGAAGGCGAGAAGCTGCGCGATGAGGACGCCCGGCAGGCCGTAGATCCAGCGCGAGCGCGGCACGCCGAACCACTCGGACAGAAGCGCCGAGACGGCGCCGGAGCGGCCGAACAGCAGGATGAGGGCGAGCCCGATCACGAAGGGCGGCGTGATGATCGGCAGCACGGTCAGGGCCCGCAGCATGCCTTTGAAGCGGAAGCCGGTGCGGGTCGCGATCAGCGCGAAGGCAAGGCCGAGGGCGGTTGTCCCGACGCCCACCAGCACGGCAAGAAAAAGAGTATTCCAGGCGACGCCGCAGCGAAGGCCGGAGGTCAGGCAGTCGAGCCCCCAGACGGACTGATCGAGGAATTTGTCGGCGAAGGCCGCAGCCGAGAGGTTGCCGGCGTTGTCCTGGAAGGCGCTCGCCAGGATCGTCGTTACGGGGAAGAAGACGAAGACCGCGATGAGCGCCACAACGAGGGCGATGGTGGAGACCACGAAGGCATCGCCCCGGCACCAGGCTCTCGCCGCGAGACCGTGGGAGAGGAGCATCAGGAAGGCGAGGGCGGAAAGCGCCGCCCCGAACCCCATCCCGCCCTGCCGCGGCCCGGGCGCGCCGAGGAGAGTTTGCAGCCACGACCCGCTCCAGCCCTGCAGGCCGATGGAGAAGCCCTCGACGACAAGCCAGCCGAGGCCGAGGGCTCCGGCAAGGGTCGGTGCGCGGGCCGCTTTCTCCCGCGGCGTGCGAGCGAGGATTGGAAAGGTCGCAAGGGCGAGAGGGACTAGGAATGGCAGAAGCCACCACCGCCCGGCGAGTCCCAGCGCTAGGGCACTTCCTGCCTCGCCGAAGGGATAGTCGACGAGGTTGGAGACGAGATACCAGGGCAGGACCGCATAGCCGATCCAGGCGAGCGCGAGCCAGGCGCGGGCAGCGCTGGTCACGGGCTCCGCCCCAAATGACGCAATCCCTCACCCGGTCGCGCTTTCCAGCGCGACTCGGCCTCTCCCTCCGGGAGAGGCGGGCGCTGCGCGCGCCTCACGGCAGCCTACTTCGGCGCGCTCTTCACCTCGCGGTCCCACTTCGATAGGAGGCGGCGGCGTTCGTCGGAGGAGCCGTACTTGGCGAAGTCGAAGGCGATGAGCTTGATCTCCTCGAGCTTCGGCGCCTCCTTGGGGATCGGCGCGGCCTTGTTGGCCGGGACCTGGAAGTTCTTGACCTGGGCGCCGATGGCCTGGGCTGCCGGGGTGAGCGCCCAATCGTACCACTTGCGCGCGTTCTCGGGGTTGCGGGCGCCCTTGACGAGGGACATGGAGCCGATCTCGTAGCCCGTGCCCTCGCAGGGAGCGACAACCTTCATGGGCGCGCCGTCGACCACCATGGTCACTAGGTCGTGCATGAAGACGATGCCGACCGCGGTCTCGCCCAGCGCCACGGCCTTCGCGGGCGCGGCGCCGCTCTTCGTGTACTGGTTGACGTTCTTGTGCAGGCGCTTGAGGTAGTCGAAACCCTTTTCCTCGCCCATGAGCTGGACCACGGTCGCGAGCAGCGTATAGGCGGTGCCGGAGGAGTTCGGGTCGGCGACCTGGACCTCGTCCTTGAGCTTCGGATCGAGGAGGTCGGCCCAGCACTTCGGCTCGGCGATCTTCTTGTTGGCGATCTCCTTGACGTTGTAGCCGAAGCCGAGCGCGCCGGAGTAGATGCCGACGGTGCGGCCCTTCGACTGCTCCCACTGGCGCACGGCCCAGTCGTGCAACTCGGATAGCTTCGGCGACTTGTATTCCTCCGTGAGCCCCTCCTCGGCGGCCTGCAGGTGCGGGTCGCCGGTGCCGCCCCACCAGATGTCGGCGCGGGGGTTCGACGCCTCGGCCTTGAGCTGGGCATAGACCTCGCCGGCGCTCTTGCGGGTCATCGACACCTTGATGCCGGTCTCACGCTCGAAGGCGGTCACGGCGGCGCGGCACCACTCCTCCTGGACGCCGCAGTAGACCACGACCGTCCCCTGCGCCCGCACCTCGGCAGCACCGAAAAACGCGACAGCCGCGACGGCGGCGTGAATCAGGGCGCGTGGCGTCATGGCGATCCTCCGGCGTTTCTTGCCGCGGCAATCTCAAGCTTCCCGGGACGCCGGTCAATCGCGCGGCGGCGGCGCCGGTCAAGGATCGTCCCGAGGATGCCCTTCGGCATGTAGATGATGAACAGAATCAGCAGCAGGCCGTAGACCGCGGTGTCGAGGGCAAGCGCCGCGGAGCCGAGCCACGTCTTCAGGAAGGCGGAGCCCTGGATTCCGACCCGCAGGGTCTCGGAGAGGACCTGCGTGAACACGGCCCCGACGGTCGGGCCGAGCGGAGTCCACAGGCCGCCGGCGATCACGGCGAAGACGATGTTCAGCGACACGCCGAGGCCCGCGATGGTCTCCGGGCCGATGTACATCTGGTACTGGCCGTAGACCGCGCCGCCGAAGGCGCACAGCGCCGCGGAGAGGCCCGTGACCTTGAGCTTCTCACGGGTCACGTCGATGCCGACGGAGGCGGCCGCATCCTCGTCCTGGTTCGCGGCGTCGAGGGCGTAGCGGTCCATGCTGCGGTCGACCCTCAGCCACACGTAGAGGCCGAAGGCCCATAAGCCGAGCGCGACGTAGTAGGACAGCACCCGGTCGGGCTCGAACTGCATGGCGTAGAGGGAGAGGCCGTCGCCGTGGCGCCTCGGCTGCGTGCCGAGCGAGCCGCCGGTGTAGTCGCGAAGCCCGACGATGCACAGGCGCACGAACTCGGTCAGCGCCAGGGTCATCAGGGCGAAGTAGTGGCCGGTGATGCGCAGGCGGAAGCACGGATAGCCGACGAGGAGCGCGACCGCGGTCGAAAGCGCCACACCGATCGGGATGCCGAGCCACGGCGTGAGCCCCCAGAGGTTCCACAAGAGCACCACCGTGTAGGCGCCGATGCCCGTGAAGGCGCCGTGGCCGAGGGAGGTCAGGCCGAAGCGGCCCATCAGCGACCAGCCGGTGTAGATGAAGGCCCATAGAAGAATCTGGACGAGGAGGTGCAGGTAGTACTTCTCGGACGCCGGGAAGAGGAGGCGCACCGCGAACGGCAGCGCGACGAGCGCCGCGAGGCCGATCAGCGCGGCGGGCTTCAGGCGGATCACGCGCGCCTCGCGAACAGCCCTTGGGGGCGGATGAAGACCATTACCATGAAGAACAGGAAGGCGATGGCGTAGCCCCACTCGGTCGCGAAGCACGAGCCGCCGACCGCGATGAACTGGCTGATGATGAAGGCGGCGACAAAGCCGCCGATCATGTTGCCGAGGCCGCCAAGGACGCAGATCATGAAGATCAGCGGCCCGAACTGCAGCCCGATCTGGGGATAGATGTCGTACTGCAGCACCATCAGGGCCGCAGCCAAGCCGGCGAGGCCACCACCGATGGCGGAGGTCACGAGATAGACCTTGCGGGCGTCGACCCCCATCAGCGGCATGATCTGCCGGTCCTGGGCGATCGCCCGGATCGCCGTGCCCATGTAGGTGCGGGCGAGGAAGAGCCACAGTGCCAGCATCCCAGCGAGCGCCACCGCGAAGGTGAGAATCCGCGACCACGCGAAGGACATGTCGAAGAGGCTCACGGAGCCGAGGCGGATGCCGATGTTCCTGAATTCGATGCCGAAGGCCATGGTGGCGGCGGCCTGGAGGAAGAACAGCACGCCCCCGGTGACGAGGAGTTGGTTGATCGGTGCCTGGTCGAGCACCGGCCGGATCACGAGCACGTGCAGGAGCGCCCCGGCCGCCGCGATCAGCAGGACGCCGACGAGCGCGGCGACGAGGAACGGCGCCCCGCCCTTGTGGGCGTAGTGGATGCCGTACATGCCGATCATGACGAGCTCGGCATAGCAGATCCACACCACGTCGATGACGCCGAAGACAAGGTTCAGGCCGAGCGCGAGGAGCGCGAGGAGACCTGCGAGCAGGATGCCGTTCAGCACCGCCTCGAGGAAGAAGATGTCGAGCTGGCAATCCATCGCGCCTCAAAGCCCCATGTACGCCTTGCGCACGTCCGCGCTCGCGAGCAGCGCCGCCGCGCTCCCGCTCGCCTTGATGCGCCCCACTTCGAGCAGGTAGGCGCGGTCGGCGATCTTGAGCACCTGGGCCACGTTCTGCTCGACGATCAGCACCGTGTAGCCCTCGGCACGGATGCGGCGCACGAGGTCGAACACCTGCGCGACCACCACCGGCGCGAGGCCCATGGAGGGCTCATCGAGGAGCACGAGCTTCGGCCCGCTCATCAGCGCGCGGGCGATCGCGCACATCTGCTGCTCGCCGCCCGACATGGTGCCGGCGAGCTGGTGGCGGCGCTCCTTCAGGCGCGGGAAGAGGCCGTAGACGTAATCGAGCCGTTCGGCGAATTTCTTGCGCGCCGCAGGCATGAAGGCGCCCATCTTCAGGTTGTGCTCGACGGAGAGGCTTGGAAAGAGCCGCCGGCTCTCGGGCACGTGGGCGATGCCCGCCTCGACGATGCGGTGGGGCGCGATGGCGCGCAAGTCCATGCCCTCCATGGCCATCGCGCCGCCGCTCGCGGGGAGGAGGCCGGAGACGACGCGGAGCAGCGTCGTCTTGCCGGCGCCGTTCGCCCCGATGACCGCCACCGCCTCGCCGGCCTCGACGTTCATCGAGACGCCGAACAGCGCCTGGAACCCGCCGTAGCCCGCGTCGATGTTGGTCAGCGCGAGCATAAGGTCACGCCACCGCCTCCGGCCCGAGATAGACCTCGACCACCCGACGGTCCGCCTGCGCCGCAGCGGGCGCGCCTTCGAAGATGACCTCGCCGTGATCGAGCACCACGACCCGGTCGACGACCCGCATGAGCACGCCCATGATGTGCTCGACCCAGACGATGGTGATCCCCTTCTCGCGGCGGATGCGGCGGAGCATGTCCGCGGCCTGGTCCATCTCGGCGTGGTCGAGGCCGTTGAGGCTCTCGTCAGCGAGGAACAGGCGCGGCTGGGTCGCGAGCGCCCGGGCGAGCTCGAGCTTCTTCAGCGCCGCCGCCCCGAGGCCGTCGGTGCCGGCCCGCGCGTCCGTCGACAGGCCGACGAGCGCCAGCGCCTCCTCGGCGAGGCGCCAGCAGTCGGTGCGGGAGACATGGCGGTCCTGGCCGAAGAAGGCCGAGAGCGCAACGTTCTCGAGGAGGGAGAGGTTGCGGAACGGGCGCGGGATCTGGAAGGTGCGCCCGATGCCCTTGTGGCAGATGCGGTTCGGGGCAAGGCCGCCGATCTCCTCGCCCTCGAACGCGATCGAGCCCGCCGTCGGCGCGTAGAGCCCCGCGATGCAGTTGAAGGTCGTGCTCTTGCCCGACCCGTTCGGGCCGATGAGCCCGAGGATCTCGCCCTCCTCCACCTCGAACGACACGTCCTTGACGGCGAAGAAGCCGCCGAACCTCTTGGTGAGGCCGGACACTGCGAGCATCGTCATGCCCGGCTCTCTCCGTCGCGGCGACGCGGGGCACGCCCCGTCAGCGCGCGTAGGCGTGGCCCTTGGGCAGCGGGATCACGGCGTCGATGGTCTTGATCGCGGCCGGCCACACCACCTTGGTCTCGCCGTTGACAAGCTGCATGACGGCCGGCGTCGAGCGCTCGTTCTGCCCAGCCATCGGGTGCCCGGGCGGGAAGAATTTGACGCCATAGCCCTGGATCGTGCCGCCCTCCGGGATGTCCGTCTCGAGCGCCGCCTTGCGTAGCGCCTCGGGGTCGTGGCCGCCGTGCTTCTTGATCGCGCGCGGCAGCACGTCGGTGAGGAAGATCCAGGTCTGGTTGAAGCCCATGGAGACATGGGTCGGGACTTCGTTTGCGCCGGTCTCGGCCTTGTAGCGGCGCACCATCTCGGCGGTGAGCTCGCCGAGGCCGGGTTTCAGCGTCTTCGGGTCGAGGAGCTGCGCCGCGACCGGATCGACGTTGTAGACGTAGTTCACGTCGTCCTTGAAGGTTTCCATCAGCTTGTCGAACTGGCCGTAGCCGGCGCCGTGGCCGATGAGCGCGGCCCACTTCAGGCCCGCCTCCTTCGACTGGCGCAGGAACAGCGTGATGTCGGGGTTGTAGCCCGTGTGCAGGATGACGTCGGGCTGCGCGCGCCGCAGCTTCGTGACGAGAGCCGAAAGGTCGGTCGAGGTCGCGGCGTAGCCCTCCTTGTGGACGACCTGCAGGCCGAGCTGCTTGCAGACCGCCTCGTTGCCCTGCGCGACGCCGACGCCGTAGGGCCCGTCCTCGTGGATGATCGCGACCTTGACGTCCTTCACCTCCTTGCCGAGCTTCGCCTTGGCGCTCTCGGCGACGAACTTGCAGGAGGCCTCGCCGAATTGGTCGGAGTGGACCTGCGGCCGGAACACGTACTGCAGGTTCTTGTCCTTGAACACGGCCGAGGCGACGCAGACGTTCGCCCAGAAGAATTTCTTGGCGGCGTCGACCTTCGCCGCCATGGGCACGCACTGCGCGCTCGAGAACACGCCCATGAGGAGGTCGACCTTGGCGTCGTTGAGGAGGCGCTCCGCCTCGTTGATGGCGACGTCGGTCTTCGACTGGGCGTCGGCGTAGATCGCCTCGATCTTCTGGCCCTCGACGCCGCCCTTCTCGTTGACCATGTCGATGGCGATCTTGGTGGCGATCGCGGCGGGCTTCGAGCCGCCGCCCGCAAAGGCGCCGGTATAGTCGTAGATGACGCCGATCTTGACCTCGGCCTGCGCCGCGCCCGCGGCGAGCGCCGCCCCGGCGAGCGCGCCGATGCCGAGCAGTGCGCTGAAACGCTTCATGGAGTCCTCCCGCATGCGCCGCCCAGGCGCCCTTTTTCGTTGGCGCGAGTGTGCGGAGGGCGACAAAGGCTTGTCAATGGGCTGTACTGGCGGACGGGCCAGACGAGGAGCGGAGGTCGAGCGATGGGGACGGCCGATTTCGAGCCGGGCGGGTACCGCTACATCCCGGCGGTGTTCCAGTATTCGGGCGGCGTCGCGGCCCGGCCGGGCTTCGCCGTCCGGCGGGTGCGGTTCAGGAGCCCGGTGCCGCTCGCCGAGGGCTTTGCCCGCATCGAGCGCTTCATCCGGGACGCCGGGCGACCCCTGACCTCGTTCTGCGCCTGCGAGCTGCGCTCGCCCGCTCCGTTCACGGAGGATGGATTTCGCGCCTTCAACCAGGCCTACGTCGTGACGCTCGGGACGTGGGGCATCTACCGGGACCACGACAACCCGGTCGCGCGCAGCAACGTCTGCCCGGAGATCGATCCCCCGCCGGAGCCGTCGTTCCACGCCTTCTCATTCACCGTGGAGGCGCAAGGCGCGGCGCCGAGCTTCGTCGTGGCCGGCAGCGGCGAAGCCCAGGAGGGCCGCGGCAGCTACGCCGAGCGCACGGTGCGGCACGGGGAGACCGGCCCCGACGCGATGCGGGAAAAGGCGCGCTTCGTCCTCTCCGAGATGGAGCGGCGACTCGCCCTCCTCGGCGTCGGTTGGGCCGACACCACGGCGGCCCAGGTCTATACCGTGCACGACCTCCACCCGTTCCTCGGCGACGAGATCGTCGCCCGGGGCGCCGCCCGCGCCGGCCTCACCTGGCACTTCTGCCGTCCCCCGGTGAGGGGGCTCGAATACGAGATGGACTGCCGCGGCGTGGCCTTCGAGGAGGTGGTCTGAAGCTGCCGCGGGGCCATGGGCAATGAAACGTTAAGCGGCCGCCCCCTAGGGTCGTAGCAGTTGAAGAGTTCATTGCGAGAGCCTCGAGGGAACCATGAAGGCGGACTCCGTCTCCACGAAGATCGGCGCATGTCTCTTCCTCCTGCTGGCCATCGCCGCCGCGCCCGCGGGCCTTGCACTCTGGATGATGGAGGCGACCTCGCAGGGACGCATGATCGTCGCCGGCTTCGGCCTCGCCGCGCTTCTCGTGGCGCTTGGGATCATGGCCTACCTGCGGCGCGGCATCGCGGCGCCGCTCGAAAGGCTCGCGTCGGCGATGGACCGGCTCGCCGGCGGCGACCTCTCGGTTGCGGTCGAGGGAGCGGAGCGCCGCGACGAGATCGGGCGCATGGCGGCCGCCCTCGGCGGATTCCGGGCAAGCCTCGTCGAGCGGGACCGCCTCGCCAAGGAGGAGCGCCTCGGCCACGACCGGCAGCGCGCGCGGCAGGACACGGTCGAGCAGCTCGTCGCCGGGTTCGACGCCGCGATGAACGGCGCCCTGTCCGCGGTCACGGCCAACGCAGCCCAGCTCGACGCCGCGGCGCATTCGCTCGGCGCGATCGCCGACGAGGCGACCCGCAGCGCCGAGACCGCATCGGGCGTCTCGGCCACCGCGTCGGGCAACGTCCAGACCGTCGCGAGCGCGACCGAGCAGCTTGCGTCCTCGGTCGCCGAGATCGCCCACCAGGTCAGCCAGGCGGCCGCGATCGTCGCCAAGGCGAGCGCGCTCGCGAACGAGTCGGACAGGCGCATCGTCGCCCTTGACGAGGCGGCACAGCGCATCGGCGAGGTGGTCTCGCTCATCAACGCCATCGCGGGCCAGACCAACCTCCTGGCCCTCAACGCCACCATCGAGGCGGCCCGCGCCGGCGAGATGGGCAAGGGCTTCGCGGTCGTCGCCCAGGAGGTCAAGCTCCTGGCGAGCCAGACCGCCAAGGCGACGGAGGAGATTTCCTCGCAGATCTCGCAGATCCAAGGCTCGGCGCGCGATGCCGTCGGGACCATGAAGACCATCGCGGCCACCATGGACGAGGCCCGCACCTACACGGTCTCGATCGCCGCCGCGATCGAGGAGCAGGAGGCCGCGACGCAGGAGATCAGCCGCAACACGCAGGAGGCGGCGCACGGCACCTCGACCCTGTCGCAGGCGGTCGACACGGTCACCCACGCGATCGGCGAGACCCGCCGGTCGGCGTCCGACGTGGCGCTCGCGTCGCGGGACCTCGGCACCCAGGCCGACAAGGTCCGCGAGGCGGTGCACCGCTTCGTCGGCGCCGTGCGGGCGGCCTGAGGAAACGAAAAGGGCACGCCTAGCGGCGCGCCCCTTCGTTCGCAGTCCTTCTGTCGTTCAGCTCTTGCTGCTCGACTTGCGGGCGCTCTTCCGTGCGCCGCCCGACTTCTTCGACGATTTGCGCGCCGAGGTCGAGGAGCTCTTCGCGGCCGAGCGGGACTTCGCACCGCTCTTCTTCGCGCCGGTCGAGCGCTTCGAGCCGCCTGCCGCCTTCGAGCCGCGGGCCGAGGACCGGGAGCTCTTCTGGCCCGAGCTGCCCTTGCGCGACGAGGCCGCGCGCTTGCCGCCCGTGCCCGACGAGCCCTTCGAGGAGCGCTTGGACGCGGAGCTCTTCGATGCTCCCTTGCTCCCGCCTCGTGCAGACGAGCGCCCGCTCTTCGACGCGCCTTTGGCCGCACTCTTGCGCGATGCGGCGGACTTCTTCCCGCCGCCCTTGCGCGCGCTCTTGCCCGAGCTTTTCGCGGCGCTCTTCTTGGATCCCGAGCCGCCCTTCTTGCCGCCGCCGTCCTGCTTGTTGACGGTCGCCCAGGCGCGGCGCTCGGCTTCGTCCTCGGATACGCCGCGGCTCTCGTAGGATTCCTCGATGTGCTCGGCCTTGCGTTCCTGCTTGTCGGTGTACTTCGATTTGTCGCCTCTCGGCATCCTCGCCTCCTTTGGCGTCAGCGTGCCATTGGTCACGCTCGTCGGCCAAACGTGCGGACGCCGGGGTGGTTCCGGATTCGCACCCTGCGCGCCGTCGCGCGGCAGCTTATGCACCGGAATCCGCTTCTCGCGGTGCGCCTGACTCGCTAAGCGGATGACCGGCACTCTCGACCAGATTCAATCGTGACCCAGCGCAACGTCCTCGCCGTCGTCCTGTGGATGATCGGCACGCTCGTCTCGTTCTCGGCGACCGCGGTCGGCGTGCGCGCGCTGTCCAGGAATCTCTCCGTGCCCGAGATCCTGACCTTGCGCAGCGCCGCCGGCATCGCGATTCTTCTGATGCTCGCGGTGTTGCAGCCTGCGCTCAGGACGAATCTTCGGCCGCGCCGCTTCCCGCTTCATCTCGTGCGCAACATCGTCCATTTCGGCGCGACCTACGCCTGGGCGCTCGGGATCACGCTCTTGCCGCTCGCCACCGTGTTCGCCCTCGAGTTCACGCTGCCGATCTGGGTCGCGGTCCTCGCCGTGCTGTTCCTGCGCGAGCGCCTGACCGCAAGCCGCATCGCCTCGATCGTGCTGGGCTTCACCGGCGTGCTCGTCGTGCTGCGGCCGGGCATCGAGACCCTGCAGGCCGGCGCCTTCGTGGTGCTCGCGGCCGCGTTCGGCTTCGCCGTCACGGCGGTTGCGACGAAGACGCTGACCGCCACCGAGACGACGTTCTCGATCCTTCTGTGGATGAACGTCATCCAGCTCCCGCTCAACTTCTCCGGGAGCGGGCCGGCGTTCTGGGAGAAGCTCGACCCGTCCCACGCCCTGCCGCTGATCGGCGTCTGCGTCGGCGGGCTGTCCTCGCACTGGTGCATCACCAACGCCTACCGGCACGGCGACGCCGTCATGGTGGTGCCGCTCGACTTCCTGCGCCTGCCGCTGATCGCCTTCGTCGGCTGGCGGCTCTACGGCGAGGCGCTCGACCCGTTCGTGTTCCTGGGCAGCGCCGTCATCATCGCCGGCATCCTGTGGAACCTCAGGGCCGAGGCGAGGCGCGGATAGATGGCCTGGTCGCCGCAGCAGGACCGGGCGCTCGCCGCCGTCGCCGCCTGGCTCAAGGAAGGCAAGCCGCAGGTGTTCCGCCTGTTCGGCTACGCCGGCACGGGCAAGACCACGCTCGCGCGCCACATCGCGGAGGCGGTCGAGGGCGAGGTCGCGTTCGGCGCCTTCACGGGCAAGGCCGCCTCGGTGCTGCGCCAGAAGGGCTGCCGCGACGCCTCGACCATCCACTCCATGATCTACCGCACCCGCGAGTCGGACGAGGGCGGGCCGCTCTTCGCCCTCAACCGCTCCGGGCCGGCCTCGCAGGCGGACCTCATCGTCATCGACGAGTGCTCGATGGTCGACGAGGAGCTCGGGCGCGACCTCCTGTCCTTCGGCAAGCCGGTGCTCGTGCTCGGCGACCCGGCGCAGCTGCCGCCGGTGAAGGGCGGCGGCTTCTTCACCGAGGCCGAGCCCGACGTGATGCTGACCGAGGTCCACCGCCAGGCCCGGGACAACCCGATCATCCGCCTCTCGATGGCGGTGCGCGAGGGCGGGCGCCTGCCGCCCGGGGAACACGGCGAGAGCCGGGTCGTGCGCCGCGGCGACATCGACGCCGGGGCCGTGACGAGAGCCGACCAGGTGCTCGTCGGCATGAACCGGACGCGCCGCCTCTACAATGCCCGCATCCGCGAGATCCTCGGCTACCGCGACCCCATGCCGGCCGCGGACGAGAAGCTCGTGTGTCTCAGGAACGACAAGACGAAGGGGCTCCTCAACGGCGGCACCTGGACCGTGCAGGCCGTGCGCCCGCCGAGGAACGGGCTCGTGCGCCTCGACCTCGTCCCCGAGGACGAGCGCCGCAGGAAGCCCGTCGAGGTCTGCGTACTGCCGGAATTCTTCGAGGGCCGCGAGGACGAGATCCCGCTTGCCGCGCGCCGCGAGTCCGACGAGTTCACCTACGGCTACGCGCTCACCGTCCACAAGGCGCAGGGGTCGCAGTGGAACAGCGTGGTGCTGTTCGACGAGTCCTTCGCCTTCCGCGAGCACAAGAGCCGCTGGCTCTATACGGCGATCACCCGCGCGGCCGAGCGGGTGACGGTCGTAATGTGAGCTCCCCCATGGGAACCGGATGACGCGGCCCGCGCTTAATTCGGGCAACGGCTTCGTTTTTTTCGCCCGAGAGAGGCGCCGCCATGCTGAAATGGGCCATCATCTTCCTCGTGATCTCGCTGATCGCGGGCGCGCTCGGCTTCTCCGGGATCGCGGCGGGCGCAGCGCGCATTTCGAAGATCCTCTTCGGGATCTTCTTCGCGATCTTCCTTTTGATCGTTCTCTTCGCCGTCCTGGCCGGCCAGGCGCTGTTCTAGGGCTGGCGAGCGCGGAAGGGCGTGTTAGCCTGAACGGAATTTGAGGGCTAATTCCATGCGGTTTTTCGCATCCCGGCCGTCGATCCTGACGGTCATCCTTCTCGGCTTCGTCGCCGGATTCCTGGCAACGCTCACGGTCCACCAGCTTGCCATCGGGCTCCTGAACGCGGCGGGCGCCGTGCCGAACCCGCCCTATTCCATGCGCCCGGTCCCGCCCTTGCGCGTGCCCGCGGTCCTGAACCTCGCCTTTTGGGGCGGCCTGTGGGGGATTGCCTGGGCGCTCGTCGCCGAACGCCTGCCGCACCGCTGGCCCGTGTGGCTCGCCGGCCTGATCTTCGGGGCGCTCGCCCCGACCCTCGTCGGCTGGTTCGTCGTCAATCCCATCAAGGGGCTGCCGGTGGCGAACGGATTCAATCCCGCGCGGATGTGGATCGGCCCGCTGGTGAACGGCGTATGGGGCTTGGGAACGGCGCTGATCTACGATTTCCTGAGCCGTCGCTTCGGCCGGCGCTCGGCGTAAACCTCTCCCTCGGTAGGGATCAGCGGATCGCCTGGTTCCGCCCTTCCTTCGCCGGACCGTGCTTGGCAAGCTCGATCTTCGCCACGGTCTCGCGGTGGACCTCGTCAGGGCCGTCGGCGAGGCGGAGCACCCGGGCGCGGGCGAAGGCGTAGGCGAGGTGGAAGTCCTGGGACACGCCGCCGCCGCCGCAGACCTCGATGGCGCGATCGACCACGCGCTGGGCCACGTTCGGGGCCACGACCTTGATCATGGCGATCTCGGCGCGGGCCGCCTTGTTGCCGACCTCGTCCATCATGCGCGCCGCCTGAAGGGTGAGGAGCCGCGCCTGGTCGATGTCCATGCGCGATTCGGCGATCCAGTGCCGAGTCACGCCCTGCTCGGCGATGGGCTTGCCGAAGGCGACGCGGGAGAGCGCCCGCCGGCACATCGTCTCGAGGGCCCGCTCGGCCAAGCCGATGCAGCGCATGCAGTGGTGGATGCGCCCCGGCCCCAAGCGCCCCTGCGCGATCTCGAAGCCGCGCCCTTCGCCCAAAAGAATGTTCGAGACGGGCACGCGCACGTCCTTGAAGTCGACCTCGGCATGGCCGTGCGGCGCGTCGTCGTAGCCGAAGACCGAGAGGTGGCGCATCACGGTGACGCCGGGCGCGTCCATCGGCACGAGGACCATGGACTGCTGCCGGTGCTTCTCGGCGGTCGGATCGGTCTTGCCCATGAAGATCGCGATCCGGCAGCGCGGGTCCATGGCGCCGGAGGTCCACCACTTGCGCCCGTTGACGACGTAAGTGTCGCCGTCGCGGCGGATGTCGCTCTGGATGTTGGTGGCGTCGGACGAGGCGACCGCCGGCTCGGTCATGGCGAAGCAGGAGCGGATCTCGCCTTCCAGCAGGGGTTTGAGCCACTCCTTTTTCTGCGCCTCCGTGCCGTAGCGGATGATGGTCTCCATGTTGCCGGTGTCGGGGGCCGAGCAGTTGAACGGCTCGGGCCCGATGGGCGAGCGGCCCATGATCTCGCAGAGATGGGCGTATTCCTCATTCGTGAGCGCGTCCGGATACCCGTGCTTCGGCAAAAAGAGGTTCCACAGGCCCTGCGCCTTGGCCTTGGCCTTCAGCTCCTCCATGACCGGCGGCACGTGCCAGCGCGTCGGCAATTCGTCGAGCTGGCGCTCGTAGAGGTCCTCGGCCGGATAGACGTGCTCCTCCATGAAGGCCGTGACGCGGCGGCGCAGGTCTTCGACGCGGGGGGAGAGGGGGAAGAGCATCTTCTGTCCTTTCGACTCACATATTCGGGGTCGTCTTCGGGGTCGTCCCGGCCGGAGCGCAGCGGAGAGCCGGGACCCACACGTCGACGCCAGCGCTATGGGTCCCGGGTCTCCGCTTCGCTCCGCCCGGGGCGACCCGGTGTTTGGGTTAATGGATGAACGGCGTGAGGTCCTGCCATTCCGGATTGCTCTTCTCGATCAGCTCGATCTTCCACTGCCGCCGCCATCGCTTGATCCGCTTCTCTGTCGCGATCGCCTCGAGCGGATCGTCGAAGGTCTCGGCGTAGACGAGGCGGAAGACCCTATATTGCCACACGAACTGGGAGCCCCGTCCCTCCCGGTGCTCGACGACGCGCTTGCCGAGGTTGTTCGTGATGCCGACGTAGAGGGTGCCGCGCCGCTTGCTCGCCATGATGTAGACGTGGAAGGGCATTCTTGGGCTCACCTCTGTGGCCTAATTTCTAGCGGTCATCCCGGCCGTAGCGAAGCGGAGAGCCGGGATCCACCCACAAGCGCCGGCGCTATGGGTCCCGGCTCTCCGCTGCGCTCCGGCCGGGACGACCCCCGCGTATACATCTCACACCAATCCCCCCGCCTCAGCCACGGCCGCCAAGTGGTGGTCGGCGTCGCCGAAGAGGGTGTCAATCATGGTGACGCGCTTGAAGTAGTGGCCGACCTTGAACTCCATGGTCATGCCGACGCCGCCGTGGAGCTGGACCGCCTGCTGGCCGATGAAGCGACCCGAGCGGCCGATCTGGACTTTCGCCGCCGCGACGGCCTTGCGGCGCTCGGCGGCATCTTTGTCCTGGGCCATCATGGTGGCGAACATCGCCATCGAGCGGGCCTGCTCGAGGGCGACGAACATGTCGGCGCCCCGGTGCTGGAGGACCTGGAACGAGCCGATCGGCACGCCGAACTGTTTTCTCGTCTTCAGGTACTCGATGGTCAGCGCGTGCATCTCGGCCATGGCGCCGACGGCCTCGGCCGAGAGCGCCGCCATGGCTTCGTCCACGACGCGCTCGACCAGCGGCAGGCCGTCCTCGGGATCGCCGATCGCGGCCTCCGGGCCGACGCGCACGCCGTTCAAGGAAATTTCGGCGGCGCGCTGGCCGTCCTGGGTCGGGTAGCCGCGCCGCGACAAGCCGGGCGCGTCGGCATCGATCAGAAAAACGCCGATCCCGGCGCGGTCGCGCCGCCCGCCCGCGGTGCGGGCCGTGACGACAAGCTTTTGGGCGCTGTCGCCGTGGACCACGACTCCCTTCTCGCCATCGAGGACGAACCCCGCGCCGTCGCGACGCGCCGTGGTCGCGACATCGAAAAGATCGTGGCGGGATTGGCGCTCGGTGTGGGCGAAGGCGAGCGTCAGCTCGCCGGCGGCGATTTGCGGGATGAGCTCGGCGCGCTGCTCCTCGCTCGCGCCGTGCCGCAGGAAACCGCCGCCGAGGACCACCGTCGCGACATAGGGCTCCAAGGCGAGCGCGCGCCCGAAGGCCTCCATGACGATCATGGTCTCGACCGCGCCGCCGCCGAAGCCGCCGTGCTCCTCGGCAAAGGGCAGGCCGAGGAGGCCGAGCTCGGCGTACTGGCCCCACAGCGCGCGGCTGAAGCCTTCCGGCTCCTGCGCATAGCGCCTGCGCGCCTCGAAGTCGTAGCGGTCGGCGAAGAGCCGGTCGACGCTCTCCTTGAGGAGACGCTGTTCGTCGGAAAGGTCGAAATCCATTCGGTCGGTTCCTGATTAGCGAATGAGCGAATGGCGAGTGGCGAATGCGGGAATCCATTCGCCATTCGCCACTCGCCATTCGCCATTCGCCCCTCACAATCCCAGGATCGCCTTGGCGATGATGTTCTTCTGGATCTCGTTCGAGCCGCCGTAGATCGAGATCTTGCGCCAGTTGAAGTACGTCGGCGCGATGCTCCCGGCCCAGTCGGGGCCGACCGGCGGCTCGTTGACGCCGTGCTCGGGCTCCTCCTGATAGGGCATGGAGTAGGGCCCGACCACCTCCATCAGGAGCTCGGTCGTCGCCTGCTGGATCTCCGAGCCCTTGATCTTGAGGATCGAGGAGGCGGGATCGGGCTTGCCCTTCTCGCGGTGACGCTCGGCCGCGACGACGCGGAGCTGCGTCATCTCGAGGGCCTTGAGCTCGATCTCGACCGCGGCGAGCTTCTCGCGGAAGCGCGAGGTTTGGATCAGCGGCACGTCGCCGATACGCTCCAGCGAGGCCAGCTCCTTGATACGCCGGATGCGCTCCTTCGAGACGCCGACGCGGGCGATGCCGACGCGCTCGTTGCCGAGGAGGAACTTGGCATAGTCCCAACCCTTGTTCTCCCGGCCGACAAGGTTCTCGACCGGCACGCGCACGTCGTCGAAGAAGACCTCGTTGACCTCGCGGCCGCCGTCGATGGTCTGGATCGGGCGGACCGTGATGCCCGGCGTCTTCATGTCGATAAGGAGGAAGGAGATGCCCTCCTGCTTCTTCGCGGCGGGATCGGTGCGCACGAGGCAGAAGATCCAGTCGGCGTATTGGCCGAGCGTCGTCCAGGTCTTCTGGCCGTTGACGACATAAGTGTCGCCGTCGCGCTTGGCGGAGGTCTTCAGCGAGGCGAGGTCGGAGCCGGAGCCGGGCTCCGAGAACCCCTGGCACCACCAGTCGTCGAGGTTGGCGATGCGCGGAAGGTAGCGGCGCTTCTGCGCCTCCGAGCCGAAGGCGATGATGACCGGGCCGACCATGCTGACCCCGAAGGGTAGCGGCGAAGGCGCCGGCGCCTGCTGCATCTCGTCCTGGAAGATGTACTGCCGCACCGGGTCCCAGCCGGTGCCGCCCCACTCGACCGGCCAGTGCGGCACGGCCCAGCCCCTGGCGTTGAGGATGCGGGTCCACTCGACGAGCTCGTCCTTCGAGACATGATGCCCCTGCACGAGCTTGTCGCGGATGCGCGCGGGAAGCGCGGTGCGGAAGAAGTCGCGCACCTCCTCGCGAAAGGCGTTCTCCTCGGGGGTGAAGCGGAGGTCCATGGGCGTCTCCTTTCAATCCGGCGCACTATCCTCCTCATGCTGAGGTGCGAGCGAAGCGAGCCTCGAAGCACGCACACCTAAGCCGCATCGACGGGGTGCGTCCTTCGAGACTCGCGCTTCGCGCTCGCACCTCAGGATGAGGAGAGTTGTGCAAGCAGCGATGGTCGTCACGAGGCCTCCCTCAGGCGCGCCTTCTCGCGCTCCTCCTCGACGAGCTCCTTCTTGGAGAGCTTGCCGACGGCAGTGCGGGGGAGGGCGTCGCGGATCTCGAGGGCGGCGGGCATCTCGTGGCGGCCGAGCTTGTCGGTGAGGAAAGCGCGCAGCGCCTCAAGGGTGAGCGGCGGCGCGCCGGCGCGCAGCTTGACGAAGGCCTTGGCGGCCTCGCCGCGGTAGCTGTCGGGCACGCCGACCACGATCGCCTCCTCGACGTCGGGGTGCTCGTAGACGGCCTCCTCGATCACCCGCGGATAGACGTTGAAGCCGCCCGAGATGATCATGTCCTTCTTGCGGTCGACGAGGAAGAAGTAGCCGTCCTCGTCCATGTGCCCGATGTCGCCGGTGAGGAACCAGCCGTCGACGAAGGCCGCCGCCGTGTCCTCGGGGCGGTTCCAGTAGCCCTTCATGACGTTGCGGGCCCGGATCGCGATCTCGCCCTTCTCGTTGGGTCCGAGCACGGTCCGCGGGTCGTCGAGGGAGCGGATGCCCATCTCGATGCCGGGCAGCGGCAGGCCCATGGAGCCGGGCTTGCCCGGTCCGTCGAGGGGGAGGTTCGTGCCGGCGGGCGCGGTCTCGGTCATGCCCCAGCCGCCGCCGAGGCGGTGGCCGGTGAGGCGCTCGAAGCGGGCGCCCACCTCGACCGGCAGCGAGGCGCCGCCGGAGCCGCAGAAGCGCAGCGAAGAGAGGTCGCGCCTCTCGATGCCGGGATGGTTCGCGAGCGCGATCCACATGGTCGGCACGCCCGGGAAGGAGGTCGCGCGCCCGACCTCGATGTCGCGCAGGATTCCTTCCGGGTCGAATTTTTCGCGCAAAAACATCTCGTTGCCGTGCTTGACTTGGCGCAGCAGAATCGTGGTCAGCGCGTAGATGTGGAACAGCGGCAGGACCAGGATCACCCTCTCGCCGTGGAGAGGCCGGTCCTGGCCGACGTACCAGGCGTCGTAGCTCGACACGGCGGCGGTGAGGTTCGCGTGCGTCAGCATCGCGCCCTTCGGGACGCCGGTGGTGCCGCCGGTGTATTGCAGCAGCGCGACATCCTCCTCCGAGATCTCCGGGAAGGCTGTGCCGCTGGCGTTGCCAATGAAATCGGCGATCGTGACGACGCCCTCGCCTTGCGGGATGGGCGCGAGCGAGAACGCACCCGGCCCCCACGCGGCGTCGTCGCCGACGACGAGGAGGTCGACGAGCCCGCTCTCCTTGAGCTTCTGGGCTTTCGGCAGGAGACCCGCCCAGTTGGTGGTGACGAGGACGCGTGCGCCGCTATCCTTGAGCTTGTGGGCGAGCTCCCGCTCGGCCTCGAGCGCGCTCATATGCACGGCGCGCACGCCCGCCTTCATGCAGGCGAAGAAGGCGATCGGGTGCCAGGGCGTGTTCGGGAGATAAAGCCCGACCGCGGCGCCCGGCCCGATGCCGCGGGAAAGGAACGCGGCTGCGAGGCGGTCCACGCGGACCGCGAAGTCGCGATAGAGAATTTTTTCGCCGCGGAAGTCGAAGACCGGCACGCCGGCCGAGCGCGCGAGGCCTCGGTCGAGCAGAGCCGAGACGGTCGAGACCTCGATGGCCATGTCCCACGACAGGCCCGGCGGATAGCTCTTCTCCCAGGCGAAGGGGCGCTGGGCGTTCATGGCGCGCTTCCCACTGTCGTCCCCGGCGAGCGAAGCGAGGGAAGGGGACCCAAGCCTCGCCGGGGAATGGGTCCCCTTCCCCTCCGGCGGCCAAGGCCGCCTCCGGCCGGGGACGACAGTGGCGTGCAGAAGAACATCACGCCGCCTTGTCCTCGCTCGCCTTGTCGCCGAACCCCCTCCCCTCGCGGGCGAGGCGCAGGAGAAGCGGCGCGGGCTCCAGCGCCTTGTCGCCGGAGCGCTGGGCGTAGGAGGCGAGGCGGTCGCGGATGTAGGACAGGCCGACCTGGTCGGCGTAGAACATCGGGCCCCCACGCCACACCGGCCAGCCGTAGCCGTAGACCCAGACCACGTCGATGTCGCTCGCGCGGTACGCGATGCCCTCCTCCAGGATGCGGGCCCCCTCGTTGATCATCGGGAACACCATGCGCTCGACGATCTCCTTTTTGTCGATCGCGCGGCGCTCGATGCCGAGCCGGCCCGAGGCCTCGACGATGATCTTCTCCACCTCCGGGTCCGGGATCGGCGTGCGCCCGCCCTCGTAGCGGAAGTAGCCGGCACCGGTCTTCTGGCCGAAGCGGCCCATCTCGGCGAGCGTGTCGGAAATCTCGGCGCGCTCGCCGCGCCCCCTGCGGATGCGCCAGCCGACGTCGATGCCGGCGAGGTCGCTCATCGCGAAGGGCCCCATGGGGAAGCCGAACTCGGTGACCGCCGCGTCGACCTCCTGCGGCAGCGCGCCCTCCAGGATCAGCCGCTCGGCCTCGACCGAGCGCAGGTGCAGCATGCGGTTGCCGACGAAGCCGTAGCAGACGCCGACCACCACCGGCACCTTGCCCATCCGCCGCCCCAGCGAAATCGCGGTCGCGAGGGCGTCGAACGCGGTCTTCTCGCCCCGCACGATCTCCAGGAGCTTCATCACGTTCGCGGGGCTGAAGAAGTGCGTGCCGAGCACGTCCTGCGGGCGCGCCGTCGCGGCGGCGATCGCGTTCACGTCGAGGGTGGACGTGTTGGTGGCGAGGATCGCGCCGGGCTTCGCGATGCGGTCGAGGTCGGAGAAGATGCGCTTCTTGAGGTCCATCTCCTCGAACACCGCCTCGATGATGAAATCGGCGTCGGAGAGCGCGGCGAAGTCGGTGGTGCCGGTGATGAGGCCGATGCGGCGCTCAGCCTCCTCCTGCGTGAGGCCGCCGCGCGAGACGGTGTTGGCGTAGTTCTTTCGGATGGTGGCGAGCCCGCGGTCGAGGGCGTCCTGGACGGTCTCCACGATCGTCACGGGGATGCCGCCGTTCGCAAAATTCATGGCGATGCCGCCGCCCATGGTGCCGGCCCCGATGACACCGCCTTTTCGCACCTCCCGCGGCTTCACGGCCTGGGGCATGTCGGGCACCTTCTGGGCCTCGCGCTCGGCGAAAAAGATGTGACGCTGGGCCCGCGATTCCTCGCTCGTGAGCAATTCCATGAAGAGCTCGAGCTCGCGCGCCTGGCCCTCGTCGAAGGGTTTTTGGAAGCTGTTGCGCACGGACTCGACGCAGGCCGCGACGGCGCGAAGGCCCCGCGCCCGCTTCGCCGCGGCGTCCGCCGCGCGCGTGAAGCCCGACGGGTCGGCGCGGGCGGCGGTGAGCCGGTCCTCGCGGTCGCGGACGCGTGTGAGCGGGCGGTTCTCGGCAAGGATCTTGCGGGCGAAGGCGATGGTCTCCTGCGTCAGGTCGCCCTTGACGATCGCATCGACGACGCCATCCTCCAGCAGCTCCTCCACCGGCGTCGGGTTGCCCGAGACGATGAGCTGGAGCGCGCGCTCGGGCCCGACGAGGCGCGGCAGGCGCTGGGTGCCGCCGGCGCCTGGGAGGAGGCCGAGCTTGATCTCGGGAAGGCCGACGCGGGTGCCGGGCGCCGCGACGCGGTAGTGGCAGCCGAGGGCCAGCTCGAAGCCGCCGCCGAGCGGCGTGCCGTGCAGCGCCGCGACCACGGGCTTGCCCACGGATTCGATCGTCTCGATGACTTCGATCAGCCCCGGCGAGCGGCGCGGCTTGCCGAACTCCGAGATGTCGGCCCCGGCCGAGAAGGTGCGCCCGGCGCAGGCGAGCACTGCGGCCTTCACCCCGGCGTCATTCTTCACGCGCTGGAAGGCCTCGACGAGGCCGGCCCGAACCTCGTGCTTCAAGGCGTTCACGGGCGGGTTGTCGATGGTGACGACGCCGACCTCGCCCTCATGCGCCAGGTCGATGCTCGGATTGACGCTTCCCATGTTTCCTCCGCGTGGTCTTTGTGCCGTCATCCCGGGGGACTGCCCAGGCCGAAATCACCCTCCTCATGCCGGCGAGGCGGACGGCCCCCGACGGCATCGCCGCGCCGGGCCGGCCGGTGATGTGGATCGGAGCGGCAGAGAAGGCCGTCCGCCAAGCAGGCTATCACGACCGGGGCGGATCTCGCCAAGGGCGTGCTCCAGATCCGCCCCGCTGGGGAGGGGAGCCGTCACGTCCCCTCCAGGAGCGAGCCCTTGACGGTCCGCGAGTGGCCGCGGAACGCGGCGATCGCCCCGCCCTCGTTCGCCACCGTGATGTCGTAGATGCCGGAGCGGCCGCTCCGAAAGACCTCGACCGCGTGGGCGGTGAGCACGTCGCCGAGCCGCGCCGGAGCCAGGAAGGTCACGGCGCAGTGCTGGGCGACCGTGCGCTGGTCGTAGGTGTTGCAGGCGAAGGCGAAGGCCGAGTCCGCCAGCGTGAAGATGAAGCCGCCGTGGCAGATGCCGTGACCGTTCACCATGCGCTCGGCGACTGCCATGCTCAGCACCGCCTCGCCTGGCCCGACCCGCTCGATCCGCATGCCCAACCCTTGCGAGGCTCGGTCCGCGGACCACATGGCCTGGGCGCAGGCCTCGGCGAGGGCTTGCGCGTCCGCCGGCTTCGGGACGCTCGCGTCCATCAGCGCCGCCCTGTGAAGGCGGGCGTGCGCTTGGCGAGGAAAGCGGAGACGCCCTCGGCGTAGTCCGGCGTGCGTCCGGCCTCGCCTTGCAGGTCGCGCTCGAGGTCGAGCTGGGCGTCGAGCGAGTTGGTCTCGGCCGCGTCGAGGGCGCGCTTCGCGAGCGCGAGGCCGACGGTCGGCTGGGCCGCGAGGTGCGCCGTGAGCTTTTCCGCCTCGTCCCTGAGGCGCTCATCATCGAAGACCTTCCAGATCAGGCCCCATTCCTCGGCCTTCTCGGCCGGCAGCGGCTCGGCCAGCATGGCGAGGCCGCGGGCGCGGGCGCCGCCCACGAGGCGCGGCAGGAACCAAGTGCCGCCGGAATCCGGCAGGAGGCCGATCTTGGCAAAGGCCTGGATGAACCGCGCCGAGCGCGCCGCCAGCACGATGTCGCAGGCGAGCGCGACGTTGGCGCCGGCGCCGGCCGCGACGCCGTTCACGGCGCAGACGACCGGCATGGGCAGCGCCCTGAGCTTGCGCACGAGCGGGTTGTAGAAGCGCTCGATGGTGCGGGTCAGGTCCGGCGTGACGCCCGGCTCGAACACCCGGTTGGTGAGGTCCTGGCCGGCGCAGAAGCCGCGGCCGGCACCGGTCAAGAGGAGCGCCCGGCAGCCCGCGTCGGCTTCCGCCGCCTCCAGCGCCGCCATGAGGCGCTCGTGCATCGTCTCGTCGAAGGCGTTGAGCCGGTCGGGGCGGTTCAGCGTCAGGATGCGCCAGTTCCCGCGCGCCTCGACCAGAACGGGTTCCTCCGCCACGCGCTCCTCCCACGCCCGGTGTCCGGGTCTCTCCCGAACTATCGACGCCGCCGCGCCCCCGTCAATCGGCAGGGGCGGCGCGGCGCTCCTCGTTCGGCCTGCCGGCCGCGTCGGCCCTCCCTCTAAAAGCAGGCGGGGAGAGGGGGGAAGGCGGATCGGGGTTGCGTCCGGCACGGGGAGAGGGACTTGTGCCGCCATTCGGCGGGCGCGGGGGTCGTTTCTCCGCTATCCAACATCGTCGGCGTTCGCCCGACATCGTCGGCAACATCGTCGGGGTTTTGCCGCGACATCGTCGGGTTTTGCCACGACATCGTCGGGGGGTGTTGATGGACCATCATAGGAAATGTTTCACGTGAAACATGGGTCGCGAGCGCTCCCTCTCCCGGCCTGGAGGGTTGGGCGAGGGCGTAGGGGAGAGGGCGCGCGAACCCTTGCCCGCCGGCCCGTTTGCGGCTCAACTAGGCGCAAAGCCCAGGGAGGAACCGCATGAAGCTTCTCGTGAAGGCGCTCGCCGGCGCGGGCCTCGTCCTCGCCCTCGCCCTGCCGGCCCTTGCCCAGAACACCCTCAAGATCGGGGCGGTGCTCTCCGTCACCGGGCCCGCCGCCTTCCTCGGCGAGCCCGAGGACAAGACGATCAAGATGTACGTCGAGAAGGTCAATGCCGAGGGCGGCGTCAACGGCAGGAAGCTCGAGCTCGTGACGTACGACGACGGCGGCGATGCCAACAAGGCCCGCACCTTCGCGACCCGCCTCGTCGAGGACGACAAGGTCATCGCCGTCGTCGGCGGCTCGATCACCGGCACCTCGCTCGCCATGATCCCGGTGTTCGAGGAGGCGAAGATCCCGTTCATCTCCATGGGCGGCGCGATCGAGATCGTCGAGCCGGTCCGGAAGTTCGTCTACAAGACGCCGCACACCGACAAGATGGCCTGCCAGAAGATCTTCGAGGACATGCGGGCCCGCGGCATCGTCAAGATCGGCATCATCTCGTCGACCGACGGCTTCGGGAAGTCGATGCGCGAGCAGTGCCTGAAGGTCGCGAAGGAAGGCGGCGTCGAGTTCATCGCCGACGAGACCCATGGACCGCGCGACGCCGATGTCACGCCCCAGCTTACCAAGATCAAGAACACCCCCGGCCTCCAGGGCCTCGTTCATACCGGCTTCGGCCAGCACGGCGCGGTCGTGACCCGCAACGTGCGCCAGATCGGGCTCACGGTACCGTTCTACCAGAACCACGGCGTCGCCTCGAAGAGCTACATCGAGCTCGCCGGCGAGGCCGCGAACGGGGTGCGCCTCCCCGCCGCAGCGCTGCTGCTTGCCGAGAAGCTCCCGGACAACGACCCGCAGAAGCCAGTGGTCGTCGCCTACAAGCAAACTTACGAGAAGGCGACGGGCCAGCCGGTCTCGACCTTCGGCGGACACGCCTACGACGGCTTCTTCATCCTCGTCGAGGCGATGAAGCGGGCGAACAGCGCCGACCCCATCAAGATCAACGAGGAGATCGAGAAAACCAGGGGCTTCATCGCTACCGCCGGCATCGTCAACATGTCCCCGACCGACCACCTCGGCCTCGACCTCTCGGCCTTCAAGATGCTCGAGATCAAGAACGGGGACTGGGTGCAGGTGCAGGCGGGGAGTTAGTCTTCCGACCACCACGCCCGTCATCCCGGGCGACCGCAGGGAGACCCGGGATCCGCGTGGGACAGGGAGCGCCGAAAAGTCCCCTCTTCCGCTTGCGGGAGAGGGTTAGGGTGAGGAGAGAGTCCGAAGCGGGCCCTCACCCGGTCGCTTCGCGACTCGACCTCTCCCGCAAGCGGGAGAGGTGATGCCCGAGTTCCTGCAGTTCCTGTTCTCGGGCCTGACCGTCGGCGCGGTCTATGCCATGGTCGCGCTCGGGTTCACGCTGATCTACAACGCCTCCGACGTGGTGAACTTCGCCCAAGGCGAGTTCGTCATGATCGGCGGCATGGGGACCGTGTTCGCTCACGCCGCCGGCGTGCCGCTGCCCCTCGCGGCGCTTATCGCGATCCTCGCCGCCGTGGCGGTCGGCCTCCTCCTCGACGCGCTTGCCATCGAGCCCGCCCGCGGCGCCTCGGCCGTGACGCTGATCATCATCACCATCGGGGCCTCGATCTTTTTGCGCGGCGTGGCGCAGGTCATGTTCGACAAGCAGGCGCACGGCTTGAAAGCGTTCTCGGGCGACGCGCCGATCGTCGTCATGGGAGCCGCGATCCTGCCTCAGAGCCTGTGGGTGCTCGGCGGCGCGATCTTCACCTTCCTCGCCCTCTACCTCTTCCTCGACCGCACGGTGCTGGGGAAAGCGGTGCTGGCGACCGCCGCGAACCGGCTCGCGGCGCAGCTCGTCGGCATCAACACCCGCACGATCATGGCGCTCGCCTTCGGCACCTCCGCCGCGATCGGCGCGGTCGCCGGCATCCTCATCACCCCGATCACGCTGACGAGCTACGACGCCGGCACGCTCTTGGCCCTCAAGGGCTTCGCGGCGGCCATGCTCGGCGGCATCGGCAGCCCCTTCGGCGCGGTGCTCGGCGGGCTGCTGCTCGGCCTCTTCGAGTCGTTCAGCGCCGGCTACGTCAGCTCGTCCTACAAGGACGCGGTCGCGTTCCTGACGATCCTCGCCGTGCTGTTCCTCATGCCGAGCGGCCTTCTCGGGCGGCGCGCCGTCGAGCGCGTGTGACCCGTGCGGCGCCTGTCCTCCCGCGCGCTCACCCTGGTCATCCTCGCGGCCGCGATCGCGCTCCTGCCGCTCCTCTTCCCCTCGGGCTACTACTACCGCGTCGCCGCCCTCGTCTGGATCTCGGCCCTCGCGGCCGTCGGCCTCAACGTCCTCATGGGCCAGGCCGGGCAGGTGAGCCTCGGGCACGCCGGCTTCTTCGGCATCGGCGCCTACGCGGTGGCGCTCGGGCCGGCGCACCTCGGCGTCCCGCCTTGGGCGTCGCTGATCCTCGGCGCGGTGCTGGCCGGGGCGCTTGCCTACGTCGTCGGCCGGCCGGTGCTGCGGCTTCGCGGACACTACCTCGCCATCGCGACCCTCGGCCTCGGCGTCCTCGTCGCGATCGTGCTCACGAACGAGAGCCGCTGGACCGGCGGGCCGGACGGCATGCGGGTGTCCCGCCTCGTGCTGTTCGGCTGGCGCGTCGCCGGCGCCGAGACCTGGTACTGGGTCACCGGCGGCGCGCTCATGATCGGCACGTGGCTCGCCCTCAACGTCCTCGACGCGCCGACCGGGCGGAGCTTGAGGGCGCTGCACGACAGCGAGGTCGCGGCCCGCGTCGCCGGCATCGACGTCGCGCGCTACAAGCTCAGCGCCTTCGTCATCGCCGCCGTCTATGCCGCGGTCGCGGGCTCGCTCCTCGCCCTCATGAACGGCTTCATCACACCGGACCAGGCGGGCTTCCTGCATTCCGTCGAGCTCGTCACCATGGTGGTGGTCGGCGGCCTGGGCAGCGTCGCGGGCGCGGTCGTCGGCGCCGCCGTGCTCGTGACCCTGCCGCAGCTCCTGACCGTCTTCCAGGATTATGAAAACGCGCTCCTCGGCATCCTCATCATGACGTTCATGATCTTCCTGCGCGACGGCATCGTGCCGAGCCTCGCGGCGGCGCTGTCCGGGCGGCGCGCCGCGGGCGCCGCGAGGGCCGCATGAGCCTCCTCGCCGCGGAAGGCATCGGCATCGCCTTCGGCGGCGTCGTCGCGGTCGACGGCGTGAGCTTCAAGGCGGACGCCGGGCAGGTGCTCTCGATCATTGGCCCGAACGGCGCCGGCAAGACGACGCTCTTCAACGTCGTCTCCGGCCTCTACCGCGCGAGCCGCGGTCACGTGACCCTTGCCGGCGAGGACGTGACCGGCCGCCCGCCCGAAGAACTCGCCCGCAAGGGCCTCTCGCGCACCTTCCAGAACCTGCAGATCTTTTCCCGCATGACGGCCCTCGACAACGTCATGGTCGGCCGGCACCTGCGCGAGCGCCGCTCGCTCCTCGCCGACCTCCTGCGCCTGCCCTCCGTCGCCCGCCAGAACCGGGAAACGCGGGCGGCGGCGGAAGAGCTCCTCGCCTTCGTGAACCTTGCCGAGCGCCGCGACGCCCCGGCGGGCGCGCTGCCTTACGGAGCGCTGAAGCGCCTCGAGATCGCCCGCGCCCTCGCCTCCGAGCCCAAGGTCGTCCTCCTCGACGAGCCCGCTGCCGGCTGCAATGCAGTCGAGACCCAGGAGATCAAGCGGCTGATCCGCATGGTCGCGGACCGCGGCGTCGCGGTGGTGCTCGTCGAGCACGACATGCGCCTCGTCATGGCGATCTCCGACCGCGTCCTCGTGCTCGCGGGCGGCAGGCCTCTGGCGGAAGGCACGCCGCAGGAGGTGCGGGCGGACCCCGCGGTCGTTACGGCCTACCTCGGGCCTCAAGGGCGGGAGGCCGCCCGTGCTTGAGGTCGATGGCCTTCGCAGCGCTTACGGCCGCATCGAGGTCGTGAAGGGCGTGAGCCTGACCGTCCGGGCGGGCGAGATCGTTGCCCTCGTCGGCTCGAACGGCGCCGGCAAGACCACGCTGCTGCGGGCCCTCTCCGGCGTGCAGCCGGTCGCGGCCGGGCGCATCCGCCTTGGCGGCGAGGCGATCGAGCGCGCGCCGCCGCACCGGCGGGTAGCGCTGGGCATGGCGCACGTGCCGGAGGGGCGGCAGGTGTTCGGGCCGCTCTCCGTCGAGGACAACCTGCGCCTCGGCGCGTACCTTCGCCGCGATGGCGGCATCGCTGCGGACCGCGAGCGCGTCTACGCCCTGTTCCCGGCGCTCGCGGAGAAGCGCCGCGACCCGGCCGGCGGCCTCTCGGGCGGCCAGCAGCAGATGCTCGCCATCGGCCGCGCCCTCATGGCGCGCCCGAAGCTCCTCCTCCTCGACGAGCCCTCCATGGGCCTCGCGCCTCTCCTCGCGCAGCAGATCCTCGATGCGGTGGTGCGACTAAAGGGAGAAGGCGTCACCATCCTCCTCGTCGAGCAGAACGCCGCCGCGGCGCTTGCCGTCGCCGACCGCGCCTACGTGATCGAGACGGGCCGCATCGCCCACGAGGGGACAGGGGCGGCGCTGCTCGAGGACCCGCGGGTCAGGGAGGCGTATCTGGGGGTGTAGTTCACCTCTCCGGCTTGCGGGAGAGGTCGAGTCGCGAAGCGACCGGGTGAGGGCCTGCCCCGACCCTCACCCCAGCCCTCTCCCGCAAGCGGGAGAGGGGCGCGTCACCCTTCGAGCGGCTTCATCACTTTGTACAGCTCGCTCTTCCTCTCGAACCCGATTCCCGGCGCGTCCGGCAGGGTGACGCGGCCCCCGACCACGGGGCAGTCGTCGGCGAAGCCGTTGAAGGGGTAGAAGACGTCGGGGTAGCTCTCGTTGCCGCCGAGCCCGAGGCCGGCCGCGATGGCGAGCGACATCTGGTGGCCGCCGTGCGGGATGCAGCGGCGGGCAGACCAACCATTCTGCCGCAGCACCTCTAGGGTACGCATGTACTCGACGAGGCCGTAGCTCAAGGCGCAATCGAACTGCAGCCAATCCCGGTCCGGGCGCATGCCGCCGTAGCGCAAGAGGTTGCAGGCGTCCTGGTGCGAGAAGAGGTTCTCGCCCGTCGCCATCGGGCCGTCGTAGTACTCGGCGAGGACGGCCTGGAGCCGGAAGTCGAGGGGGTCGCCCGCCTCCTCGTACCAGAACACGCCGTAGGGATTGAGCGCCTTGGCATAGGCAATGGCGGTGTCGAGGTCGAAGCGGCCGTTGGCGTCGACGGCGACGCGCCCCGCCTCGCCCACTACCTCGATTGCGGCGTCGAGGCGGCGCAGGTCCTCGTCGAGGGAGGCGCCGCCGATCTTCATCTTGCAGACCGTGTAGCCGCGGTCGAGGTAGCTCTTGAACTCGTCCTGGAGGCCTTTGAGGCCCTTGTCCGGGTAGTAGTAGCCGCCGGCCGCGTAGACGAAGATGTCCCGGTCGACCTCGCCGCCCCGGTAGCGCTCGCCGAGAAGCCGGGCGAGGGACTTGCCTTCGATTTTCGCCGCCGCGTCCCAGATCGCCATGTCGAGGACGCCGACCGCGACCGAGCGCTCGCCGTGCCCGCCGGGCTTCTCGTTCCGCATCATCGCGGCCCAGCATTTATGCGGGTCGAGGCTTTCCCCGCTCTCGTCGACAAGGGAGAGCGGGTCGGCTTCCTTCAGACGCGGAATGAAGCGCTCGCGCAAAAGCCCGCTCGGGGCATAGCGGCCGTTCGAGTTGAAGCCGAAGCCGGTGACGCGCCTGCCGTCGCGGACGACGTCCGTCACGACCGCGACGACGCTCACGGTCATCTGGCTGAAATCGATGTAGGCGTTCGAGATCGCTGACTTGATCGGCACCACCGTCTCGCGCACGTCGACGATGGAGACGGGGGCGCGGCGCTCCGACAGGGCGGGCCGGGCAAGAGCCGTCATGAGGCGATCCTTTCGGGTTCGGCGGCCCGGCCGGCGCTTTGCGCCGCGGCACCCATGCGCCCGCGCCATGCCGCGAGCTGCGCCGTCGCCCCCGCGAAGTCCTCCGCGAGCTCGGCGACGAGCCGCTCGACCGGCACCACGGCGTCGATGCCGCCGACCCCATGGCCGGCCGACCAGATGTCGCGCCAAGCCTTGGCTTCCTTCTTGTCCATGTTCATGGCGGGCGCGGGCCCCTCCGGGTCCAGTCCTGCCCGAACGAGGCTCTGGCGCATGAAGTTCCCGTGCACCCCCGAGACCGCCGGGGTGTAGACGATGTCGGAGATGCGGGAGGCAAGGATCATCTCCTTGTAGGCGTCGGGCGCGGCGCCCTCGCTCGTGGCGATGAAGCGGGTGCCCATGTAGGCGACGTCGGCGCCGGCCGCGATCACGGCCGCGACGTGGCGCCCGCTCGTGATCGCGCCCGCGAGCGCGATGATGCCATCGAACATCGCCCGCACCTCGGAGACGAAGGCGAAGGGGCTGTTGAGGCCGGCGTGCCCGCCGGCCCCGGCAGAGACCAGCACGAGACCGTCGACCCCGGCCTCGACCGCCTTCGCGGCGTGGCGCATGTTGATCACGTCGTGCAGCACGACGCCGCCGTAGGAATGGACCGCCTTGACGAGGTCCGGCACCGCCCCCAGCGAGGTGATGATGACCGGCACCTTCTTCTCGACGCAGACGCGCAGGTCGGCCTCGACCCGCGGGTTGGTCTTGTGGACGATGAGGTTGACGCCGTAGGGCAGGCCTGAGTCGCCGGCGCCGAGCGCCGCCTCGATCTCGTCGAGCCAGTCCCTGAAGCCCTCGGTCGAGCGCTGGTTGAGGGCAGGAAATGTGCCGAGCACCCCCGCCCGCGACGCTGCGATCACGAGCGCCGGCCCCGACACCAAGAACATCGGTGCCGCGACCACCGGCAGGCGCAAACGGTCGAGAAGGCTTTGGGCGCGCGTCACGGGAGCCTCCGGCGGAAGAAGCATGTGCCTTCCTTGCCCGACAAGGAGTGGCGGGACAAGATCGTTGCGGCATACGGGCCGCCCTCCTGCGTCCTCATCCTGAGGCGCGAGCCGAAGGCGAGCCTCGAAAGACGCAACCCTGCCGGTGCAGCGCCCAACGTCGGTGCGTGCTTCGGGGCCCGCTTCGCGGGCACCTCGGCATGAGGAGGGTTGTGGCAGTCTGATGCTCAGATCATCTCCAGCGGCGTCCGCCGCTTCGGCGGCGGGTAGGCGGCGTCGAGGGTCGAAAGGTCGGCCTCGTCCAGCGTGAGATCGAGCGCGGCGCGGTTCTCCCAGACGTGCTCGGCCCGCGAAGCCTTCGGGATCGCGATCACGTCGGGGCGGCGCATGACCCAGGCGAGGGCGACCTGGTAGGGCGTCGCGCCGTGCTTCTTCGCGACCTCGGCGAGGGCGCCCGTCGCGCGCAGGCGCCCCTGCTCGATCGGGCTGTAGGCCATCGTGGGGATGCCCCGCGCCGCTTGCCACGGCATGAGGTCGTGCTCGGGCCCACGGCGGGAGAGATTGTAGAGGATCTGGTTCGTGGCGCAGGCGCTTCCGCCCGAAACGGCCATGAGCTCCTCCATCTCGCCCGTGTCGAAGTTCGAGACGCCCCAGTGCCGGATCTTCCCCGCCTTCTTCAGCGCCTCGAAGCCCTCGACGGTCTCGGCGATGGGGATGCTGCCCGGCCAGTGCAGGAGGTAGAGGTCGAGGCGGTCGGTCTTGAGGCGCCGCAGGCTGCGCCCGCACGCCTCTGCCACGCCCCGGCGGCTCGCGTTGTGAGGGTAGACCTTGCTGACCAGGAAGACCTTGTCGCGCATCCCTGAGATGGCCTCGCCGACGACCTCCTCGGTGCGGCCCTCGCCGTACATCTCGGCGGTGTCGATCAGCGTCATGCCGAGCTCGATCCCGAGCCGCAGCGCCGCGATCTCCTCGGCCCGGCGGGAGCGGTCCTCCGCCATCTTCCAGGTGCCCTGGCCGAGCACTGGCACGGCCTCGCCGCCGGGCAGCGTCACGCGACGGTCCATCTGCGCCTCCTTGTCGGGCGCATCCTGCCCGACGGGCCCGCCCGGAAGAAGGCATCCGTCGTTTTTCACGCAAAACTCACGTGAAGGATATCCGAGAATGCGCCACAACCTATGGCGGCCGCGTGATCCTTCGCGGCCAGAGCTTGGCAGGCGGCCCATGGACGCAAAAATCCTCTCCCGGCGTCTCGACGCCCTCGAAGCCTCGGTCACCGAGTACGTGCTGGCGGATCTCGCCCGCTGGCAGGCCGTGCACGCCCGCATCACGGCCTACGAGATCGCCGTCGAGGTGATGTGCAACGTCGCCCAGCGCCGCGACCCCGCGCTCGTGCGCGACCTCATCGAAGGCCTCCTGTTCGTCGAGACCGAGACCCGGCTCGTGAACTTCCACGACGCCCTCATCGGCGAGATTCACGGCATCCGCGAGAAGCTCGAGGAGCAGCTCCAAGACCTCGTATTGGCTTGAGCACTCGGCGTCACTCCTCCGGAGTCGTCCCGGCCGGCCCTCGGGCTTGACCCGAGGAGAGGAGCCGGGACCCACGCACGTGCCGGAGCTACGGCCCCGGATCGGCCTTCGGCCATCCGGGACGACCGACCCGCGATTGTCGTCGAAGCGCTCACGCCCCGCTCACGAAGCCGGCACCTTCGAGAGACCCGGCATCACGGTCGGGTGACCTCCCGGGGCCGTGATTGGGCGCGGCCATAGGCTGGAGGCATCATCTCGATAGCTCCCTGAGGCTTTCGCGGCGGCCGGGCCGGCGCGTACCTCTGTGCCGCCGCGCCCGGCGCTCGGCGCTCCGCATGAGGTCTCCATGTTCACCTTGCGCAGAACCATCGTGACCGCGGCCGCGACCTTGGGCCTTGCCGCCCTCGCCTTCGGGCCGGCCGTCGTCGAGGCGGCGGCCCAGAGCCCGGTGAACGTGCTCGCCGGCGGACGCGTCGCGATCCACGGCTACGACCCGGTCGCCTACTTCGCCGACGGAGGGCCGAGGAAGGGCCGCCCGGACCTCGCCGTCGAGCGCGGCGGCGCCCGCTGGCTGTTTGCGAGCGAGGCCAACAGGGCCCGCTTCACGGCCGACCCGGAGCGCTACCTCCCGGCCTACGGCGGCTACTGCGCCTACGGCGTCGCCCAAGGCTATCTCGTCAAGATCGACCCGGAGGCCTGGGCCATCGTCAACGGCCGGCTCTACCTTAATTACGACCTCTCGATCCGCGAAACCTGGCGCAAGGATGTGCCGGGCTACGTGCGACAAGCCGACGGCAACTGGCCGCGGCTCGTCGGACAATCCCGACCCTGAACCTTGCCTTACCGGAGGACCGTCATGACCACGCTCGCCGTCCCGTCCGCCTCGATGCCGAGGCCGCTTTTTCCGCCGTTGACGAAGGACACGTTCGTCACGTCGCTCATCGCCGGCGTCGCCGCGGACGTCACCTGGGAGTTCTGGGCCCGGGTGGTCACACCGCTGATCCCCGGCGTCGGCGGGCCGCTCGAGCCGGCCGCGCTCGTGCAGTCGGTGTTCGGCCTCGAGAGCCGGCTCGTCGGCGAGATCATCCATCTCGTCGTCGGATTCGTGTTCTATCCGCTCGGCTACCTCTTCGTCGCGCGCCCGCTCCAGCGCGCGGTCCTTCCGGGGCTGCCGTGGTGGCTCACCGCGGCGGGGTTCGGCGTCGGCCTGTGGATCTTCGCCCTCTACGTGATGGCGCACCTCGTCGCCGGGCTGCCCGCCTTCCTCGACTTCATCCCGCTCGCCTGGGCCTCCTTCGGCGGCCACGTGGTGTTCGGGCTCATCGTCGGCGCCGTCGTGAAATGGCGCGAGGAGCGGACGGCCTGAAGCGCAATCCGCCCGAGCGCCCCGGGACCGCCATGTCGAGCCCGAACGCCGAAGCGAAGCGCCCGCGCGACCCGCGCCTCGACGTGTTCCGCGGCGCCGGCATGATCATCATCCTCATCGCCCACATCCCGGGCAACGCCTGGGCCGACTGGATCCCGGCCCGCTTCGGCTTCTCGGACGCGACCGAAATCTTCGTGTTCTGCTCCGGCTGCGCCTCGGCGCTCGCCTTCGGGCGGGTGTTCGAGATCGCCGGCTGGGCGCGCGGGACGGCTCGCATCCTCTACCGGGTCTGGCAGGTCTATTGGGCCCATATCGGCGTGTTCGCGGCGGTCGTCGCCGCGCTGGCGCTGGCCGACGCGAAGCTCGGCGGGCAGTACCTGCGCCACGACCTCAACCTGTGGCCCTTCCTCGACGACCCTGCCCGGATGCTACTCGGGCTCGTGACCCTCACCTACGTGCCGAACTATTTCGACATCCTGCCCATGTATCTCGTCATCCTGGCCCTGATCCCGGCTATCATGGCGGCGAAAAGCGTCGGGCGCGGCACCGTCGCGGCGGTCAGCGTGACGCTCTACGTCCTCGCCTTCGCCCGTCTCCTCGACCTGCCGGCCGAGCCGTGGTCCGACCGGGTGTGGTTCTTCAACCCGTTTTCGTGGCAGCTCCTTTTCTTCCTCGGCTTCGCCTTCGGGCGCGGCTGGCTCATTCCGCCGGGCTACGACCGCCGGCTGGCGCTCCTGAGCCTCGCCGTGATCGCTGCCGCGCTGCCGTTCTCGTGCCAGTACGGCTGGTCCTGCTTCGCCGGGTGGGGGGCCATGCCCTGGCTCGGCGAGGCGCACCAGGCGCTTTCGCCCCTCATCGACAAGACCCATCTCGCCCCCATGCGGGTGGCGCACTTTCTCGGCCTCGCGTATCTGGCCTATACCCTCGCAGGCGAGGGCGGACGGCGGCTCAAGGGCAGCCTCGTCCCGGCGGTCCGGCTCGTCGGCCGACAGACGCTTGCCGTCTTCCTCGCCGGGCTGGTCCTGGCGCAGGTGCTCGGGGTGGTTCTGGACGTGATCGGCCGAAGCTTCTTCACCGCCGCGCTCGTGAACCTTGGCGGTTGCCTCGTCCTCTTCGCCGTCGCGGCGGCGTGCGAGTGGTTCAAGAGCTCGCCCTGGCTCCATGCCCGCGCCCAGGCGTCCGCACGGCACACGGCGCCGGCCGTGATGGCGGAGCCCACCCAAACCGTCCCGCAGCATCCATGAGGCTTCTTGGGGCCGGCCTCTGCGCGGTCGCCGCGCTCGCCGCGTGGACGGCGCAGGCCGAGGTCGTGCTCGGCCTGAAGGCCGAAAGCCCGGCGCTCGGCCACGACATTCCCTATGCGCTCTACCGGCCGTCCCCGGTCCCACCGGCCGGCGCGCGCTGGCCCGTGCTCTATCTCCTGCACGGGCTCGGCGACAGCGAGCGGACCTGGATCGACCTCGGGCGTGCGGCCGAGACTTTCGACCGGCTGATCGCGGCGGGCCGCCTCAAGCCGCTCCTCGTCGTCATGCCGATGGCCCGGGACAGCTGGTACGTCGACAACCCGGACCCGAGCGGGCACGGGCTCGTGGAGCAGGCGCTGACCCGCGACCTCGTCGGCCACGTCGACCGCGCCTACCCGACCGCCGCCTGCCGGGCAGGACGCGCGCTCGGCGGCCTTTCGATGGGCGGCTACGGCGCGCTCCTCTACGCCATGGACAACCCGCGCCGCTACGGCTCGGCCTTCAGCCTCTCGGGCAGCATTTTTCAACCGATGCCGGAGGACGAGGCGGCGCGCGCGCGGCGCCCGACCCACATGTTCCGCGGCGCCTACGGCGACCCCTTCGACCCGCGCCGCTTCAACGCCTCGAACCTCTTCCCGCGCCTGCCCGCCTACATCGCCGACCCGGAGCGGCCGGCGTTATACCTCGCCGTCGGCGCGGACGACTTCCCGCGCCTGAAGGAGGGCAACCTCGCCTTTCACCGCGCGCTTTCCGAGGCCGGGATCGAAACGCCCTTCCGCATCGATCCGGGCGGACATACCTGGGACCTGTGGACGGCCCAGCTCGGCCCCGCCCTCGAATGGCTCGACCGGCGCCTATCGCCGTCCTGCTGAACAGCCGCGTCTCACCGGAGAGCCCGATGATCGACCTCCACTACTGGACGACCCCGAACGGCCACAAGGTCACGATGTTCCTCGAGGAGACCGGCCTGCCGTACCGGATCGTGCCAGTCCGGATCGGCGAGGGCGAGCAGTTCAAACCCGAGTTCCTCAAGATTTCCCCGAACAATCGCATCCCGGCTATGGTTGACCACGCACCGGAGGGCGGAGGAGAGCCCATCTCGCTGTTCGAATCGGGCGCGATGCTGCTCTACCTCGCCGACAAGACCGGCCGCTTCATCCCGCGGGATCCCCGCGGACGCGCCGAGGTGCTGCAATGGCTGTTCTGGCAGATGGGCGGCCTCGGCCCCATGGCGGGGCAGAACCACCACTTCACGCAATACGCGCCCGAGAAGATCCCTTACGCCATCGACCGCTACGTCAAGGAGACGAACCGGCTCTACGGCGTGCTGAACAAGCGCCTCGCGGACCGCGAGTTCGTGGCGGGCGCCTACTCGATCGCCGACATGGCGTCCTACCCTTGGGTCGTGCCGCACGAGCGCCAAGGCCAGAACCTCGACGACTTTCCGCACCTCAAGCGCTGGTTCGAGGCGATCCGGGCCCGCCCGGCGACGGTGCGGGCCTACGAGAAGGCCAAGGAGATCAACCCGACCCTCGGCGCGCCCATGTCGGAGGCGGCCAAGAAGGTCCTCTTCGGCCAGACCGCCGCCGTCGTGCGGTGATGAGCGATCGGGATCATCGCTGACCTGGCGTATCAGTCCTGCAAAGCACTCGCCCGATCAAAGGAATACGACATGAGCCGACTGGTCTACGTGCTGAACGGGCCGAACCTCAACCTGCTCGGGAAGCGCCAGCCGCACGTCTACGGCCACGAGACGCTTGCCGACGTCGAGGCGGAGTGCCGCAAGGTCGCGCGGGAGCTGTCGCTCGAGCTCCGCTTCCACCAGAGCAACCGCGAGTACGAGATCGTCGATTGGATCCACGAGGCACGCGAGACGGCAGGCGGCATCGCCATCAACCCGGCGGCCTTCACCCATACCTCGGTTGCGATCCTCGACGCGCTCAACGCCTTCGACGCGCCGGTGATCGAGATCCACATCTCGAACGTGCACAAGCGCGAAGCCTTCCGGCACCACTCGTTCGTCTCGAGCCGCGCCGACGGCGTGATCGCCGGCTTCGGCACGCAGGGCTACACCCTCGCGCTGCGCCGGCTGGCAAAGCTCATCGACGAAAAGGCGGCTTGACTTGCCGCCGATAAGGAACGGGCCGGTCAGGCTGGCCGTCCTCGGCGCCGGCCTCATCGGCAAGCGTCACATCGAGCATGTGCTCTCGGAGCCCGAGGCGGAGCTCGCCGCCATCGTCGACCCCTCGCCGGCGGCGAAAGTCCTGGCCGAGGAGAAAGGCGTCGATTGGCATCCGGACTTCGCAGCGATGATCCGGAACGGGAAGCCGGAAGGCGCCATCGTGGCGACGCCCAACCAGATGCACGTCGAGAACGGGCTCGCGTGCGTCGCGGCCGGCGTTCCGGTCCTCGTCGAGAAGCCGATCGCGGACGACGTCGCCGGGGCGATGAGGCTCGTCGCGGCGGCGGAGCAGGCCGGCGTTCCCCTGCTCGTCGGCCACCACAGGCGACACAACCCGCTGATCCGGGAGGCCAAGGGGGCGATCGACGCGGGGCGGCTGGGCCGGCTCGTCTCCGTCCATGGGACCTGCTGGTTCCACAAGCCGGACGACTACTTCGACATCCCCTGGCGACGCGAGCAGGGCGCAGGACCGGTCTTCCTGAACCTGATCCACGACGTCGACCTCCTGCGCTACCTCTGCGGCGACGTCGTGTCGGTCCAGGCGCTCGAGTCCAACGCCCTGCGCGGCAACCCAGTCGAGGAGACGGCCGTGATCCTGCTGAGGTTCGCGAGCGGCGTGCTCGGCACCGTCAACGTGTCGGACGCCGTCGTGGCGCCCTGGAGCTGGGAGTTCACCAGCGGCGAGAACCCCGCCTACACGCACACGCCGGAGACCTGCTACATGATCGGCGGCACCCGCGGCTCGCTGGCCGTCCCCTATCTCGACCTGTGGCACCATCCGACGAAGCCGAGCTGGTGGGAGCCGCTCGTCCGCGAGCGCCTGCCCGTGACGGCCCAGGACCCGCTCGCTCTGCAGGTCCGCAACCTCTGCGGCGTGATCCGCGGCCGGGAGACGCCGGTCGTCTCCGGTCGGGAGGGCCTTGAGACCCTGAAGGTGATCGCCGCCATCAAGGAGGCCGCGGCAACCGGGCAGGCGGTGAGCACGGCATGACGCATCGCGGCCGGCGGGCATCGAACCGACCCGGCCCGCATGCCGGCGCATTTCGCGGAACTGGTTTCGGAGGCAGGCGCCCGGCCGTCGCCAATGCTGGACAATAGCTTCCGGTCGTCGGATATCATCCGAGCCCCTCGCGAAGGGGAGCCTATCGATCCCGAGTCCGAATGACGATTGGACACGCTCCGGAATCCCGCTCACTGTTGCGGCCCGGACGACATCGGAGGCCGCCATGGCAACGTCGTTGAGAAGGGTCGAACGCGCGGCCGACCTCGCCACACCCGAGGGAGCGCGGCTCGCGATCCGGCGCGGCGAGGTCTTGGGCTCGACCGCGGGGCTCGCGCCGGGCTACGTCCAGGGCAACCTCGCCATCCTGCCCAAGGCGCTCGCGGCGGACTTCCACCGCTTCTGCCACCTGAACCCGAAGCCCTGTCCCCTGCTCGCCGCCTCGGAACCCGGCGACTGGCGCATCCCGTCGCTTAGCCCCGACATGGACCTGCGCACCGACGTGCCGCGCTACCGGGTGTGGCGCGACGGCGCGCTCGTCGACGAGCCGGCGGACATCCGCTCCTACTGGCGCGACGATCTCGTCGCCTTCGTGCTCGGCTGCTCGCTGTCCTTCGAGGCGGCGCTGATCGAGGATGGCATCCCAATCCGCCACATCGAGCGCGGCTGCGCCGTCTCGATGTACCGGACCAACATCGCGACCCATCCGGCCGGGCCGTTCCACGGCCCCATGGTGGTCTCGATGCGTCCCATGAAGCCGGCCCAGGCCATCCGGGCGATCCAGATCACGACCCGCTTCCCGGCCGTGCACGGGGCGCCGGTCCACATCGGCCGCCCCGACCTCATCGGCATCGCCGACCTCGGCAAGCCCGACTACGGCGACCCGGTCCCGATCGGCGCCGACGAGATCCCGGTGTTCTGGGCCTGCGGCGTGACCCCGCAGTCGGTGATCGCGACGGTGAGGCCCGAGTTCTGCATCACGCACTATCCGGGCAGCATGATCATCACCGACCGCCGGAACACCGAGTTCGCCGTCCTTTGAGGCTTGGCAGCGGCGGGCGGGGCTGATCAACTGACGGCCAGGGCGCGCATGCGCCGGCGAGCAAAGCCACAGGGAGAGCTTCCATGCTGACGAGACGAACGCTCCTTCAATCGACCGCCGCCATGACGCTCGCCGGCATCGGCGGGCAGGCACGGGCGCAAGGCGCCAAGGAGGTCGCAATCGGCGTGCTCTACCCCCTCTCGGGCGCGAGCGCCCAGATCGGGGTCGATGCCAAGACGGCGTTCGAGACGGCCGCGGAGCTCATCAACAACGGCCACGATCTCGACCTGCCGTTCGCGAAGAGCGCCGGTCTCCAGGGCCTCGGCGGGGCGAAGATCCGCCTCGTCTTCGCCGACCACCAGGGCGACCCGCAGAAGGGCCGCGCCGAGGCCGAGCGCGTGATCACCCAGGACAAGGTCGCGGCGATCGTCGGCACCTACCAGAGCGCGGTCGCCGCGACCGTGAGCCAGTCCTGCGAGCGCTACGCCGTGCCGTTCGTATCGGCCGACAACTCGTCGCCGAGCCTGCACCGGCGCGGCCTCAAGTACTTCTTCCGCGCCGCCGCCCACGACGAGATGTTCTCGGTCATCATGTTCGACTTCCTCGATTCGATCCGCAAGAAGGGCGAGAAGATCGAGAGCGTCGCCCTCTTCCACGAGGACACGATCTTCGGCACCGACTCCTCCAACGTGCAGCTCAAGCTCGCGGGCGAGCGCGGCTACAAGGTCGTGTCCGACATCAAGTACCGGGCGAACACGCCCTCGCTCACCTCGGAGGTGCAGCAGCTCAAGGCCGCGAACGCCGACGTGCTGATGCCGTCGAGCTACACCACGGATTCGATCCTCTTGGTCAAGACCATGAGCGAGCTCGGCTACAAGCCGAAGGCGATCGTCGCCCAGGCCGCCGGCTTCTCCGAGCAGGCCCTCTACGACGCCGTCGGCGACAAGCTCGAAGGCGCCATCACCCGCGGCAGCTTCTCCCTCGACCTCGCCCAGAAGCGCGCCTCGGTCGCCAAGGTTAACGAGATGTTCAAGGCGAAGTCGGGCAAGGACCTCAACGACAACACGGCGCGGGAGTTCATGGCCCTCCTCGTGCTCGCCGACGCGATCGACCGGGCGAAGTCGACGGAGGGGGCGAAGATCCGCGACGCACTGGCGGCGACCGACCTCCCCGGCGAGCGCACCATCATGCCGTGGAAGCGGGTCAAGTTCGACGAGATGGGCCAGAACAACGACGCCGACCCGGTGCTGCTGCAGTACACCAAGGGCAGGCTCGTCACGGTCTTCCCGCTGCAGGCCGCGGTCGCCGAGCCGCTCTGGCCGATGTTCAAGGCGTGAGGCGCTTCCCCACAGGGTCGTCCCGGGCGGCCGCAGGCCGACCCGGGGGCGTCGGCGCGTGGCCGTGGATCCCGGCTCTCCGCTGCGCTCCGGCCGGGATGACAGCGGAGAGGGTTGCGCCCAGATGCTGACCCCCGAGATCGTCGTCCAGATCCTGGTCAGCGGCCTCCTCATGGGGCTGATCTACGCCCTCATCGCGGTCGGGCTGTCGCTGATCTTCGGGCTCATGGACGTCGTCAACTTCGCCCACGGCGAGTTCCTGATGACGGCCATGTACGCGATGTTCGGCCTCGTGCTCGCGACCGCCCTCGACCCGCTGCTCCTGACGCCAATCGTCACGGCGCTGCTGTTCGTGTTCGGCGCCGCCTGCTACGTCGGCATCGTGCGCCACGCCATGCGGGTGAAGGCCAACATCGGCATGGTGCAGGTGTTCGCGACCTTCGGCCTCGCGATCCTGATCCGCGGCCTCGCCCAGCTCCTGTTCACGCCGGACTACAAGAGCGTCCCGTCGACTTGGCTCGGCGGCAAGACGGTCTCGCTCGCCGGCGTGTTCCTGCCGGCGCCGCAGCTCGTCGGCGCCTTCGTCTCGGTCGCGGCCTTCGTGGCCTTATGGCTCCTCATGACCCGCACGGACTTCGGCAAGGCGCTCGAGGCGACGCGCGAGGACGCGGGCGCCGTCGCCCTCGTCGGCATCGACAAGAACCGGGTGTTCACCCTCGGCTGGGGCCTCGGCGCGGCCCTCGTCGGGCTTGCCGGCTCGATCATGGCAATCTTCTACTACATCCACCCGGACGTCGGCGGGCCCTTCGCGCTCATCGCCTACGTGGTGGTGGCGCTCGGCGGCTTCGGCAGCGTGTTCGGGGCGCTCGCGGCGGGCGTGATCGTCGGCCTCGTCGAGGCGGTCACGGCGACGCTCCTGCCGCCGGCGCTGAAGTCCGTCGGCATCTACGCGGTCTACATGGCGGTCGTGTTCTTCCGGCCCCGCGGCCTGTTCGGGTCGCTCTAGATGGCAACCTCGGCGCTCGCCCCCGAAGCCCTCTCGGCCGACCTCTCGGCGCACGCCCGCAGGCGGCGCAATCAGCTCCTGACGGCGGCGGTGGTCGCGGCGGCGGTCGCCTGCCTGCCGCTCCTCGTGACCGACGTCTACGTCCAGAACATCATCGTGCTGACGCTGATGTATGCGGCGCTGTCGCAGAGCTGGAACATCCTCGGCGGCTACTGCGGCCAGATCTCGCTTGGCCACGCGCTCTACTTCGGCATCGGCGCCTATGCGACGATGCTGCTCTACACCAAGCTCGGCGTCCTGCCCTGGGTCGGCATGGCGGCGGGCGGCGTGCTCGCGGCGCTTGCCGCCCTCGCCCTCGGCTATCCGACCTTCCGGCTCGCCGGCCACTACTTTACCATCGCGACCATCGTCATCGCCGAGGCCGCCTATCTCCTCGTCCAGAACTGGGAATGGGCCGGCGCCGCGCTCGGCATCCAGTTGCCTTTCGGGCCCGACAGCTGGACGACGTTCCAGTTCGCCCGCAACAAGCTGCCCTACATCTACTTCGCCCTCTTCCTCGCGTGCCTGACCTGGCTCGTCACCTGGATCATCGAGGACTCGAAGTGGGGCTACTGGTGGCGGGCCGTGAAGGACAACACGCCGGCGGCCGAGAGCCTCGGCGTCGTGGTGTTCCGCTCGAAGATGGCGGCGGCGGCGGTGTCGGCCTTCTTCACCGCGGTCGGCGGCGCCTTCTATGCCCTGTTCGTGTCCTACATCGACCCGGACAGCGTCATGGGCTTCCACTTCTCGCTCCTCATGGCGCTGCCGGCGGTGCTCGGCGGCATCGGGACCCTGTGGGGGCCGGCGCTCGGCGCCGCGATCCTGATCCCCGTCACCGAGCTCACCCGCAGCTACATCGGCGGTTCCGGGCGCGGCACCGACCTCATCGTCTACGGCGCCCTCGTGATGGTGATCGCGCTTGCCCGCCCGCAGGGGCTCGTGAGCCTGTTCGGGCGCGCGCCCACGCGGAGCCGGGAGCCGTGAGCGGGGCGCCGCTGCTCGATGTGCAGAAGGTGTCGCGCCGGTTCGGCGGGCTCGTCGCCAACAGCGACGTCTCGATCCGGGTCGAGCCAGGTGAGATCGTCGGCCTCATCGGCCCGAACGGGGCCGGCAAGTCGACCCTGTTCAACCTGATCGCCGGCGCCATCCCGCCCTCCGCCGGGCGCATCCTCCTCGAAGGCGAGGACGTGACCGGCCTGAAAGCCCCGCAGCTCTGCCGGCGCGGGGTCGCGCGCACCTTCCAGGTCGTGCGCAGCTTCGATTCCATGAGCGTCATCGACAACGTCGTGGTCGGCGCCCTCGTGCGCCGCGCCGGCACGGCGGCGGCGCGGCGCAAGGCCTCGGAGGTGCTTGAGTTCACCGGCCTCGCCGGCCGGGCCGGGGCGCCCGCCGGCGAACTCACGCCGCCCGAGAAGCGCCGCCTCGAGGTCGCGCGCGCGCTCGCGACCGAGCCGAAGCTTCTGCTGCTCGACGAGGTCATGACCGGCCTTACCCCGGCGGAGGCGCAGCGCGGCGTCGAGCTCGTGCGCCGCGTGCGCGATCTCGGCGTGACGATCCTCATGGTCGAGCATGTCATGGAGATCGTGATGCCGCTCGTCGACCGGGCCATCGTGCTCGACCTCGGGCGCGTGCTCTCGGAGGGCAAGCCGGCCGCGGTCGCCGCCGACCCCAAGGTGATCGCCGCCTACCTCGGGGACCGCCGCCGTGCTTGAGGTGCGCGATCTCACCACCGCCTACCAGGGCCTCATCGCCATCTCGGGGGTGTCCATCGACGTGGCCGAGGGCGAGATCGTTGCCGTCGCGGGGGCGAACGGCGCCGGCAAATCGACGCTCCTCAAGACCATCGCCGGCCTCGAGCGCCCGCGCTCGGGGAGCATCGCATTCGAGGGGCGGCGCATCGACGGCGCCCCGGGGCACGTCATCACGGCGCTCGGCATCGCCTTCGTGCCCGAGAACCGGCGCCTGTTCCCGCGCCTGTCCGTGCGCGACAACCTGCGCCTCGGCAGCTACCTCCATCGCGGCAAGGCCGACCGCGAGGAGCCGCTGGAGCGCGTCTTCACCCTGTTCCCGCGCCTCAAGGAACGCCTCGACCAGCGCGCCGAGACTCTCTCCGGCGGCGAGCAGCAGATGCTCGCCAT
The DNA here is from genome assembly GCA_036389455.1 of Beijerinckiaceae bacterium. Classification (GTDB taxonomy): domain Bacteria; phylum Pseudomonadota; class Alphaproteobacteria; order Rhizobiales; family Beijerinckiaceae; genus JAJKJG01. Next base: position 65,040 of record DASVPW010000013.1, read on the forward strand.
CTCCCGCGCCCTGATGACCCGGCCGCTTCTTCTCATGCTCGACGAGCCCTCGCAGGGGATCATGCCGAAGCTCGTCGACGAGATCTTCGACGCGGTGGTGACGATCCGCGGCAGCGGCACCACGGTCCTGATCGTCGAGCAGCGCCTCACCGAATGCCTGCAGATCGCGGACCGGGGCTACGTGCTCCAGACCGGGCGCGTCGTGATCAGCGGCTCGGCCCGCGAGGTCCTGGAGCACACGGACGTGCGCAAGGCCTATCTCGGGGTTTGAGAAGATATCGCCGCAAGGGAGCTCGACGGATGCCTCTGGCCGGAAAAGGAATGCTCGTCACGTCCATGGACGTCGATCCGGCGGACGAGGCGGAGTTCAACCGCTGGTACGACCGGGAGCATCTCGCTGAAAGAGTCGCGATCGACGGCTTCCTCGAGGCGAGGCGCTACGTCGCCCACAGGGCCTCGCCGAAGTACTTCTGCACCTACTCGACCGAGCGATTCGAGACCCTGACGAGCCCGGCCTACGCCGAGGCGCTGGCGAACCAGACCGAGCGGTCGAAGACAAACATCGCCCGCTTCCGGAACATGGGCCGGGTCATCGGCCGGATCACCGCGAGCCGCGGGCAAGGCCGCGGCGCCGCGCTCGGCGTCGTCCGCCTGCGCCCGCCACCCGAGGGCCGGGACGCGCTGCGGGCCGCGCTCCGCGAGTTGCTCGATCCTGGCCCGCTCGACGGGATCGTCTCGATGCACCTCGTCGAGAGCGACCCCGCGCTGTCGAAGTCGCTCACCGAGCCCGACGCGCCCAATCCCGGCGCCGGCGACTGGTACGTGCTGATCGACGGCGCCGGCATCGAGCCGATCGAGGACATCGCCGAAGCACGCTTCGGCCGGCTCGACGCAACCCGCATCTCGACCGGCCTCTACCGCCTCCTGTGGGACCTCGCGAAGAGCGATCTGTAGCGGAAGGGGCCGGCCGCGGCCTACACCAGCTTGACGTTCTTCAGCGGCAGGCTGCGGACCGGCTTGCCGATCGCGGCGTGGATCGCGTTGAGGACCGCCGGCGCGACGACGCAGATCGTCGGCTCGCCGACGCCGCCCCAGAAGTCGTGCCCGGCCACGATCACGGTCTCGACCTTCGGCATCTCGGCGATCTTGAGAATCTCATAGGTGTCGAAGTTGAGGTTCGTCATGCGTCCCTTGTCGACCGCGCACTCGCCGTAGAACGTGGCGGAGAGGCCGTAGGCGACCGAGCCTTCGACCTGCGCCGCGATCTGGTCCGGGTTGACGGCGTGGCCGCAGTTCACCGCCAGCACCATGCGGTGGACCTTGACCTTGCCGGCGTCGTTCACCGAGACCTCGGCGACGGCCGCCGAATAGCTGCCGTAGCCCATGAACTGGGCGATGCCGCGGTGGACGCCCGGCGGCAGCGGCGTGCCCCAGCCGCCTTTCTCGGCCGCGGCGTTGAGCGCCGCGAGGTGCTTGGGGAAATTGCCCATGAGGGTGCGGCGGAACTCGAGCGGGTCTTTCCCAGCCGCCCGCGCCACCTCGTCGATGAAGCACTCGAGGTAGACGCCGTTCTGGTTGGTGTTGACTCCCCGCCACGGGCCGACCGGCACGTGCGTGTTGCGCATCGCGTACTCGATCAGGAGGTTCGGCACGGTGTAGCCGAGCTGCGCCTCGCCGGGCTGCTCCCAGTAGCCCTGGAGCTGGCGCTCGTCCTTCCCGTTCTTGATCGCGGATGGATTGGAGAACGCGTTGATGGATTGGCCGGACACGCGGATGTGAAGGCCGATCAGGTTTCCGTTCGCATCGAGGCCGGCCTTGAGCCGGCATTGCGAGATCGGCCGGAAGACGTCGTGGGCGAGGTCCTCCTCCCGGCTCCAGATCAGCTTCACGGGCGTGTCCGGGAACTCCTTCGCGATCGCGACCGCCTCGTGGACGTAGTCCTGCGTGCCGCCGCGCCGGCCGAAGCCGCCGCCGAGGTCGTGCTTGTGGACCTCGCACCGGTTCAGCGGCAGTCCGGAGGCGGCCGAGAGCGCCGCGAGCGACGCCTCGGCGTTCTGGGTCGCGACCCAGACCTCGGCCCGGTCGGCCGAGACCCGCGCCGTGCAGTTCATGGTCTCCATGCAGGCGTGGGCGAGGAACGGCGTGCCGTAGACGGCCTCGACGGTCTTCGCCGCTCCCTCGATCGCCTTGAGGGCGTCGCCATTCGCCCGCTCGCCGTTCGTGTCCGTCGCGGCGAGGCCGGTCTTGAGATGGTCCGCGATGGTGGCGTCCGACTGGGCCGCGTTCGGTCCCTCGTTCCAGGCAATCGGCAGCGCCGCAAGCGCGGTCTTTGCCCGCCACCACGTGTCGGCGACGACTGCGACCGCCGTATCCGAAACCTTCACGACGCGCCGGACACCCGGAAGCTCCTTGATCTTCGCCTCGTCGTAACTCTCGAGCCTGCCGCCGTAGACCGGGCAGTGCTTGATCGCGGCGCACAGCATGCCGGGCAGCTTCACGTCGATCGCGTAAACCTTGGCGCCGGTGAGCTTGTCGGCGGTGTCGAGCCGCTTCATCGGCTTGCCGGCGATGGTCCAGTCCTTCGGGTCCTTGAGTTTGATGCCCTTCGGGTCGGGGGGGGTGAGCCGGGCGGCGGCGGCGGCGAGCTTGCCGTAGCTCGCCGAGCGGTTCGAGGCCGCGTGCGTCACGATGCCGTTCGCGACAGTGAGCTCGGCGAGAGGCACCTTCCAGTCCTCGGCCGCGGCCTGCATGAGCATGATGCGCGCCGCCGCGCCGCCGCGGCGGACGTAGTCGTGCGAGGTGCGGATGCCGCGGCTGCCGCCGGTGCCCATCTCGCCCCAGACGCGGTTGCGGGCGAGGTTCTGGCCGGCGGTGATCGATTCCGTCGCGACCTTCGTCCAGTCGCACCCGAGCTCCTCGGCGACGAGCTGGGCGAGGCCCGTGAGCGTGCCCTGGCCCATCTCGGAGCGCGCGATGCGGATCACGCAGGTGTCGTTGGGCCGGATGACGACCCAGGCGTTGACCTCGGCTCCGGCGCCGCCCGCGGCGCCCTGGGCCTTCGCCGGGGAAACCCCGGGCGGCAGGTGGAATCCGAGGGACAGGCCGCCGGCCGCCGCCGCGGAGCCGACGACGAACCTGCGGCGCGAGAGCCTCGGGGCTTTATGGCTGACGGTCTCTTCCACGGCAGACCTCCTCGATCCGGAGGCTGGAGCCTAGACCATTTTCCATCTCCTTGCACCCGGCGTCCCGCTCCACCGGGTTTTCGCCGAGCCGGCCACCCTTCCTGAGCGGCACGCTGAACGGCGGCGTGCGCCGCGGTCAGACCGCCTTCTCGGAGCGGCGCTTGCGGGCGTAGTCGAGGAGCGCCTCGTCGGCCGTCTCGGGCAGCTTGATCTCGATGGTCGCGAGGAGGTCGCCGCGCCCGTCCTTGCCGGGCAGGCCCTTGCCGCGCAGGCGGAAGGTGCGCCCCGAGCTCGTCATCGGCGGGATCGTCATGTCGAGGGCGCCGGTCAGCGTCGGGACCCGCACGGTCCCGCCGAGCACCGCTTCGTCGAGCTCGACCGGGACCCGCACCCTCAGGTTCGAGCCCTCCGCCGTGAAGCGCTCGTGCGGCAGGATGCGGATCGTCAGGAGCGCGTCGCCGGCCTCGCCGCCGGTGCCACCGCGGCCGAGGCCGCGCAGGCGGATCGTCTGCCCGTCGGCGACGCCCTTGGGGATCACCACGTCGATCTCGCGCCCGCCCGGCAGGGCGACGCGCTTTCTCGCCTCGCCGGCGATCTCCTCAAGGGTGACGTCGAGGGTGGCGGATACGTCCTCGCCGCGCGGGCGCCGTGCCGTGCGGGCCTGAGCGCCCGCGCGCTCGCGGAAGGCGTCGCCGAAGAGCTGCGAGAAGATGTCGTCGGCTGCCCCGCCCCCGCGCCCGCTGCGACGTCCGCCGAACGGGCCGTCGGAGCCGAAGCCGAAGGAAAAGCTCTCGAAGCCGTCGTGCCCGCCGCCGGGACGGCCGGTGAAGCCCTCGAAGCCCTGGAAGCGGGGCTTGCCCTCGGCATCGATCTCGCCGCGGTCGAACTGGGCGCGCTTGCCCTCGTCGCCGAGGATTTCGTAGGCCGCGTTCAGCTCAGCGAAGCGGTCCTTGGCCTTGGGATCGCCGGCGTTGCGGTCCGGATGGTGCGCCTTCGCGGCCTTGCGGAACGCCTTCTTGATCTCCGCCGGACTCGCTGTGCGGGCGACGCCGAGGATGTCGTACGGATTGCGCATGGGTTCGCTTCCAGCCGGTGCCTGTCGCAAAGGACTTGGTTCACCGGTGATATGGGTAAAGTGTTGCCGGCGTGCAACGGTCCTCCCCTCGCCGTGTCAGGGGAGAAGCGGCTAGGCCGGCTTCTTCCAGGGCTTGAGGTCCTTGATCGTCCATTCGCCGCCCGAGAGTCGGCAGGCGGTGCCCTGGAGCGAGGAACTCGCCCGCTCGCCGGACAGGGAGGCCAGGAACGCCCGGCAGATCTCGTCGCTCTTCACGAACGGCTGCCCGACCGGCGTGAACGCACCCTTGAAGCCCGAGTCCGGATTGTCCCAGGACACGGACGCGCCGTTGCCCTGCGGATCGAGGGCGACCGCGAGCGCGCTCCTGGCGCGGCGCCAGTCCTCCTCGCCGAGCTCCGGCGACAGCGGCGAGGCCGGCTTCGCCACGACCGCGCCGGTCGTCCTCGGCTCGTCCTCAGGCAGGAGGGACGCCATCGGGAACGACATCCCACAGCCGCCGACGCCAAGGCCCAGAAGGCAGGAAAGGCCGATGCCCGCGGCCGCGCGCCACGGGACGCGGCGGCCTTCGCCATGACGGCGAAAGGCTCTATAGACGCGGCGCGGGAGGACGTTCGTCACGCGGGACCGGACCGACGGCGACCTGAAAGATACGAACCAGCGGGATTAAGCCCTTGAACGCCTTAATGAAGGGTGACTTCATGGACGCGGCCGAGCCCTGGACCGTCTTCCGCGCCTGGATGGCCGAGGCCGAGGCCGCGGAGCCGAACGACCCGACCGCCATGGCGCTCGCGACCGTCGACGCCGACGGCCTGCCGGACGTCCGCATGGTGCTGCTCAAGGGCGCGGACGAGCGCGGCTTCGTGTTCTACACCAACGCCGAATCGGCGAAGGGGCGGGAACTCGCCGCGAACCCCAAGGCGGCGCTGGTGTTCCACTGGAAGAGCCTGCGCCGGCAGGTCCGGGCGCGCGGGCCGGTGACGCCGGTCTCTGACGCCGAGGCCGACGCCTATTTCGCGTCACGGCCCCGCGACAGCCGCATCGGCGCCTGGGCGAGCCAGCAGTCGCGCCCGCTCGAGAGCCGCTTCGCCCTGGAGAAGGCGGTCGCCTTCTACGCCGCGAAGCACGCGATCGGCGATGTGCCGCGCCCGCCCTACTGGCGCGGCTACCGCATCGCGCCTGTCGCGATCGAGTTCTGGGCCGACCGCCCCTTCCGCCTGCACGACCGGGTGCTGTTCACGCAGGCCGGCGAGGGGTGGGCGAAGGCGAGGCTGTATCCGTAAATCATCCCTCCCGCAAAGCTTTGCGGGAGAGGTCGAAGCGACCGGGTGAGGGCCCGCCCCGCCGCCCCTCACCCCGACCGCAAGCCGGAGGGAGACTGATGGACCTCGCTCCCCCGACCCGATAGGTTCGCGCCCTTTCCGCAGGGGTATCCGCTTGCCTTCCTCCTCCAACGCCGGACGACGGGTGATGCTGCTCACGGGGGCGAGCCGGGGCATCGGGCACGCCACGGTGAAGCGCTTCTCGGCCGCGGGCTGGCGCGTCATCACGGCTTCGCGCCACGCCTTCCCGGAGAACTGCCCCTGGGAGATGGGGCCCGAGGACCACCTCCAGGTCGACCTCGCGAGCCCCGACGACACGCTGCGCGCCGTCGAGGAGACGAAGCGCCGCCTCGAGCCCGAGGGCGGGCTCCTGCACGCCCTCGTCAACAACGCCGGCATCTCGCCGAAGGGCAAGGACGGCGCACGCCTGAAAGCCATCGAGACCCCGATCGAGGACTGGCAGCACGTCTTCCAGGTGAACTTCTTCGCCCCGATCATGCTGGCCCGCGGCCTGTGCGACGAGCTGACCCGGGCGCGGGGCGCGGTCGTCAACGTGACCTCGATCGCCGGCGGGCGTGTCCACCCCTTCGCGGGTGCCGCCTACTCGACCTCGAAGGCGGCGCTCGCCGCGCTGACGCGGGAGATGGCGGCCGACTTCGGGCCCCTTGGGGTCCGCGTCAACGCCATCTCGCCCGGCGAGATCGACACCGCAATCCTCTCCCCCGGTACCGACAAGCTCGTCGAGGAGCAGATCCCGATGCACCGCCTCGGCACCCCGGACGAGGTCGCCAAGGCGATCTACTTCCTCGTCACGGACGCGAGCTCCTACGTCAACGGCGCCGAGCTCCACATCAACGGCGGGCAGCATGTGTAAGGCCCGAGCGGGAATCCTGATCGCGCTCGCGTTGTGGGCCGCGTCCGCCCGCGCCGAGCCGACCGTCACGATCTTGCCGCTCGGGTTCGCCGTGGAGGAATTCCGCGGGCCTCAAAGCTACCTTGCTCGCACGCTTCCGACCTCGCCCGTGCTGCGGGAAAAGCTGCCCGACGGTCCCCTCGTCGCCCTCTGGGGCGCGAACGGCGGGGCGGCGCTCGTTCTCGACGGCGGCGCGCTACGCCAAGTCCGCTGGCCCGCCGGCGAGGAGTTGCCGGAGGCCCCGCGCAATGCCGTGCCCGGGACCCGCATGCAGTCCGCCGGGCCGCTCACGGTGTTTCTCGCAGAGCCCCGCCCCGGCGGCCACGGCGTCTTCGGCGGGATCGACGCCGCCGGCCGCCTGACGATCAGCGAGAAGCAGCCCCTCGAAGGCGTCAGCACTCAGGCTCGGGCGGTGCCGACGAAAGTGAGCGTCGTCGAGGCGGGGCCAGAGGCCGTGTTCGAGGACGTCGAGCCCCGCCTCGCCGACCTCGACCGGGACGGCACGCCGGAAATCCTCGTGGTCAAGTCCTACCGCGACAAGGGCTCGGCGCTCGCCGTCGTCGGCCGCCGCGACGGTGCCTGGAACGTGCTCGCCGAGACCCCGCCGGCAGGCGGACCGAACCGCTGGCTCGCCCCCGCCGCGGTCGCCGATTTCGAAAGCGACGGCAAGCCCGGCATCGCCCTCGTGCGCACGCCCCACGTCCAGGGCATGCTCCAGCTCTGGCGCTTCGAGGGTGGCAAGCTCGCGCTCAGGCACGAGGCCATGGGCTACGCCAACCACGTCCTCGGCTCCGCCGCCCTCGACAACGCCGCCGCGGTCGATCTCGACGGCGACGGGCGGCCCGAGCTCGTGATCCCGACGCAGGACCGCAGCTCGCTGGCGTTCCTCTCGCTCAAGGACGGCATCCGGGAGCTCGCGCGCGTGTCCCTCCCGGCCCCGGCGGGGCGCGGCCTTGCAGCACTCGGATCGGGCAAGGGCACGCACATCGTCGTGGCCCTCGAGGACGGCCGTGTCGCGGCCGTGCGGCCGTGACCGTTCCCGATCGCCTCTATCCCGCCCGTCCCTTCCTCGCGGCTTCCGCCGCCGTGTTCCGGGACGGGCGCGTGCTCATCGCGGCGCGGGCGCGCCCGCCGATGGAACGGCTCTACAGCCTGCCGGGCGGGCTCGTGGAGCCCGGCGAAACTCTTGGCGAAGCGGCGCTCAGGGAACTGCGCGAGGAGGTCGGGATCGAAGCCGACCTGATCGGCTTCGTCGACCACGTCGAGATCGTTGAACGGGACGGCGACGGCCGTGTAAGGCACCACTTCGTCGTCTGCGCCCACGCCGCCCGCTGGCGCTCGGGCGAGCCGCGGATCGGGTTGGAGGCGTCGGACGTGGCTTGGGTGCGAGAGGACGAGATCGCGCGTTTCCGCACGACCCCGGGACTCGCCGGCGTGCTGCACAAGGCCTTCGCCCTCGCGGGGGATGCGGCATGATCCGCCTCGCCCTCGTCGCGGTCCTCGCTCTCGCGGTCGGGGCGGATGCGCACGCCCAGCAGGGCCGCGGCGGCGGACAGCAGGGCCGCCCGGCGCAGGCGCCAACGCCCGCCCAACCGCAGCAGCCCGCCCCGGCGCAGCCTCAAGCCGAGCCCCCTCCCCCGCCCTACGAAAAGGAGCTTCTCAGGCTCGCCGAGGTCCTGGGATCGCTCGCCTTCCTGCGCTCGCTCTGCGCCGCCAAGGACGCGCCCGAATGGCCGAAGCGCATGCAGGCCCTCCTCGACGCCGAGGGCACGACCGCCGGCCGCAAGGAGCGCCTCGCCGGCGCCTACAATCGCGGCTACCGCGGCTTCGCCATCACCTACCGGATCTGCACGGATTCGGCCGCGGAGGCGACCGCCCGTTATCTCAAGGAGGGCGAGGCCCTGTCGCGCGGCATCGCCGGCCGTTTCGGCGGCTGATCCGGCAAAAGCCCCGTGCCGCGTTAACCTCTTTGCAAGGCGGCTGTGGCGGGCGTTAATGCTTCTTACTAGGTTTCCCGGACTTCAACCGGCCGCTCCCGCGGCAACGGACGCGCATGACCGCCGAAGACGCCATTCCCCTCGACCTCAAGGACGCGACGCCCGAGAAGCGCGCCGCCCTCACCTACGTGGTCGAGGCCTTCGTGGAGGCCCAGCTCGACGGCCTCGACGGCGACTGCATGGCCCATGCCGCTCTCTTCGCCGCCTTCCAGGAGCTCGTCGGCACCTACGGCGAGGAAGCGACCGCCCGCTACGCCGAAGGCCTGCCGGAGAAGATCCGCACCGGCGGCTTCTCGACCGCGCCGCGGCACTGATCCATCTCTCCCGTGAAACGGGAGAGGTCGAGTCGGCGCGGCAGCGCCGACCGGGTGAGGGCCAGCGCCGACTTCCCTCATCCCGACCCTCTCCCGCAAGCGGGAGAGGGAGTCAAAGCGCCTCCTCGAACCGCACCGCCTCGCCGAGCGACGGCGCCGTCAGCTCCCCCTCCCACATCACGACGTTGCCGCGCACAAGGGTGCCGACCGGCCAGCCGGTGACGGTCGTGCCGTCATAAGGAGTCCAGTTGGATTTCGAGGCGATCCAGGCGTCGGTGATGGTCTCGCGGCGCTTGAGGTCGACGACGGTGAAGTCCGCGTCGTAACCCGCCGCGATGCGGCCCTTGCGGGCGATGCCGAACAGGCGCTTCGGGCCGGCGCTCGTCATATCGACGAAACGCTCGAGGGTGAGGCGGCCGGCGTTCACGTGGTCGAGCATGATCGGCACGAGGGTCTGGACGCCGGTCATGCCCGAGGGGGTGTTGGGATACGTCTTGTCCTTCTCCTCCCGCGTGTGCGGCGCGTGGTCGGAGCCGAGGATGTCGGCGACGCCCTGCTCGACGCCGCGCCACACGCCCGCGCGGTGGTGCGCGTCGCGCACCGGCGGGTTCATCTGGGCGAGCGTGCCGAGGCGCTCGTAGCAGTCGGGCGCCACGAGGGTGAGGTGGTGCGGGGTCACCTCGACGGAGGCCACGTCCTTGTGGGCGGAGAGGAACTCCATCTCGTCCGCCGTGGTGATGTGGAGGACGTGGATGCGCGCGCCGGTCTCGCGGGCGATGCGCACGAGACGGCGCGTGCAGGTCAGCGCCACCTCGGCCGATCGCCACATCGGGTGCGAGCGCGGATCGCCCTCGACGCGAAGCGGGCGGCGCTCGCGCAGCATCGCCTCGTCCTCGGAGTGGAAGGCGGCGCGGCGGCGGGTGCGCGAAAGAATCTCGGCGACGCCGCGGTCGTCCTCGACGAGGAGCGAGCCCGTGGACGAGCCCATGAAAACCTTGATTCCGGCCGCCGCCGGCAGGCGCTCGAGGTCGGCGACCGCGTGCGCGTTCTCGTGCGTGCCGCCGACCCAGAAGGCGAAGTCGCAGTGCATGCGGTGCCGGCCGCGCCGCACCTTGTCAGCGAGCGCCTCCGGGGTCGTGGTCAGCGGATCGGTGTTCGGCATCTCGAACACCGCCGTGACCCCGCCCATGGCGGCGGCGCGCGAGCCCGATTCGAGGTCCTCCTTGTGGTCGAGTCCCGGCTCGCGGAAGTGGACCTGCGTGTCGATGACCCCGGGCAGGACGTGGAGGCCTGTGCAGTCGAGAGTCCGTCCGGCGGAGGCTCGCCCGAGGTCGCCGATCGCCGCGATGCTCCCGCCCGCGATGCCGACGTCCCGCACACCCCGTCCGTCGTGGTTCACGACGGTGCCGCCCTTGAGGAGGAGGTCGAAGGTCTGGGGCATGGTCCACCTTGAGCGGCTTGCCCGCGCCGCATATGTCACAGCTCGAAGCGGAGCAAGCGGATGCCCACGGCACATCTCACGGACCGCGGCGTGGTGCGCGTCGCCGGCGAGGATGCCAATACGTTCCTCGACGGGCTCCTCACCTGCGACATGGACAAGGTGACGCCCGAGAGGCCGCGCTTCGGCGCGCTCTTGACGCCGCAGGGCAAGCTCCTGTTCGACTTCATCGTCTCCGAGGCGCCGTCGGACGCCGGCGGAGGGTTCTATCTCGACGTTCTCAAGTTCATGGCGCCGGACCTCGCGAAGCGCCTCGGCTTCTACAAGCTCAGGGCCAAGGTCGCGGTCGAGGACCTCTCCGACAGCCTCGCGGTCGTGGCCGGCTGGGGCGGCGCGCCGAAACCCGGCGACGAGATCGGCCTCGTCGCCGACGACCCGCGCCTCCCAGCCCTCGGCTGGCGCGCCATCGTGGCGGCCGAGGACGCGGCGGCCTTCTCCTCTCCCCGCTTGCGGGGAGAGGCCGAGTCGGCGCGGAGCGCCGAGCCGGGTGAGGGGCTATCGACGGCGGAACTCGATGTGGAGGCAGCCCCTCACCCGGTCGCGCCTGAGGCGCGACTCGACCTCTCCTCGCAAGCGGGGAGAGGGGAAGACTACCACGCCCACCGCATCGCCCTCGGCGTCCCTGAGGGCGGCAAGGACTTCCTCTTCAACGATACCTTCCCGCATGAGGCGCTCATGGATCAGCTCCATGGGGTCGATTTCGACAAGGGCTGCTACGTCGGCCAGGAGGTCGTCTCGCGCATGGAGCATCGCGGCACGGCGCGCACCCGCATCGTGCCGGTCGTCTACGAGGACGGCTTCGCCGCGGAGCCATGGTCCGAGGTGACGGCGGGCGCCCGCGTCCTCGGCAAGGCCGGCACGGGCGCGCGCGGGCGCGGCCTCGTCCTCATCCGCCTCGACCGCGCCGCCGACGCGCTATCCGCCGGCGAGACCATCCGGGCCGGCGGCCTGCCCGTGCGGATCGAGAAGCCGGCCTTCATCGACTTCCCCTTTCCGGGCGAGCCCGCTGCACCGGTCGGATGACGAAGACGGGCGGCGCGGCAACTCCAAGCTTGACGTTGGATATTTCTCTCGTTGAAGTTGTGCATGGCGAAGCTCGCGGACTCTCCGCGCGCAGGTTGGACAACCGCCATGGCCAATAACGAAGATGACGAGCCCAATCCTCCACCGGCGAGCTCGCAGAGCGAAGTCAAGCTGCAGGCGGTTCCTCCGCCGCCGGAAACACTCAGCTCCCGGCAGCGTGGCTACTTCTTCTTCGGAGGCATGTTGTTTCTCGCCGCCGGACTCATCCTATTCCTAGGCACCGGGCTCATGCTCTACCGCTTGCTGGAGAGGGCCCCAAGCATAACGATCAGTGAACCGCTTGATAAAACTGCCCAGCCTTCCAGTTCCATCCTGTCACAAAAGGAGATTTATCATGTCTATGGGATCCTATTAAGCGCATTCCTGGCTCCGCTGATCGGGCTGCTTTCCGCTATTTTCTGTACATCCGTCGGAATAAAGCTTCTCCGCTCAGGAGGGGCCGTGACGACATCCGTCATCTCGCCACAAGACTATCCGATCCTCGGGCCGGCCATCGCATCAGGTAACGAGCAGGCCATCACGCAATGGATTCGGATCAACAGCTTATCCGGCTTGACCGGAACGTTCACGAAGATGGGCATTTCGGGACTGCCGTTGGCGACGATCGTGCTGACATTGCTGCTTGCGCTGGCGGGACTGGCGAACAACCAGTTTTTCGATTTGGCAAAACTGACTCTTGGAGCCTTTCTCGGCTCTTTCGTGCAACGGCAGGCAGAGTCGAGGAGGTCCCCGGCCGATCGTCTCTAGGAGGATCATCGTCGGCCGACCGACTTGATGTTCCGGGCAAGGCCGCTACACCGGCCGCATGACGGAGACCGACGGACTCATCCGGCACCCCGACGGAAAATGCCGCTGCTGGTGGCCCGGCACGGACGAGCTCTACGTCGCCTACCACGACCGGGAATGGGGCGTGCCGGAACGCGACGACCGGGCGCTCTACGAGAAGCTCGTCCTCGACGGCTTCCAGGCCGGGCTGTCCTGGATCACGATCCTGAGGAAGCGCGAGAACGTCCGGCGGGCCTTTTCCGGCTTCGACCCGGCGGTGATCGCGCACTTCGGGCCGGAGCACGTCGAGGCTCTGATGTGCGACGCCGGCATCGTCCGCAACCGCCAGAAGATCGAGGGCGCCGTCGCGAGCGCGCGCGGATGGCTCGCGATCCAGGAGCGGCAGGGCTTTTCCCGCTTTCTTTGGGACTTCGTCGACGGGCGCCCGGTGCAGAACCATCTCCGCACCCGCGCCGACATTCGACCCGAGAGCGACATCTCGCGGGCGATCTCGAAGGCGCTGAAGGCCGAGGGCTTCGCCTTCGTCGGCCCGACCATCGTCTACGCCTTCATGCAGGCGGTCGGCCTAGTCAACGACCACCTCACCGGCTGCTTCCGCCACGCCGAGGTGAAGGCCATGGGCGAGCGGCTTCCGTGATGGCTGCGCAAGCGCCCCGCGCCTGGCAGCGGATGCTATCGGGGCGCCGGCTCGACCTGCTCGACCCCTCCCCGCTCGACATCGAGATCGAGGACATCGCGCATGGCCTTTCGCGGGTCGCGCGCTGGAACGGCCAGACGGTCGGGCCGCACATCTTCTCGGTCGCGCAGCACTCGCTCCTCGTCGAGGCGGTCGCGGGGGAGATCGAGCCGGGCCTCGACGCCCCGCAGCGGCTCGCAGTCCTCCTGCACGATGCGCCCGAGTACGTGATCGGCGACATGATCTCGCCGTTCAAGGCGGTGATCGGCGAATCGTACAAGGCCGTGGAGGCGCGCCTTTCCGCGGCGATCCACCTGCGCTTCGGGCTTCCGCCCGAACGGCCAGCCGCCTGGACGCGCCTCCTCAAGCGCGCCGACCACATCGCCGCCTTCCACGAGGCGACGCGGCTTGCGGGCTTTGCGCGGGAGGAAGCGCAAAAGTTCTTCGGGCGGCCAGCCGCCCTCTCGGCCGCGACCGACGCGCTCCTCACCGCCTCGCCGATCGAGACCGTCGAGGCGCGCTATCTCGCGCGCTTCGAAGCGCTCGCAAACGCCGGAGCCTGACATGGCGACGAACGCCCTCTCCGAGATCGACCTCCAGGTCATGTGGAGCCGCCTCATCGCGGTCGTCGAGGAGCAGGCGCAGGTCCTGTTGCGCACCGCCTTCTCGGCGATCGTGCGCGAGGCCGGCGACCTCTCGGCCGGCGTCTTCGACACCCGCGGGCGGATGCTGGCGCAGGCCGTCACCGGCACGCCCGGCCACGTCAACTCCATGGCCGAGGCCGTGCGCCACTTCATCGACCGCTTTCCCCTCGACACGATGCGGCCCAGCGACATCTACATCACCAACGACCCCTGGATGGGCACGGGCCACCTCAACGACTTCGTGCTGACGACGCCGTGCTTCCACCGCGGCCGGCTCGTCGCCCTGTTCTCGTGCACGAGCCACCTCATGGACATCGGCGGCATCGGCTTCGGGCCGGACGGCACCGACGTGTTCATGGAAGGGCTCTACATCCCGCACCTGAAGCTTGCCGAGGAGGGGCGGCTCAACGAAACCCTGATGGCGATGATCCGCGCCAACACGCGCCTGCCCGTCGACACCGAGGGCGACGTCTACTCGCTCGCCGCCTGTAACGACGTCGGCTGCCGCCGGCTCGTCGACATGATGACGGAGTTCGGCCTCGACGACCTCGACATGCTCGCCGGGCACATTTGCACGCGCTCGCGCGACGCCGTCGAGGCCGAGATCGCGGCCCTGCCGAAGGGCACGTGGCGGAACGCGATGACCGTCGACGGCTACGACGCGCCGGTGACGCTCGCCGCCGCCGTGACGATCTCGGAACGGGGCATCCACGTGGATTATTCGGGCACCGGTCCTGTCTCGCCCCGAGGCATCAACGTGCCCCTCGCCTACACCACGGCCTATACGGTGTTCGGCCTCGGCTGCATCGTCGCGGCCCGCATCCCGAACAACGCCGGCTCGCTCACGCCGCTCACGGTCTCGGCGCCTGAAGGCTGCATCCTCAATGCCCAAAAACCCGCGGCCGTCGCCATCCGGCACGTGATCGGCCAGATGCTGCCCGACGTGGTGTTCGGCTGCCTGCGCCAGGCGATCCCGGAGCGGGTGCCGGCCGAGGGCACGTCCTGCTTGTGGAACCTCAACGTGCGCGGTCAAAGCGCCGAGGACGGCGGCAACTACGGCTTCACCATGACGGTGACCTCGAACGGCGGCACCGGCGCACGCCCGATGAAGGACGGCCTCTCGGCGACCGCCTACCCGTCCGGCGTCAAGGGCACGCCGGTCGAGGTCGCAGAATCGATCACGCCGCTGATCTTCTGGAAGAAGGAATTGCGGCCCGACTCCGGCGGCGCCGGGCGCACCCGGGGCGGCTTAGGCCAAGTGATCGAGATCGAGAGCGGGATCGGCCGCCCCTTCGAACTCCTCGCCGCCTTCGATCGTATCGATCATCCCCCGCGAGGCCGCGACGGCGGTCGCGACGGCGCCGCGGGTTATGTCGGGCTCAAGTCCGGCCAGAGGCTCAGGGGCAAGGGCTTCCAGGCGATCCCGCCGGGCGACCGCCTCGTCGTGCTCACGCCGGGCGGCGCCGGGATCGGCAACCCGGCGGCGCGGGAGACAGCGCTGGTGGAGCGCGATCTCAAGGAGGGGCTCGTGTCGGAGGAGACGGCCGAAGGCGTGTACAGCCGGATGACGCGGGCGCCTTCTTAAGGGAAGCGGCGCTCTTCCCGCAGATCGTCTTTGGCCGGCGGCGGGTGCTAAACAGATATTCCGCGACCGTGTGCGATGGGGACGGTATTAGACTGCTTGGTCGAGTCACTGTCTCGGAGCTCGCCATGGGCGCGTCGCTCACATAATGCCGAGTCACAACGTGTAGAACCACATTTGGACTTGACTGCCTGGCTGTTCGGTAACGCAGGCAAGGCGGTGGCCAGCAGCCACGGTGACGTTCGAGCCTGGGTGCTTCTTGGCACCCGACTTCACATGCACGGTTAGCACAGCTTGCGGGCAAAGCCGCTGCAACGCATCATCGGAGTTCTTATCGGAGCCGTGGTGCGGGAGCGCAAGGACGCGCACACTCCCCAGCTCTGGCGCGTAGGTGGCTTCCCAGTCCTTGAGGTCGCCCGAATCGAGGAGTTCAGCATCGCCTGTATTCAACCACGCTGCCTCACCCGGCCCAAGCGAGTGGCCAAAGGATCGAACGACCTTCCAACGACCTATCGAGGCGTTTGCAACGTCAGGAATGCTGAGCAGCGAAAGCGAAGAGCGGTTTGAAGAACCGGCGTAGCTTTTGAAGATCGTCCTCAGGTCGGAGCGCCCTTTAGCGGTACGCGCATGATGGGCGATCGCGTAAGCCAAGTCACCGAGGCCCGGGCGCATCTTTTTCCAAGGGATAGTCCCGAACTGCGCTTGCAACGCTTTGATGAGACCGCGATGCGCGTAGGGCTTGATCGGCGCACGGTAGGGCTTCAGGCGTAGGCCGACTTGCCCGCGCGCGATGCTGATGTCGCATTTTCCACCGCCGATCATCCGGACTCGCGCGCCGTTTATCGAAGTCGTCCACACTGGGGCCTGGAGCGGTTGCGGCTGCGGATCAATCTTCGTGGTCCAGCCCTGCTCATCCTTAGGGCGGTCGGGCCGGGGGCCACCTTCGATAGGCTCATCGCCAGGGCGCCGGCCGTGAAGGAAGGTGACACGATCCGCTCCACGCGAAAGAAAGAACGTCGCCGGGTCAGCAACGAGTTCGACGAACGCGCGATTGAGATTACCTCGGCCGATCTCGTAAAGTAGCAGATAGGCTAGTTCGCGCTCGTTGACGTACGGCACCATAACGTCTCGCACTACCGTGCGACTCATGAGGGTATCGAGGCCGCTGACATGATCGGTGTCGAAGTGAGAGATGAAAAGCCAATCAACTGGTTGCTGATAATGATCTGTCCAGGTCTGCAAAAAGATGTTGAACTTCTGAGTTCGCCGCGAGCCACAATCGAAAATCCAGCGAAAGACGGCACCGTCGCTGGCACTCATCTGGCCACTATGAAACCCGCCGTGGCCGACTGCGTATTGAACCCAGTTCACGGAAAACATCGAAACTCATTCTCCCATCTACATAGACCGGCTGCAGCGAAGCAGGACAAGGTCATTGGCTAATAGATAAGTTAGTGCGGCTATCGCGCGAACGGCGCGATCGTGATCCCCGCGCCTTCGAGCTTCGCCCTCAAGGTCTTCGCCATGGCGACGGCGGTCGGCTCGTCGCCATGGACGCAGATGGTGTCGATCTCGACCGGGATGCGCTTGCCGTTCACGGTTTCGATCGCCTTCTCCTCGAGCCAGCGCAGCATCCGCTCCGAGGCGAACTCCGCGTCGTGCAGCACCGAGCCTTGCTTCTTGCGGCTCGTGAGATTGCCTGAGTCGTCGTAGGCGCGGTCGGCGAAGACCTCCCGGGCCATCGGCAGCCCGAGCTTTTCCGCAACGCGCTCCGTCGGCAGGGTCGGCATCACCACCATGACGAGGGAGGGGTCGACGCCCTTGATGGCGCGCCCGAGGGCCAAGGCAAAATCCTCCTCGTCGTTGGTGAGGTTGCCGAGCGCCCCGTGCGCCTTGACGTGCGTGACCTTGTGGCCGGCGAGCGCCGCGCAGGCCTGCATGGCGCCGATCTGATAGGCGATCGACCGCTCGAGGCTCTCCATCGAGTCGCCGCGGATGACGCGCCGCCCGAAGCCCCAGAGGTCGCGAAAGCCCGGATGCGCGCCGATCGAGACGCCGTTCCGCTTCGCGACCTCGGCGGTGCGGACCATGATGTCGGGGTCCCCGGCGTGCCAGCCGCAGGCGATATTGGCCGAGGTGACGATCGCGAGCATGCCCTCGTCGTCGCCCATCTTCCAGGGCCCGAAGCCCTCGCCCATGTCGCAGTTGAGATCGACTTTCATCCTGGCACTCCGCAATCACACCAGCACCGGCTGGGCGGTCTGCACGCCGACGTGGAACACCCGCTTGTAGCGCTCGATCTCGGCCTTCGGCCCGATCGCCTTCGTCGGATTGTCGGAGATCTTCACCGCCGGGCGGCCGTTCGCCGAGAGGACCTTGCAGACGATGGAGATCGGCGCGAGCCCGTCGTTCGGGGCGAGCCCGCGGAAGTCGTTCGTGAGCAGCGTGCCCCAGCCGTAGCCGACCCGCATGCGGCCGTGGAACTGCCGATGGATCTCCACGATAGCGTCGACGTCGAGGCCGTCGGAGAAGATCGCGAGCTTGTCGTGCGGGTCCTGGCCGCGGGACAGCCACCAGTCGATCGCCTCCTCGCCGCCCTCGATCGGATCCTTCGAGTCGATGCGGATGCCGGTCCAGGTCGGCACCCAGTCCGGCGCGTGCTTCAGGAAATTCGTCGTGCCATAGGTATCGGGCAGGATCACTAGAAGATTGCCCTGGTAGTCCTCCTGCCAGTCCTCGAGCACCCGGTAGGGCGCCTGCGCCAGCTCCTCGTCCGAGTCCGCCAGCGCCGCGTAGACCATCGGCAGCTCGTGGGCATTGGTGCCGATCGCCTCGACCTCGCGGCGCAGCGCCACAAGGCAGTTCGAGGTGCCGAGGAAGGAAGGACCGAGACCCTCGATCATGGCCTGCACGCACCAATCCTGCCACAAGAAGCTGTGGCGGCGCCGGGTTCCGAAGTCCGAGATCGACAGGCCGGGGAGCGCTTTCAGGCGCTCGATCTTCTCCCATAGCCGCGTCATGGCGCGGGCGTAGAGCACCTGCAGCTCGAAGCGGCCCATGCCTTTCAGCACCCCGCGCGAGCGCAGCTCGTTCAGCACCGCGAGGGCCGGGATCTCCCACATCGTGGTCTCGACCCAGGGGCCCGAGAAGGTCAGCTCGTACTGCCCGTCGCGCTTCTCGAGGCGGTACTCCGGGAACCGGAACTTCTCGAGCCAATCCATGAACTCCGGCGAGAACATCTGCCGCTGGCCGTAGAAGGTATTGCCACGCAGCCAGGTCGACTCGCCGCGGGTGAGCCTGAGCGTGCGGATGTGGTCGAGCTGCTCGCGCAGCTCCCCCTCGTCGACGATGTCGGCAAGGCGCACGCGCGTGGTGCGGTTCCTGATGCCGAAGGTGACCTGCACGTCCCGGTGACGCCGAAAAATCGTCTGCGCCATCAGGAGCTTGTAGAAGTCCGTGTCGATCACCGAGCGGACGATCGGATCGATCTTCCAGGTGTGGTTGTAGACCCGGGTCGCGATGTCGACCATCGCCTGCTCCTCGACGGTGGCGCCGCCCTTACCTTCGCATCAGGGCGGGCGGTCAAGTCAATCCGGGTCCGCGGGCGGACAGTCGAGATTCTGCAACCTGTATGCAACCAAAGGGCGGCGGAAGCGCGTTATCCCGGTGTAGACGCCCCGGAGGGCTCGGTCCGGAGAAGGAACCGTGCTGCGCAAGTCTGTGGACTCGGAAGCCGTGAACTCGATCGGCTATGACGGCCAGCACCAAACGCTTGAGGTCGAGTTCCGCGAAGGCCGCGTGTACAAGTACCTCGGCGTGCCCGAGAGAACCTATCGAGAGCTCATGCGAGCCGACTCGATCGGCAGGTTCGTCGCCACGAAGATCAAGCCCAAATTCAAGTTCAGCCCGGTCGTGACCTCCATCGCCAAAGCAAGAAAGGATCGACGAGTCTCAAGCGAATCTCGGCCAAAGCCCGGCGCAGGTTCGCCTTCCCCTGCTCGCCGGGCCCGGTCGGGTACTGGCCGGTAAGAGCCGCCTTCACAGTGCCGCGCGCGGGGCTTGACGCCGGGAGCGTCCCGTGGCCCGCTCAAGAAGCCTTCAGGCGCCTCAGCGCAGGTTCACCTTCTTCTGCTCGCCGAGCTCGGTCGGGGTCTGGCCCGTGAGGGCGGCCTTCATGGTGCCGTAGAGGTGCACGAGAGTCGAGGACGGGCTGTCCCAGTACTCGCCGCGCACGGGCTTGACGCGGATGAGGGTGAGCGAGGGGTCGTCGCGTCCATCCGGGAACCAGGTGCGCAGGGGCTCCGACCACTTCTCCTCGATCCGCGCCTTGTCGCGCACGACCTCGGCAACGCCCGAGAGCGAGACATAGTGCTGCTCGTTCGGGTCGGCGTAGGCGAGGTTGACCTGCCGGTCCTTGGCGATCTCCGCCACCTTCGGGCTCTTGAGCTTGGTGAAGAACCAGAGGTGGCCGTTCTCGTCCGCCTCCATGCTGTACATCGGGCGGCTGTGGAGCGAGCCGTCGCTCTCCTCCGTTGTCATCATGCAGATGCGAATGCCGCGGATCAGGTCGAACAGCTTCTGGGCATTGGGATCGTTCTGGCCTTGAGGCATCGCCGCTCTCAGGGTGTGCGTCGGGTCCGGGAACAACGGATCAGGCGGGGTTTGGTTCAGCGCGGGCGCGGCTCTTACCCTTGACGGGCCGGCGCTATAGATGACGGCCCGAGATGGCACAGGAGAAAGCGTTGGCGATCACCCGTGAACAGGTCTTACAGGCGCTCGCGACCGTCGAGACCGGCGGGGGCAAGAGCCTGGCCGCGTCCGGACGTCTGTCCGAGATCCTGATCGACCCGACCGGACGGGTGATGTTCTCGATCGCGATCGAGCCTGCCGAGGCGGCCGCCATGGAGCCGGTGCGGAAGGCGGCCGAGGCGGCGGTGAAAGGGCTGCCCGGTGCTGCTAGCGTCTTCGCGAGCCTCACGGCGGATCGCCCGGCGGGGAAAGGCCCGGCAACCTCGCCTCAACCCACGCCGGGGCGGCCGGCGAACGCCCCCTCCCCCCGGGCGCAAGTCATCCCCGGCGTGAAGCACGTGATCGCCGTCGCCTCGGGCAAGGGCGGCGTCGGCAAGTCGACGACGGCCTGCAACCTTGCGCTCGCGCTCCTCGCCCAGGGGCTGAAGGTCGGCGTGCTCGACTGCGACATCTACGGCCCGTCGATGCCGAAGCTGTTCGGCCTGCACGGCAAGCCGCGGGTGCTGTCGGGGCGCATCCTCGAGCCCCTCGACGGCTACGGCGTGAAGGTCATGTCGATCGGCTTCATGGTCGAGGAAGAGACGCCGATGATCTGGCGCGGGCCGATGGTGATGTCGGCCATCACGCAGATGCTGCGCGAGGTCGCCTGGGGCGAGCTCGACGTGCTCGTCGTCGACATGCCGCCCGGCACCGGCGACGCGCAGCTCACCATGGCGCAGGCGACGCCCCTCGCCGGCGCCGTCATCGTCTCGACGCCGCAGGACCTCGCGCTCATCGACGCGCGGCGCGGCGTCGCCATGTTCCGCCGCGTCGAGGTGCCGATTCTCGGGATCGTCGAGAACATGGCGACCTTCGTGTGCCCGCGCTGCGGCGAGACCTCGCACATCTTCGGACACGGCGGCGCCCGCCGCGAGGCCGAGCGCCTCGGCGTCCCCTTCCTCGGCGAGGTGCCGCTCAACATGACCATACGCGAGACCTCCGACACCGGCCGCCCCGTCGTGGCGGTCGACCCGGACGGCCCACAGGCGCGGATCTACCAGGAAATCGCGCGAGGGGTGTGGCAGGGGCTGTCCGGCGAAGGCGCGCGGCGGGCTGCGCCGCGGATCGTGATCGAGTAAGTCAGGATGACCCGCCACACCCCCGGTCTACTCATCGGTCCGAACCCGGACGACCCCCGCCTCACCGAGCGCGTGGCGGGTGTGAACGAGCGCGGGGAACGGATCGAGACGGGCGTCGTCGTCGAGCGGGCGCTGACGCTCTATCTCAACGCGCAGGAGATCGTCACCATGATGACGATCGGAGATTATCCGGAGTACCTCGCCCTCGGCTACCTGCTGAACCAGAACATGCTGAAGAGCGACGACGTGGTGACGGAGGTCGAGTACGACGAGGACCTTTCCGTCGTCGTGGTCCGCACCGAGGGCCACACCGACTTCGAGGACAAGCTCAGGAAGCGCACGCAGACGAGCGGCTGCGCGCAGGGCACCGCCTTCGGCGACCTCATGGAGGCCCTGGAGGAGGTCGCGCTGCCGAAGACGCCGCTCAGGACCTCCTGGCTCTACCGGCTGACGAACGCCATCAACACCACGCCCTCGCTCTACCTCGAGGCGGGCGCGATCCACGGCTGCGTGCTGGCCAAAGAGGACCGGCCCCTCGTCTACATGGAGGACGTCGGGCGCCACAACGCCGTCGACAAGATCGCCGGCTGGATGTTCCGGCACGGCGAGGACGGCGGCGACAAGATCTTCTACACCACCGGCCGCCTCACCTCCGAGATGGTGATCAAGACCGTGCGCATGGGCATCCCGATCCTCGTCTCGCGCTCGGGCTTCACGGCCTGGGGCGTGGAGCTCGCCCGCAAGACGGGCCTCACCCTCATCGGCCGCGCCCGCGGCAAGCGCTTCGTCGCGCTTGCGGGCGAGGAGCGCATCGTCTTCGACCAGGATCTTTCGTACGTCGAGGAGGAGAGCGCGAAGCACCGGAGAAAGGGAGCGGGCGATGGGTGAGCGCCCGGCGATGATGCGGCAATGAGGACGACAATGATGCACATCACGATGCCGATGATGGAATGATGACGGAAGGCGCTCCCCCACCCTTGGCGTGCTCCTCGCCGGCGGACGCGGCGAATGGGCGGGGGCGACAAGCCGCTCAAGGAGATCGGCGGGCGCACGTCGAGGAGGAGAGCGCGAAGCACCGAGGAAGGGAGCCGGAGATGAGTGAGCGCGTCGGGGCGCTCGGCCGTGGCGCAAGGCCGTTCCTCGCCGCCTCTTTCGGCCTCGTCCTGGCGCAGGCCGCTGCCCAGGCGCAGCCCGCCTGCCTTGACGATGGCAGCCCCGCGACGCTGTCCGGCACGCTCCGGGAGCGCCGGCTCGACGCCGCCTCCTTGAGGCAATTCCCCGCCGTGAGCCGAGGGCCGTTCTACATCCTCGATCTCGACCGGCCGATCTGCTTCAACGGCTCGTTCAGCGGGACGGTGCTCAAGGACGTCCGCAGCATCCATGTCTTCTCGCTCGAGAAGGCGAAGCTGCAGCTCCTGAGAAGGTACGACAGCAGGCGCGTCTCCGTGCGTTTCGTCAGCCTTTTCGAGGAGCACACCGCCCATCACATGCGTCCCGTCGTGGGACAGGCCGAAAGCCTCGTCCCGCTCGGGAGGAAGCGTTGACGGTTCCCTCCACCCTCGGCGTGCTGCTTGCCGGCGGGCTAGCCCGGCGGATGGGCGGGGGCGACAAGCCGCTCAAGGAGATCGGCGGGCGGACCATCCTGGAGCGGGCGATCGAGCGCCTCCAACCTCAGTGCGTCGCCCTGATCCTCAACGCCAACGGCGATCCGGCGCGCTTCGCCGCGACGGGCCTCGCCGTCGTCCCGGACGACGTGCCGGGCTTTGCCGGGCCGCTCGCCGGCATCCTCGCGGCCCTCGACTGGGCGGCCGCGAACCGCCCGGGAATCGAATGGGTGGTCAGCGCCGCAGCGGACTCGCCTTTCCTGCCGCGCGACCTCGTTTCGCGCCTGCACGCGGCCCGCGCGGCGGCCGGCGTGCCGCTCGCCTGCGCCGAATCCGGCGGCCAGACCCATCCGGTGAACGGCCTCTGGCCGGTCGCGCTGCGCGGCGACCTGCGCCACGCCCTTGTCGTCGAGGACATGCGCAAGATCGACCGCTGGACCGCCCGGCACGGGATCGCGCACGCGGGCTGGCCGGACAAGCCCGTCGACCCTTTCTTCAACGCCAATACGCCTGAGGACGTGGCCGAAGCGGAGCGGCTCGTTCTGTTCCATGGAGACGCTTGAGGCTTGAAAGCTCCGGGCTTTCCATCCAGGATGACGACTTAGAAGAAGCAACAATACGGGCCCAGAGGAACGCCATGAACATCGTCATTTCCGGAATCGTCGCCGCGGTCGTGCTCGGGGTCGTGGCGGCCTTCGCGTTGCGCTCCGTGCAGGAGCCGGCCTACCAGGCCTATTCCACCTCGAGCACGCGGGTCGGCGATCCCGGCCAGAACCTCGTCGGTCAGCGCTGGAATGGCCGCGCCGAGGATCAGCGCAGTCACAAGTCGTAGGGCAGGAAGCGCAGGGTCTCGCCCGGCGCGACGCGGACGACCGCCTCGGGCAGCTCGGCGAGGCCGTCTGTCTCGGTCAGCGACGTGATCACGCCCGCGCCCTCGCGCGGGTGTTTTCGGGCGACGAGGGCGCCGCCGGCCCCTTCCTCGATCCGCACCCGCACGTACTCCCGCCGTCCCTCCTTCTTCTTGTAGGCGAAGCCCGCCCGCACCGGATAGGCGCGCGGCGGCGCCCAGGAATCCTCGCCGGAGAGGCGGGCGACGACCGCGCGGGCGAGGTGCGCGAAGGTCACGAACACCGCGACGGGGTTGCCGGGAAGGCCGACGAACGGCTTGCCCGCGACGACGCCCATGGCGACGGGGCGTCCGGGCTTGATGGCGATGCGCCAGAAGGTCAGCGCGCCGGCGGCCTCGACCGCCGCCTTCACGTGGTCCTCCTCGCCGGTCGAGACGCCGCCGGAGGTGAGGATCAGGTCGTGGTCCGCGGCGGCGCGCGCCAGCGCCGCGGCGAGCGGGCCCGGCTCATCCTTGAGGATGCCGAGGTCGGTCGCGCGGCAGCCGAGGCGGGAAAGCCAAGCCCGCAGCATGAAGCGGTTGGCGTCGTAGAGCTGCGCCGGTCCGAGCCTGTTGCCCGGCGAGACGACCTCGTCGCCGGTCGAGAACACCGCGACCCGCAAAGGTCGGCGCACCGGCACGCGGTCGAAACCGAGCGCCGCCAGGAGCGCGATGTCCCGCGGCGAGAGCCGGCGGCCGGCAGCGAGCGCGAGACTGCCTCGCGAAAGGTCCTCGCCGGCAGGGCGGCGGTTCGCGCCGGCCTTCAGGCCAGCCGGGAGCGCGACCGCATCGCCATCCAGGCGCACGTCCTCCTGCATGAACACCGTGTCGAGGCCCGCCGGCATCGGCGCGCCGGTGAAGATGCGCACCGCCCGGCCCGGTCCGGCCGCGCCGGCAAGCGTGCCGCCGGCGGCGACGCGGCCCGCGACCGGCAGCACGGTCCCGGCGCCCGCGCCGAGGTCGGCGAAGCGCACGGCGTAGCCGTCGACGGCGGCATTGTCGAAGGGCGGCAGATCGATCGGCGCGACGATGCTCTCGGCCAGCACCCGCCCATCCGCCTCGACGAGCGGCACGTCCTCGCGCGTTGCGACAGGAAACAGGCGCTCCGCGACGAGCGCCCGTGCGGCGTCGACGGACATGAGCTCGCCGCCGAAGGCGAAGCAGTCGTTCGAGAGCTGGGCCACGCCCTCCCTGTCGGGCGCGGCGGGGGCGAGGTCAAGGGCGGGCGAGGCCTGGGAACTGGGACAAGAGGCTCGGAAAGACCCGATGATTACCGTCGAGGCTCGTCCGTCGATCGCATGGAGGAGGATTTTTCGGCGGAGATGATCCTGCCGAGGACCTCGGCCAGCGGCTCCGCCAACGCGAGCACGGTGTCGGCGATGGCGGCGACGTCGTCGAGGGGTAGGACCGGAACGGGGGCGTCGGGCACCGGGCCGTCGGCCGCGATGGCGCGCACGTTCGGGATGTCGCGGAAGAGGAACGGCTTGCCGTTCGCGGCGCGGTGGACCTCGATCTTCGGGTGGGCCTGGGCCTTGAAGCCCTCGACGATGACGAGGTCGACCGGGGAAAGGCGGGCGAGGAGTGCGGCGAGGCCGGGCTCGGGCTCGCCCCGCAATTCGCGGATGAGCGCGAAGCGCCGCTCGGACGCGACCAGCACCTCCCGGGCGCCGGCGGCGCGGTGCTCGAAGGAGTCCTTGCCGGGCTCGTCGATATCGAAGGCGTGGTGGGCGTGCTTGACCGTCGAGACCACGACCCCGCGCCGGTTCAGCTCCGGGATGAGCTTGAGGACAAGCGTGGTCTTCCCCGCCCCGCTCCATCCGGCAAGACCGATCACGCGCATTTACCTCTCCCGTGCAACGGGAGAGGTCGAGTCGCGAAGCGACCGGGTGAGGGCCACCCGGACTCCCCCCTCACCCAACCCTCTCCCGCAAGCGGGAGAGGGAGTCTACTCCGCCGGAACCGTCGAGCCGCCGACGGGCTGGCGGCCGCTGGCGGTCTTGGCCTGCTGCTCCTCGACCCAGGCGCGGTGGTGGCGGCGCGCCCAGGCGAGGTCGACCTCGCCGGAGCCCATGGCATCGTAGGCGCCCTCCATGCCGAGCGAGCCGATGTAGATATGGGCGATCATGATGGCGATCAGGATCACGCCGACGACGGCGTGGATGTACTGCGCCCACTGCATCCCGTTGATGTCGGCATACGAGAACGGGAACAGCATGATGATGCCGGTGACCGACAGGGCGATGCCGCCAATGATCACGGACCAGAAGATGAGCTTCTGGCCGGCGTTGAAGCGCGCCGCGTCCGGATGCCGGTCACCGAAGAAGCCGCCGCCGGCCCGGAGCCAAGCCCAGTCGTAGCGGTCCGGGATGTTGTCCTTGATCCACACCGCGAGCATGAACAGCACGCCGAGCATGAACGGCCAGGACAGGTAGTTGTGGGCGTATTTCGCCCATTGCGACAGCCCTGCGAAGGCGTCCGGCCCGATCAGCGGCATGAGGAGGCGCTTGCCGAAGATGTAGTTGAGGCCGGACAGCGCCAGCACGATGAAGCAGGTCGCCGTCATCCAGTGGGCGAAGCGCTCGAAAGCGTTGAAGCGCTGGATCTTGACGCCGGACTCGTCGCTCGGCTCCAGGGCGATGCGGCCCTTCGAAAAGTAGAAGACGGCGA